>NZ_ATUP01000001.1:0-327671 GCF_000420265.1 Oceanicaulis alexandrii DSM 11625
CCAGCACGGCCTGTCTGGGAGACGGCATGTGGTTTCTGGCGCTGATCAAGCCGATCATGCGTCTGTTTGGCGGCTGGCCAGATTTTCAGATTTTCCGCCAAACACGGCTGATCGACGAAATGCGGCAGGCGGGGTTTGACATCACCTATACCCACCGTCCGGCGAAAGCGCCGACGGTGTTTGTCATCGCCCGCAAGCCTTTGCTCTAGCTTCGAACCTTCACGTACTCCCCCGGCGCCGGGCAGAGCGGTTCTCTGACGCCGCCTCCCGGTTGCCGGGCGGGAACCTGTTCATCACTGAGCGCCAGCAGCCAGTCTCGCCAGTGCGGCCACCAGGAGCCGGGATACTCGACTGCATCCTTCATCCAGTCTTCGCGCGTTTCAGGCAGCTTGGTGTTGATCCAGTGCTGATATTTCTGGGCGTCGGGATGGTTCACCACGCCGGCGATATGGCCTGAGCCCGCCATCATGTATTCAACCGGTCCGCCAAACAGGCGGGCCGATCGGTACACGCTGTCGGCCGGAGCGATATGGTCTTTCTGGCTCGCCTGCATGAAGATCGGGATCTGGACGTCTTTCATGTTCAGCAGATGACCGTCCAGCTCCAGCTTGCCCTCCGCGAGCAAGTTCTGGCGATAGAACGCATTCAGATAAAACAGATGCAGCGCCTTGGGCATGCGGGTTTGATCGGCGTTCCAGTATAGAAGATCAAAGGCTTGCGGCTCTCGGCCCAAGAGATAATTCTTGATCACGAACGACCACACAAGATCGTTCGAACGCAGCATGTTGAAGGTGTCCGCCATGGTGCGGCCGTCCAGAACGCCGCCCTGAGCGTCCATCAGGCGTGAGATTTCAGCGATCCATTCTTCATCCGCGAAGACGAGCAAGTCACCGGCGAGCTTGAAGTCATGCTGGGCGGCGAAGAAGGTCGCGGAAGCGATGCGGTCATCGTGCTCGACCGCCATCCAGGCCAGCGCCGTCCCCAGCATGGTGCCGCCGATGCAATACCCGACCGTGTCGACCTGATGTTCTCCGGTCACCTCTTCAATCACTTCGAGCGACTGAAACAAGCCTTCTTTGATGTAGTCCTGGAACGTCACGTCCTTCATGGACGCATCAGGGTTCACCCAGGAAATCAGGAAAACCGTGAAGCCCTGTTCGGTCAGCCAACGGATCATCGAGCTCTGCGGGCGCAGATCGAGAATGTAGAACTTGTTGATCCACGGCGGGGCGATCAGCAAGGGTCGCTTGCGAACCTGCTCCGTCACCGGTTCGTACTGGATCAGTTCCATCACCCGGTTGCGATAAACCACCTGGCCAGGCGTCGTGGCGAGGTCCTTGCCGACTTCAAAGCCCGTCATGTCGGTCTGGCTGAGCGCCAGGCGGCCGTCGCCGCGTTCCAGGTCTTCCACCAGACGCATCAGGCCGCGCGTCAGGTTTTCGCCCTTTGTCTTGACGATTTCTTCCAGCACCTCGGGGTTGGTGAGGGCGAAATTGGTCGGGGCGAGGGCGTCCACCAATTGCTGGGTGAGAAACTGGACCTTGCGTTTGGTCGCTTCATCAACCCCTTTGGCGCCTTCCACCAGACCCATCAGAAATCTCTGATTGAGCAGATAGGACTGCTTCATGGCGTCAAACAGCGGATGATCGCGCCAGGCGTCAGATTTCCAGCGCTTGTCAGCGGGGTCAGGCGTGATCACCGGATCCGACGCTTCACCGCTCATCATCCGGCGTGTGGCGTTCGACCACAGATCCAGATACCCGGCATAGAGGTCTGCCTGGGACTGCATGAGCAATTCAGGGTCAGACAGGATATGCTCCCAGGTGTTCAGCACCTCTGGATTGGCGTGAAGCGGGTCGGCCTGAGGCATCATGGACGGATCGCCTTCCAGCGACCGGCGCACGCGCTCACTCAGGAGCTTCTGACCGCTCAAGGAGGCCTTGAGCACATTGCGAGAAATTTCGTCCAGCTTCTCCAGATACGCTTGAGGCATATGGCTCAGGAGTTCGTCCTGCTGATCGGGCTGCGGCGGTTTCGGAGCATCGGCTGAAGTCTTGCTCTTGGCTTTCGCCGCAGAGGCTTTGGGAGCCCGCTTGGTCGTCGGCTTTTTCGCCTTCGAGACGGACGCTTTCGGAGTCGATGTCTTTTTCGGTTCGGCTTGCGATCCGTCAGAGGACTTGGAAGATGATTTGCGCGTTGTCATTCGCCCGGACTCCTTACAGTGGGTGACAGCCACGGGACAAAGCGTATAGAAAGCCACGACCGCGTCCACCGGTCAGGAGGTCGCTGGAAGGCCATGACACTGAAAAAAGCATTTCTTCTTCTGTCATCCATGCTGCTCACCGGCTGCATGATGGCGCCAGCCCACCAGGATCCTCGCTGGACCGATGACGCTTTGGCGGCGCAACCGGCCCATGCTGCGCCTGTTTTCGTGCCGACGCTGCGCCTGTCCGAGGATGAACGCACCGATTTGCACCTGCACGAAGCCGATGTGCTGCAAAGCGGTCTCGCTGTCCTGGAGGCCGGCCAGGCGCTGCGCGGTCCCGACCCTGATTCTGAACGTTACGCCGCTGAACAGCGCGCCCGCACCCAACCGCCGCAATAAACACCGATTTACTCCGGATTGCCTGAAGGAAGACTCCCCATGTCCGATGGTTTCGCCCTCGATCGTCTTGTCACCGGCGCGCTGAATGCGGCTGAAATGGCCGCTATCGCCGCCTCCGCCCTTGTGGGACGAGGCGACAAGATCGCCGCCGACCAGGCCGCTGTGGACGCCATGCGCACCGGGTTGAATGCGACCGAGATGAAAGGCCGTATCGTCATCGGCGAAGGCGAGCGCGACGAAGCGCCCATGCTGTATATCGGCGAGGAAGTGGGAACGGGCGAGGGGCCTGAAATCGACATCGCCCTGGATCCGCTCGAAGGCACAAGCCTGACCGCGAAAGGCATGGCGAACGCTCTGGCCGTTCTGGCGCTGGCTCCGCGAGGCGGCCTCTTGAACGCGCCAGATACCTATATGGACAAGATCGCCATCGGCGCGGGCTATCCTGAAGGCGTCATCGATCTGGACGCCAGCCCGGCGGACAATGTCAAAGCGTTGGCGAAAGCCAAGGGCGTCGCTCCGTCTGACATGACCGCATGCGTGCTGGATCGCGAACGCCATGAAGACATCATCGAGTCGATCCGCTCGACCGGCGCGCGCATCAACTTCATTACGGATGGTGATGTGGCGGGTTGCATCAACGCTGCCGATCCTGACGGCGAGGCGGACATTTATATCGGTCGCGGCGGCGCGCCTGAAGGCGTCTTGAGCGCAGCGGCCCTGAAATGCCTGGGCGGTCAGATGCAAGGGCGTTTGTACTTCCGAACGGACGACGAACGTGAACGCGCGAAACGCGTCGGGATCGCTGATCTCGATCGCAAATATGATCTCAAAGAGCTGGCGTCTCAGGATTGCCTGTTCATCGCCACGGGCGTGACCCATGGCGAAATGGTCTCCGGCGTCACCTTCGGCCCCGGGTATGTGGAGACACAATCTCTCGTCTTCTCGTCCGCTTCCGGGATGCGCCGCGTCATCACCACCCGGCGGCCGCATCAGTCTTGAGCCCGATGTCCGCCGAGCCGCTTTTTGGCGTCCGCCAGTCTCTGGCCGGGCGGACCTGGCGGTTGAAAGCGGCTGACGACGCAGCCATACAAGCGATCACCCGCGCTACGGGCGTCTCTGACGCTCTGGCGCGGCTGATGGCGGCGCGCGGACTGACCGCAGACGCCGCCCCGGCCTTCCTCGCCCCCAAACTCCGCGACAGCTTTCCCGATCCGACCAGCCTGAAAGGCATGGACGAAGCCGCGGTGCGCATCTGGGACGCTGTCGAGGCGGGCGATCGGATCGCGCTGTTCGCAGATTATGACGTGGACGGCGCCACCTCCGCCGCTCAGCTGGGCGGCTGGCTGCGGGCTTTGGGCGCAGAACCCATCATCTACGTGCCAGACCGGATTGAGGAAGGCTATGGCCCGAACGCTCCGGCGCTGAAACATCTCAAAGAACAAGGCGCTCGACTGGTCATCACGCTCGATTGCGGGGCGGCGTCCGTCGGGCCGTTGACGGCGGCGCACAAGATGGATCTGCCCGTTGTGGTGATTGATCACCACCTGATGGACGGCGAGATCCCCCCGGCGGATGCGCTGGTGAACCCCAATCAGCCGGGCGATGCGTCCGGATGCGGGCATCTGGCGGCGGCGGGCGTGACGTTCGTGCTGCTGGCGGCGCTAAACCGGGAAGGGCGCAAACGCGGCGCTTTCAAGGATCAAGCTGAACCCAATATTCTCGATTTTGCCGACCTGGCCGCGCTTGGAACGATCTGTGACGTGGTGCCGCTGACGGGTGTGAACCGGGCGATCGTCACCCAGGGACTGAAAGTGATGAGCGCGTGGACGCGTCCCGGCATGGCGGCCTTGGCGGCCGCTGCGGGCGTTACAGGGCCGGCCTCGCCCTATCATGCGGGTTTCCTGCTGGGGCCGCGCATCAATGCGGGTGGTCGCGTGGGGCAGTCTGATCTCGGCGCGCGCCTGATGATGACGACCGATCCAGCGGAAGCCGCTCATATCGCCCAGACTCTGGATGCCCTCAATGCGGAACGCCGGGCCATTGAATCCGATGTCCTGGAGCAGGCGCAGACCCAGGTCGAAGCGCAATCCATTGCAGATGACACGTCTATCCTCGTCGCGTCCGGCGATCACTGGCATCCCGGCGTCATCGGCATTGTGGCGGGCCGGATCAAGGAACGCTTCAACCGTCCCGCCATCGTCATCGGCATTGATCCTGAAACCGGTCTTGGGAAAGGCTCCGGCCGATCCTGCGCCGGGGTCAATCTGGGCGGCGCGGTTGCAGCGGCGCGTGAAGCGGGACTGCTGGAAGCGGGCGGCGGTCACGCCATGGCCTGCGGCCTGACGATCCAGGCGTCGCGAATCGGTGAGCTGACTGAATTTCTCTCTGAAACACTCAAGGATGAATGGGCGAGGGCGGATGAAGCGCGCACCTATCAGGTGGACGCCGTCGTCAGCCCCTCCGCTGTCAGTTTTGAGTTCTGCGAGGCCCTGTCCGCTGCTGCGCCCTATGGGGCCGGCAATCCCGAACCGCGATTCGCGTTCTCATCCTTGCGGCGCAGTTACGCGCAACGGGTCGGGACCGATCATGTGCGTTTCACCTTTGAATCGCCGGGCGGCGGGCGTCTGACCGGGATCAGCTTCCGCACCGCTGACGGTCCGATGGGGCAGGCGCTGCTGAATGGTCCGGACGGGCTGTGGCACGTGGCGGGCAAACTGAAAGCCGAAGATAATCGCTATGGACGCAAGGCGGAACTGCATCTGGAAGATCTGGCCAAGGCGGACTGAAACGATCTGCACCGATTGCTGTAAAACCTACACAGACATGCTTGCATGACACCGCCGGGACAGATATATCACCGCCTCCACACCGATGCGGGCCCTTCGTCTATCGGTTAGGACGCCAGGTTTTCAACCTGGAAAGAGGGGTTCGATTCCCCTAGGGCCTGCCACGCGCGTCGCCTCTCCTCACAATCGTCTCAGAACCGCGTCAGCAAACGGTCGCGCCTTTGTGGCCTGTGCATGAAAAACGGCGCACGAGAGACCCGTGCGCCGTCTTCAAGATCTTCATCGGCAAGAGGGCTAGGCCTTCTTGGCGCGCTCCATGGCGGCCGTGATCATCTCGCGGGCGCGTTCGACGCCATGCCAGCCCTGAACCTTCACCCATTTATTGGGCTCGAGATCCTTGTAGTGCTCAAAGAAGTGGGTGATGCGCGCCAGCTGAGCGCCGTGGACATCGTTATAGTCTTTGATGTCGTCATAGAACGGGGTCAGCTTGGCGTGCGGGGCGGCGAGGATCTTCTCGTCCTGGCCGCTCTCGTCTTCCATCATCAGCACGCCGATCGGACGGGCGCGCACGACGCAGCCCGGCACCAGCTCGGTCTGACCCAGAACCATCACATCGATGGGATCGCCGTCATCTGACAGGGTGTGCGGCATGAAGCCGTAATTGCACGGATAGCGCATCGGGGTGTGCAGGAAGCGGTCGACGAACACCGTACCTGAGTCTTTATCCAGCTCGTACTTGACCGGTTGGCCGCCGACGGGAACCTCGATGATGACGTTGATGTCTTCAGGCGGGTTCACGCCGGCGCTGATTTTATCAATGCGCACGAATAGTCCTCCAGCGAAACGCGAATGTTGGCGCGCAAAAAACCGTGTTGAGCGTCCAGCTGCAAGTGATTTGTGCGGTGCAAGACAATTTCTGATTTTCAGACCGTCTGCAGGCGCGTTGAGAGATTGCGCGCAAAGGCGGGCGGAGCTAGCTTGCCGCCCATGATGATCGGAACTCGCATTCTTGCCCTGGCTGCCGCCGCACTTGTCGGTTTCGGCTCCGCCGGCTGCGCCCTGGCGCAGTCTATCGACCCCACTGCGCCTGACGCTATCGTTGAGTATGGCGGTCCTGACCCGCTGACCATCGAAGGGGATTTCGGCTCGCACACCTTCACTGTTGAAGTCGCAAACACCGATGATTCCCGTGAGCGGGGTCTGATGCATCGCGAATCCATGGATCCTGACGCCGGCATGCTGTTTGATTTCGGGCGTGAGGATTTCATCTCCATCTGGATGGAGAACACGATCATCCCGCTCGACATTCTCTATGTGCGGGCCAATGGCGAGATCGCCAAGATCGTCACCGGGGCGCAGCCGTTTTCACGTCGCCCCATGTCGTCAGACTATCGCGTGATCGCAGTGGTGGAGCTCAATGGCGGGCGCACGCTGGAGCTGGGCATCGAGCCGGGCGACCTGGTGCGACACCCGCTGTTTGACAATGTCTCCGACGAAGAGTCGCCGATGGCTGCCGATGAGACTGCGGAAGAAACAGATCCGCAGCGCTAGGGTGCTTGCGCCGGACGGCGCAGCCCCCTAAACGATTTGCATGTCGGGGCGTAGCGCAGCCTGGTAGCGCATCTGGTTTGGGACCAGAGGGTCGCAAGTTCGAATCTTGCCGCCCCGACCATCATCTTCAGGGCTTCTTAGGAAGCTTTGGGTGAGACAGGACTGTCGACAGCCAAGTCTGGACGAGAATCATGTTCGCGAAGATCTACCGCCCTTCAAAAACCGCCATGCAATCAGGCCGCGCCAAGTCTCAGGACTGGGTGCTGGAATTTGAACCCGCCATGGCCAAGCGTCCCGACCCCTTGATGGGCTGGTCGTCCAGCGGCGACACCCGCCGTCAGATCCACCTTCATTTCGATACCAAGGACGCCGCTGTGTCTTACGCACAGCGTTACGGCATCGCGTTTCAGGTCCGTGAAGTGCGCGAGACCCCGCGCAAGATCAAATCCTACGCCGCCAATTTCGATGCGGATCGCAAGGAACCCTGGTCTCACTAAGGCCAAGCCGCCGCAAGGCAGCCCTTAAAACTGACCCTTTCCCGCAACGCCGTATCTTCACAGGATGCGGCGTTCCGTTCTAATGAGGGTGACGGTCAGGCCCCGTAGCTCAACTGGATAGAGCACCGGACTTCTAATCCGACGGTTGTAGGTTCGAGTCCTACCGGGGTCGCCATGGGCTGAAGGCACGGGGGCAGTCATGTCGGACACTATTTCAGGGCAGGGGCGACTCCGCTTCGTCTTCGATGAAGATCGCGACATTCTGGAAGTGATCTATCCGGCCTGTATGGATGCGCCGGCGGTTCGCGAAGCCATGACCTATATGCAGGTTGGCCCGATCTCGACCCATGGCCGGACTTTGATCAATCTCACAGAGGTTGAAGAAATCACCCTGACCTCCGCCGATCTTGTCAGCTTCGCCAATCAACGCGCGCGCGATTTCGGCGACAAGTCCCGCACACGGCAATTCAATGCCTTCTATGGCGTGAAGGACAGCATCCGGGATACGGTCGACGCCTGGACGCGGTTCTTCCCCACCGGCGGCGGCGCCGTGGAAATGCGCCTATTTGAAGAGCGCCACGACGCCATCTACTGGCTGATGGGGCGGTCAGCCCAATAGCGGCTCTAGTGACCGCCGCCGAACGCCCCCGTCTTCACCGAATAGTCCGTCGCGATCTGGTATTCCGGATCATCATCGGAATCGATCATCAGCTGACCGGCTTTCGTCAGCAGCTGATGACAATCTCGAGACAGATGACGCAGACGAAGCTCCTTGCCGCTGGCTTCATATTTCAGCGCCAGGTCCTCAATCGCCTGCAAGGCGGATTGGTCCACCACACGCGAGCGTTTGAAGTCCACGATCACCACATCCGGATCGTTCTCGATATCAAACAGTTCGCTGAAATTGTCGGTCGAGGCGAAGAAGAGCGGACCGTCCAGTTCATAGGTTTTCGCGCCGGGCACCGTATGGCTGTCATGGGCTGAAATATGAAGACGTTTCGCCGAGCGCCAGGCATAAACGAGCGCGGATACGATCACGCCGGCGACGACCGCCACGGCCAGGTCGTACTGAACGGTCACCACCGTGACCAGAACGATCACCAGCGCATCAGAGCGCGGGATCTTGAACATGATCCGGAGCGAGTTCCAGGCGAACGTTCCGATCACCACCATGAACATCACCCCCGTGAGCGCCGCCAGCGGGATCTGCTCGATCAGCGGTGCGCCAAACAGGATGAAGCTGAGCAAGAACAGCGCCGCCATGATCGCGGCGAGGCGCGTGCGCGCGCCCGATTGCACATTGATCATGGACTGGCCGATCATGGCGCAACCGCCCATGCCGCCGAAGAAACCGGTGACCAGGTTCGCTGCGCCTTGAGCCACGCATTCCTGGGACGCGCCGCCGCGTTTGCCGGTCATCTCACCCACAAGGTTAAGCGTCAGAAGGCTTTCAATCAGACCGATGGCGGCCAGGACCAGCGCATAGGGGAAAATGATCTGAAGCGTTTCGAAATTCAGCGGCACAGTGGGGATGTGGAAGCCCGGCAGCCCGCCCTGAATGCTGGCGAGATCGCCCACGCGCGGCGCGTCCAGACCAAAGCCGATGACGATGGCGGCGGTGATGGCGATGCCCGCCAGCGGCGCCGGGATCGCCTTGGTGAACTTTGGCAACGCCCAGATGACGAGCATGGTCAGGCCCGTCAGTCCCAGCATCACCATCAATGGGACACCAGTCAGCCAGTCGCCTCCCGCCAGTCCGTGACCGCCGCCGCCATGGTCGGAGCCTGGAACCTGGAACTGGCCCAGCTGGGCGAGGAAAATCACGATGGCCAGGCCGTTCACAAAGCCCAGCATCACCGGGGTCGGCACCAGCCGGATGAATTTGCCAAGTTTGAAGATGCCCGCGCCCAGCTGAAGCACGCCCATCAGCACGACGGTCGCGAACAGGTATTCAACGCCATGTTCGGCCACCAGCGCCACCATCACGACCGCCAGCGCGCCCGTCGCGCCCGAGATCATTCCCGGACGGCCGCCGAACACCGCGGTGATCAGGCCCACGATAAAAGCCGCATACAGGCCAACCAGCGGATGCACGCCGGCCACAAAGGCGAAGGCCACTGCTTCAGGCACCAGCGCCAGCGCCACCGTCAAACCGGCCAGCACTTCGGTTTTCAGCCGATTGGGGTTGGTCAGAGACAGGTTCGCGTCCTGCTCGGTCAGAGAAAGACGTTCCACAAGCGCGTTGAGGGTGGCTTTGACCATCACGATAGATCCCGGCTGGATAAGATAGTGTGCGCCATTGAGCGGCAAACAAGCTGCGTGCTCTGACACGGCCCTTGCTGCAACGCAACACTCGGCCCTGATTATTTTGTTTCGCGTTGAACGGATTTGACGCTGGGTGACACCTGTCACTAACGCGCGCCCGGAGACAGGGGCTAAGTGAAATCCATGGGCGAGGCCGGGACCGACTAATCGATTTCTCCAGCGCCCATGGCGGGAACTGATACACTGCTCGCGCGAATAGCGCACAGGGGGCATGACGCATGAATGACGAACGAACAGAGCAATTGCACTCTCTGACGATTGAGCGAACCCAGGAGTCGCACGGATCGGGCGGACCCGGATGGGTGGCGCTTCTGGTCGCAATTGTACTGGCGGGCGGTGGCGGCGCCGGCGCTGCCTGGTATTTCTCTCCCAAGGCTGAACCCGCTCCGGCGGTCACGACGGAAAGACCGGACCGCAGCGTTGAAACGGTCGAGACGGCGCCTGCCGCCACACCAACGGCATCAACGCGTCCCGCGCCAAGCTCGGGCCTTGTGGCGTCCGGGTATGTGGTGGCGCGCCGACAAGCGACGGTTTCCGCAGAGATCACGGGCCGCATCCGCGATGTGCTGATTGAAGAAGGCGCCGTGGTCGAGGAGGGCGAAGTGCTCGCCTATCTCGATGATGATCGCGCCCGCATCGATCTTGATCTGTTTGAAGCTCAGCAGGCGGCTGCAGCCGAGCGGGCGCAATCGTTCGCCGCGCAAGTGACTGAAGCGCGCACGCAACTGACCCGTACAGAACAGCTGATCAGCTCAGGCTACGCGACCGATTCACGACGGACCGCCGAACAGGCCCAGCTCGACAGCCTTCAGGCTCAGCTCAGCGCCGCGCGTGCGGATCTTGCCGCCGCCCGTGTGCGCGTACGCAGCCAGCGCGATTATGTGGACCGTCATGTGGTGCGCGCGCCGTTTGGCGGCGTGGTGATCGCCAAGAACGCGCAAGTCGGTGAGATCCTCTCACCTGTATCCGCAGGCGGCGGCTTCACCCGGACCGGCATTGCGACCCTGGTCGACATGGACAGCCTGGAGCTCGAAGTGGATGTGAACGAGGGCCAGATCCAGCGCGTGCGGGCCGGCCAGCGCGTTGAGGCCATTCTGGACGCTTACCCGGACTGGCGCATTCCCGCCCATGTGGAAGCCATCATTCCCACAGCAGACCGCGCTCGGGCGACCATCCGCGTCCGCGTGGCTCTGGGAGAGCGTGATGACCGGGTCCTGCCGGACATGGCCGCCCGCGTGACGTTTCTCGAACAAGACTGAATTTCGATCTCAGCACCAGGCGATAGGGACAGATCATGACCGACGTGCTCTACGAACTCACAAATCTCTCCAAGCGTTATACCCGCGGCAAAGAGAGCGTTGCGATCTTTGAAGACCTGACCATGACCATCAATCGCGGTGATTTCATCGCGATCATGGGGCCGTCCGGGTCTGGCAAGACAACCTTGCTCAACCTTCTGGGCGGCATCGACAAGCCTTCTGGCGGGCAGGTGGTCTGCAACGGGCTCCGGATCGACAATCTCAGCCAGGCGAAGCTGTCCAAATGGCGCTCGAGCCATGTGGGCTTCATCTTCCAATTCTATAATCTGATGCCGACCCTGACGGCGGCCCAGAACGTGGAATTGCCGTTACTGCTGACCAATCTGTCTGGCAAGGAACGCAAGCGTCGGGTTCAGACCGCTCTGGAAGTGGTCAAGCTGGCCGATCGCGGCAAACACCGTCCTCGCCAGCTTTCAGGGGGTCAGCAACAGCGTGTCGCCATTGCCCGGGCGCTGGTCGCCGATCCCGACGTGCTGCTCTGTGACGAGCCGACGGGCGATCTTGATCGCACCACCGCGGACGAAATCCTTGAAACGCTGCAGCTGCTCAATTCAGAGCTCGGCAAGACGATCGTCATGGTCACCCACGACCCGGCGGCCGCCAAATACGCCCGTCGCGAATTGCACCTTGATAAAGGGCGCTTTGTGGAATCCGGAGCGATGGCATGAATGACCTCACGCTCATACGCAAATCCCTGTTCAGGAAGAAAACCCGCGCGATCCTGCTGATCCTCTCGATCATGACGGCCTTCCTGATTTTTGGCGCGCTCGCCTCGATCGACCGGGTGCTCAACTCTTCTGAAGAACTGTCGCGGGCTGACCGCCTAGTGACGGTGAACAAGATCAATTTCACCCAGACCATGCCTTTCGCCTATTGGGGTCGGGTTGAAGGTGTGGATGGCGTGCAGGCCGTCACGCACGCCTCCTGGTTTGGCGGGTATTTCCAGGACGTGCGCAACTTCGTGCAGTCATTCGTCGTGGATATGGACAGCTATCTGGTCGTCTACCCCGAACTGGAGCTGCCCGCCGACCAGCGCGCCGCACTGGCTGAACGCCGCGATTGCGTTGCCGTCGGGGCGGATCTCGCCGAACAGTATGAATGGAGTGTGGGGGATCGTTTCCCGCTCAGCTCGAACATCTGGCGGCAGCAGGACGGCTCCAGCGCCTGGGATGTGGAGGTCTGTGCGATCCTGACCACGGAAGATGAGGACCTCCCCACCAACTACCTCTTGATGCAGTACGACTATTACAACGAAGCGCTGGCGTTCAATCGCGACCAGATCGGCTGGATGATCATGCTGACAGGGGATCCAGCGATCAATGATGCGGTGTCTCAGCGGATTGACGACATGTTCGCCAACTCGCCGGCTGAAACCGAAACCACCACCGAAGCCGCGTTTTCCCAGGCGTTTGTCGAACAGCTGGGCAATATCGGATTGATCCTGAGCCTTGTCGTCAGCGCGGCCTTCGCCACCATTTTGATGATCGTAGGCACCACCATGGTGATGGCGATCAATGAGCGGACCAAGGAAGTGGGCGTCATGAAGACGCTTGGTTTCTCATCCTCGCGCATCTTCACCCATGTGATGTCGGAATCAGTGCTCCTCAGCCTGGTCGGAGGCTTGTTGGGACTGGGGGCCGCCGTGCTCCTGCTCAGCGGCATCGCCCAGGTCGCAGGTGGGCAATTGCCGGGCCTTGGTGTGGGCCGAGACACCTGGATCCAGGCGTTTGGCCTGATGATCGCCTTCGGTCTCGTGACCGGGTTTGTACCGGCCCTCAACGCCATGCGTCTGAAAATCGTCGACGCTTTGGGTAAGGAGTAATCGCCATGATCTCGCAAATTCTTGCGGTCACCTCGATCAATCTGCGCTCCATCCCGCAACGCTGGGGCATGTCGCTGGCGACCATCCTCTCCATCGCTCTGGTGGTGGGCGTCCTTCTGGGCTTCCTCGCCATGGCCAACGGCTTCCGCGCCACCGTCAGCGGGACCGGATCAGAGCAGATCGCCGTCCTTCTGCGCTCTGGCGCTCAAGCTGAACTCAATTCCGGCTTTGGACGGGATACGGTGCGCCTGATCGAAACCGCACCCGGCGTGGCTCGGGATGCGGAAGGGAACGCCATTCTGTCGGCCGAGCTGTATGTCATCACCGACGCGACCAAACGCTCGACCGGCAATGACGCCAGCCTGTCCTTGCGGGGCGTGGATGAGATGGCGCCGCGCCTGCGCGAAAACTTCCAGATCGTTCAGGGCCGCATGTTCGCCGAAGGCTCCAACGAGATCGTGGTGGGCGAGGGCGTCATCCGGGAGTTCTCCGGTTTTGATTTGAACTCCACCATCCGCATGGGCCCCAATGAATGGCGCATTGTCGGCATCTTCTCGACCGGCGGTTCAGTCTTTGATTCCGAGATCTGGGCCGATATCGGCACTGTTCAGAATCTTTATCAACGCGGCGCGAGCTATCAGTCGATCCGGGTAGAGCTTGATGGCGAAACCGGCCTGACCGAACTTCAGGACTATGTGGAAAACGAACCGCGTCTGGATCTCGATGTAGAAACGGAGAAGGACTTCTTCGCCCAATCAGCGGGTGGGTTGTCCAATCTGATCATGTATCTGGGCTGGCCTTTGGCCATCATCATGGCCGTCGGCGCGCTCGCCGGGGCGTGGAACGCCATGTACGCCTCGGTGGATTCGCGCATTCGCGAGATCGCCACCTTGCGGACTTTGGGCTTTTCAGGTTTCGCCGCCTTTGTGGGAACGCTGGTGGAGTCCCTGATGCTCGCCTTTATCGGCGGCCTTGTAGGGGCCTTGATCACCTATTTCGTCTTTGACGGCGTGAGCGCATCCACCCTTGGCGGCAGCTTCACACAAGTGGTGTTCTCGTTCGCGGTAACGCCCGCAGCGGTGGTGAACGGGGTGGTCCTGGCGCTGCTGGTGGGCTTGCTGGGCGGCTTTTTCCCGGCCTTGCGCGCCTCTCGCGTGCCGCTCCTGGAAGTGCACGGCTAGACGCCTTCGGGGCGGGTCTGACTCTCAGCCAAGCGCCTGAGTCAGATCCGCCCAGAGGTCGTCCACATCCTCAAGTCCCACAGACAGGCGCAGAAGAGCGCCTTCGGCTGTCCAGGGCACGGCGGTGCGCCGGATCTGGCGGTCGCAGGGCAGGATCAGGCTTTCATAGCCGCCCCAGCTGAACCCCAGGCGAAACAGATGCAGAGACTCTGCAATCGCTTCGCCCGCCCGCGCGTCCATCCCGTCCAGCACAAAGGCGAAACAGCCCGATGAGCCGCTGAACTGGCGCGCGAACAGGGCATGGTCGGGATGGCTCTCAAGGCCTGGATGCAACACGCGGGCGATCCTGGGGTGATCCTCAAGCTGGCGGGCGATGGCGAGACCAGAAGCGCCGGAGCGTTCGATCCGCAAGGACAATGTCCGCAAACCGCGCAGGCACAGATAAGCGTCATCGGGCGAAACATGGCCGCCGAACAAGACATCCTTGTCTTTCAGGCGCGCCGCCGCGTCTCCGCGCGCGGCCACCGCCCCCATCAGGAAATCGGAATGCCCGCCGACATATTTGGTCAGCGCCTGGGCTGCGTAATCCACGCCCAGCTCAAGCGGATTCATCAACAGGCCCGCACTCCAGGTGTCGTCGATCACGCTGGCGGCGCCGGCGTCTCGGGCTGCGCGGGCGATGGCGGCGATGTCCTGCACCTCAAACGTCAAGGATCCGGGAGCTTCCAGAAGCACGAGCGCGGTCGGTTTGGCGAGCAAAGTCGAGATGTCTGCGCCAATTCGCGGGTCGTAATAGACTGGCGTCACGCCATAGCGCGGCAATTCTTCATCACAGAAGCGCCGCACCGGTCCGTAGGCGGAATCGGTAATCAGCGCTTGCATGCCTGAAGGCTGCTCGGGCAGGGCCGTGCGAAGCGCCAGGATCACGCTCGCCAGCCCGGACGGCGCCAGCGCCACGTGGTCCGCTTCATAAAGCTGAGCGATCGCGTCACGTAATTCTGTATTGGGGCTTAGCCCGCCACGCCCGTAATGGCGCCGAGGCGGAGTAGGGTTGTACAGCTCGGCCGTTGAGGGCGCGACCACGGTCGAAGCGCGCTCGATCGGCGGATTGACCAAATCGTCGCTGCGGCGAGGTTGACCGGAATGGATCAGTCGGGTGTCGCGTTTCATGTCGACGCGCTCCCTTCTCTTCGTTACACCTGAGGTATTGATTTCAGCATGTAAGGCGGTTGGACCGATGACGCCAGCGTCTTTGTTCGACCTGATGGACCCGCGTCGCCTCGCAAAAGGGGCGACCGCGTTTGCATTGGGCTTCGCGGTTTCCCAAAGCGATGTGGCGGCATCCCGCTCGCACATGGCCGATATACAGAATCGCGGCGTGCTCAGATGCGGCGTCGACACCGGGCTGACGGGGTTTGCAGAAACTGACGAAAACGGCGTGTGGAGCGGGTTCGAGGTCGATCTCTGCCGCGCCTACGCCGCCGCTTTTCTTGGCGATCCCAACCGCACCCAGTTTGTGCCGACAACAACCCTCGACCGGTTTCAATCCTTGCGGGACGGCGATGTGGACATCCTGTTGCGCAACACCAGCTGGACCTTGTCGCGGGCAGCCACTCAAGCAGTGCGATTTACAGGCGTCTATTATTACGATGGCCAGGGCTTTCTGGCCCCGGCCGACCTGGGCCTCACCTCAGCGCAGGAGCTGAGCGGCGCGCGCATCTGCGTGCAGCCCGAGACCACCAGCGCGCTTAATCTCGACGATTATTCAGAACGCTACGGGCTGAATTTCACCACCGTATCCGTTGAAACCGTCGCGGACGCCCGCATAGCGTATGAGGCGGGGGAATGTGATGCGTTCACCAGCGACGTCTCACGCCTGGCCGGCTTCAGACGCAGCCTCACTGAACCCGACCGGCACATGGTCCTGCCTGACGTCATTTCCAAGGAACCGCTGACGCCCGTGGTGAAAGCCGGCGATCCCCGGTTCGAAATGGCGGTGGAATGGGTGCTGATGGCGCTTATTGCGGCCGAAGAATACGGGGTTACGCAAAGCCAGCTTTCAGAGCCGGGCCAGATTTCAAACCGTCCGGAAGTCCGCAGACTTCTGGGATTGGATGAAGATATCGCCTTAAGTCTCGGTGTTGACGAGGACTTTGCGCGGCGAGCGATCGCTGCAGGTGGCCATTATGGCGAGATGTTCGAACGCAATCTGGGTGAAGCGTCCCCGCTTCAGCTAGAGCGGGGACTGAACGCCCAATGGAACCAGGGCGGGCTGCTGTATGCTCCGCCCGTGCGCTGAACGCTCCGTCTAATCGAGCCAGGGCGGGGTCGGCAGGCCTTTTTCACGCAAGAAGTCGGGGTTGTAGAGCTTGGACTGATAGCGTGATCCATGGTCGCAAAGAATGGTCGTGATCGTGTGACCCGGCCCCATCTTGCGGGCCAGGCGGACCGCGCCGGCGATATTCACGCCAGCTGAACCGCCCAGACACAGGCCTTCTTCCATCACGAGATCATAGAGAATGCCTAGCGCTTCCTCATCCGGAATGCGGAAAGCTTCATCGATTTGAGCGCCTTCCAGATTGGCGGTGATGCGGCTCTGTCCGATGCCTTCGGTGATTGAATTGCCTTCAGCTTTCAGCTCGCCATGGGCGTAATAGCCGTATAGCGCCGCGCCGCCGGGATCTGCGAGGGCGATCTTGATGGCGTCATTCTTGGCTTTCAGCGCATCTGACACGCCCGCAATCGTGCCGCCGGATCCGACCGCCGCCACAAAGGCATCCACCTTGCCGCCGGTCTGCTCCCAGATTTCAGGGCCTGTGGTCTGGGCGTGGGCGCGACGGTTGGCGGTGTTGTCAAACTGGTTCGCCCAGATCGCGCCATTGGGTTCAGTCGCGTTCAGCTCTTCCGCCAGCGTGCCTGAATAGCGCGCATAATGATTGGGGTTGGAATAGGGGACGGCATCCACTTCGATCAGCTTGGCGCCCATCAGGCGGATGGCGTC
Organism: Oceanicaulis alexandrii DSM 11625; assembly: GCF_000420265.1. Taxonomy (NCBI): domain Bacteria; kingdom Pseudomonadati; phylum Pseudomonadota; class Alphaproteobacteria; order Maricaulales; family Maricaulaceae; genus Oceanicaulis; species Oceanicaulis alexandrii. Next base: position 17,088 of record NZ_ATUP01000001.1, read on the forward strand.
CGCTTTCTCCCGTGACTGGGTGCGCGGAAATACAATCACCACCTTGTAGCCCAAAGCGCGTCCGACCATGGCCAGGCCGATGCCGGTATTGCCGGCGGTGCCTTCCACAATGGTCCCGCCCGGTTTGAGCGCGCCGCTGGCTTCCGCTTCGCGTATGATGCCAAGCGCCGCACGATCCTTCACCGATCCGCCCGGATTGAGGAACTCGGCCTTGCCCAGGATTTCACATCCTGTTGCGTCAGACACCTTGTTTAGACGAAGGAGCGGCGTATCGCCGATGAGATCAATGACAGAGCGGGCGGGGCGGGGGATCATGGCGAGCCTCTTTTCAGCGTTCTGAGCGCCAAGTTAGGAGCTGTCTGACCTGGCTGCAATCAAACGGGCTCGCCTTAACACAGGCGTGATCCGTTTTCGTCGCGTCTGCGTAAGAAGATACGAACAATTGGAGTGACCGAAATGCATACGCTTGACGCAGCATGGATGGTGGACGTGGCCAGCGGCGCAGCGCCCAAAGCGGTGCAGGTTCTCGCCGCCTGCCACGCAGAGATGAATGCGAGCGCCTACACCTTGCTGCATCAGGCTGAGCACGTCATGGGCGGTCTGCTTGAAGACACAGAGCCGGCCGCCATGAATGTCGGCGCCTTTGAGGCTTTGTCTCAAAAACTGGGCGGCTTGTCGCATGCTCCCGCTACTCAGCGTCCGCGTCTGTCTGATCAATTGAACCTGGACCTGCCCGATACTCTCAAGCGTGTCTTGAGCTACCATCCGCATCCCATCTGGATGAACAAGATGGGCGGAATTCAGGAAATGCCGCTAGAGCCCCTGGAAGAAGATGGCGTTCATGTGCGCCTTCTCAGCCTGCCGTCCGGGCGCGGCGTCGCCGAACACACTCACCAGGCTGAAGAGCTGACCCTGGTGTTGAAGGGTGGTTTCAATGATGGCCACGCGGATTATCGCGCGGGCGATGTCTGTCATGCCGATCCGTCCCTGACGCATAATCCACGCGCTCATGCGGACGGTCCTTGCATTTGCCTGTCGGTTGAAATGGGACGCCTGCAGTTCACACACCCGGTCATCTCACTGGCCAGCCGCGTCCTGGGCTGGGACCGGTCCTGATCCTTTGTTTGGAGGTTTCACCATGCTGCGACTGATCATGACGACCTTGAGCGCAGGCGCTGTGCTGACGAGCGCCGCATGGGGCTCCGCTGATAACGCGCCTTCGCCCACTCCCATGCCGAACGCGGGCGAGAGCATTGTCTTTGATGTCTATCGCGATGGCGACAAGCGTATGGGCACGCACGCCGTCCATTTCGAGCAGGACGGGGATGATTTGCTGGTCTCCGTCGACATCGAGCTTCGCGCCGGTCTGGGGCCGATCACCGTCTTTCGCTATGAGCACCAATCTACTGAGCGCTGGCGTGAAGGCCAGCTGATCGGACTGAACGCAGAAACCTTCAAGGATGGCGAGACCTATCGTGTGCAGGCTCAAACCACCAATGAGGGTCTGGATGTGGAGGGTGAAACCCCGGATGCGGGCGCAATTTCACTCGAGTTTCCGCTCTCGGTTCTGCCCAGCTCGCACTGGCGCGGCTATCGCACAGGCGCCTACGACATCCTGAACACCGAACATGGCAGTGAGCTGGATGTGACGGTGGATTATCTGGGCGAGGAAATGCTGGCGGCCGATGGCGCGCGCATCACCGCCCATCGCTATCGGCTCTCCAGCGATCTGACCGTAGACCTGTGGTATGACGAAAACGGTCGCTGGGCCGGCTGCCAGTTTGAGGCGAGGGGCCAGACCATTCGCTATGAACGCCGTGCTGATCCTTTGAGGGGCTGATGCCTGCGCTCAGACTTGTTCTCGGCGATCAGCTCAGCGCATCCATCGCCAGCCTAGCTGATTATAGCGATGGCGATTTGATACTGATGGCGGAGGTCGCTGAAGAAGCGTCATACGTCCCTCATCACGCCAAGAAGATCGCCTTCATCTTCTCCGCCATGCGCCATTTCGCTTCCAGCCTGGAAGGGGGCGGCAAGTCCGTGCGCTATGTGAGGTTTGACGATCCGGACAACACCGGCGCGTTGAAATCAGAAGTGGCTCGGGCGCTTGAGACACAGGCCTTTGATACGGTCGTCACCACCTCTCCGGGCGAATATCGCTTGAAGACGGATATTGAGAGCTGGTCGGACGCTTTTGATATACCCGTTCAAATCCGTCGCGACGACCGTTTCATCTGTTCGCTGGACCGGTTTGACGCGTGGGCGGACGGACGCAAGCGCCTCACCATGGAGTATTTCTATCGCGAGATGCGGCGGGAGACGGGTATCTTGATGGAGGGCGACAAGCCCGCTGGCGGGCAATGGAATTTTGATCAGGACAACCGCAAATCACTGCCCGCTGATGTGACCCTTCCCGAGCGCGCCTGGATCGAGCCTGATGCGATGACCCGGCAGGTCATTGAGCTGGTCGCGGAACAGTTTCCTGATCAATTCGGCGATCTTGAACCCTTTGGTTACGCCGTCACGGCCGAAGATGCGGACGCGCAACTGGACTGGTTTTTACACAACGGCCTGCCCAGCTTTGGCGATTACCAGGACGCCATGAAACAGGGCGAGGCCTTCCTGTTTCACTCTGTCATCGCGCTCTATCTCAATATCGGCCTTCTCGACCCACTCATGGCCTGCCGAAAGGCGGAGGCGGCCTATGAAAAGGGCGACGCCCCGCTGAACGCGGTGGAAGGCTTCATTCGGCAAATCCTGGGCTGGCGTGAATATGTTCGCGGAATCTACTGGCGGTTCATGCCGGACTATCTTGAGCGCAATGCGCTTGAGGCCAAGCGTCCGCTGCCTGACTTCTACTGGACAGCGGACACCGACATGGCGTGCGTGCGTGATGTCGTCACCACGACCCGCAAACACGCCTATGCGCATCATATTCAACGGCTGATGGTGACAGGAAACTTCGCGTTGGTTGCCGGTATTGATCCCAAGGCGGTCAATGACTGGTATCTCGCCGTATACGCGGACGCCTATGAATGGGTGGAAGCGCCCAATACCCACGGCATGGCGCTCTATGCCGATGGCGGTTTGATGGCGACCAAGCCGTACGCCGCATCAGGAAGTTATATCAACAAGATGAGCGATAGTTGCAAATCCTGCAGCTATGCAGTGACCAAGAAAAACGGGCCGAAAGCGTGCCCGTTCAACTATCTGTACTGGAACTTCCTGATCGAAAATCGGGAACGGCTGAAGGGCAATCACCGTTTATCTATGATCTACAAGACGCTGGATCGGATGACGGACGAAAAGACCGATGCCATCGCCGCAGATAGCCAACGGTTTTTCAAACGCATCGGCATTGCCGAGTAAGGACTGAACACCATGACAGCGCCTTCAATACCGACGCCTGCTGATGGCGTGTGCTGGCTCACCGGCGCGAGTTCCGGGATCGGCGAAGCCTTGCTCGCCGATCTGGTCAAGGAGGGCTGGCGCGTCGCGATCTCGGCCCGCAGCGCGGACAAGCTCGATGCGCTGTCACGCCGCCATCCCGGTCAGGTCTTCGCCTATCCCGTGGATATCAGTGATGATCGCGCAGTCTCCGCCGCAGTCGCTCAAATTGAATCTGACCATGGACCGATCGCACGGGCGATCCTCAATGCCGGCGTCTATATCTCGATCGACGCGGAAAACCCACGCTTTGAGGATTACGCCAAGACGTTTGACGTCAACCTGAAGGGGGCGGCCGCCTGCGTTTGCGCGCTCACGCCGCTTTTTTGTGAGCGCGGCAAGGGCCAGCTTGTGATCGTCTCATCCGCCACGGCCTTTGGCGGCATGCCCACCGCGACCGCCTATGGCGCGACAAAAGCAGGGCTTTTGAACATGGCCGAGGGGCTCGCCATTGAGCTTCATCGCTATGGGGTGAAAGTCCAGTGCGTCACGCCCGGGTTTGTCGACACCCCGGCTCAGGATGACAACGCCTTCCCCAAACCCTTCATGGTGAGCGCGGAAACCGCTGCCAAGCGCATCTGCAAAGGGATGAACCGTAAAGGGTTCGAGATCACCTTTCCCAAACGCTTCACCTGGATGTTGAAGCTGATCTACGCGCTTCCGCGCGATTGGCACATCGCACTGGTCCGAAAACAAACGAGCTGGGACAAGCCGCCGGAAACAAAAAAGCCCGCATGATGCGGGCTTTTTCGTGTCTTATCTGGCGCGGCTAATGGTGAACTGGCCGACATCGATACGGCCGGTCCGAAAGCCCGCCTCGCAATAGGCGAGGTAGAAATCCCACATGCATTTGAACCGGTCATCAAACCCCATGGGCTCAATGGTCGGCCACGCGTCGTCGAAGCGCTCTTTCCAGAGCTTGAGCGTGTCCGCGTAATCAAGGCCGAACTGATCGGTTTTCACCAGATCAAGCTTCGCAGTTTCAAAGCAGGCTTCCAGTTTCTCCACGCTCGGCATCATGCCGCCGGGGAAAATATAACGCTGGATGAAGTCCGCGCGCTTTGAATAGGTTTCAAACAGATCGTCGCGAATGGTGATGATCTGGAGCCCCGCCTTGCCGCCGGGCTTGAGAACCGCAGACACCTTATCGAAAAAGCTGGGCCAGAATTCCTGACCAACCGCTTCAAACATCTCGATCGAGGCGACCCGGTCGTAAACGCCCGTCTCGTCGCGATAGTCTTGCAGCTTGATGGTCACCTTGTCTGAGAGGCCGAGCCGCTCCATCCGCGCCAAAGCGTAATCACGCTGCGCCGGAGACAGGGTCAGGCAGGTGACGTTCGCGCCGATCTGGCCGGCGGCGAATTCTGCGAACCCGCCCCAGCCGCAACCGATTTCCAACACATCATGATCGGGCTGAAGATCCATGGAGCGGGCGAGGGCAGCGTATTTCTCGGTCTGCGCGTCTTTCAGGGTTTGCGCCCCATCGGTGAACCGCGCTGACGAGTACGTCATCGTTTCGTCCAGCCACAGCTCGTAAAAGCTGTTGCCCAGATCGTAATGCGCTTCGATGTTCTTGCGCGCCTGGCTCTTCGTATTGGCGCGCCGCAAATGGTACAGCCAGTGGAAGAACCGTGTGATCGGTCCGCCGCGCGTAATATGGGCCATTTCATCGAGATTGGCGGAAAACACGGTCAGGACGGCCGCCAGATCCGGCGTCGTCCAGTCGCCGTCCATATAACTTTCGGCAAAGCCGACATCGCCGCCCGAAATCACCTTTCGGACGACAGCGTAATTGGCCAGCTCAATGATGGCGTTAGGGCCTTCACGTTGGCCTTCAAACTGAACGGCGCGACTATCAGGCAGCACAACGGTCAGTGTCCCGACTTTGAGTTTCAACAACATGCGCAGGGTTAAACGCACCCCCCGCGGCACGCCCTTGAGGCGGTCGATCACAGCCGGAGAGTCAGCCCGCACCAGCGGGGTGGCGGCGAAGTCGGTCATTGGCGGCTCCGTCGGTTACGCATTTGCGTGTAACGTCAAGTTTACAATTAATCGGGCGCGGCGCCAAATTCAGCGCGCGAGGGTCGGGAAACGGGATGCGCCATTGAGGCGTCTGCGGGTGGCGGGTTTCGCTTGTGATAGACCGCGCCCTTGATCCACAACCTCAAGGCCTCCCAGTGAATGGCCAGGATGGTTTTGAGGCTTGAGAACGGTTGCGTGAGAAACAAACGCGCGAGCCGCGCGGTGCTGAGCGGCGCGCGCTTCATGGCCATGGTCGCCAGAAAATCCGGGCCATCCTCACGCTGTTTGAAAATCGTCAGATGGAAGGTGTCATCAGGCTCGCGCAGCGTGAACTCATAGCGTCCGCCCAGATCGAAGAAGGGGGAGACGTGAAAGATCTTCTCTGCGTCGTGGGTTTGGCGTGACCCCTCACTGGCCTTCGCCACATAACAATGGCTGTCGCCAAAGGTATTGTGGACTTCATAGATCAGGCCCTTGAGCTGACCTTCAGCGTCATGGGCGAAATAGATCGACAAGGGGTTGAATTGGTATCCCAGCACACGCGGAGCGCAAAGCAGGGAGATCTGGTCTTGTTCATCCACCTCGACCCCGGATGACGCAAACAGGTTGCGCGCCCAGGACGACAGATCGCCGCCGTCGCGCGGACCGAGATCCTTGGGATAAAAGCTGTAGAGGTTGAACCGCCCGACAGAGAAGAGCGCGCTGACCTGATCCGCCGCCTTGAGTTGGTCGAGGTCCAGAAGAACTGACGCCAACCTGTAGCTGAACCGATGCAGGAAGGGCGCCCGGCGTTCATGCACCGTCTTGCCGATGTAAAGGCAGCCCGCAGGTTGAGTGTCGCGCGTCATGTTATTCAGCCGCGACATGGGCTTTCAGACGCGACGGCTCAGCCGATCGCGCCCAGGCGCCGCCATCCACATCGCCTTCTGCAAAACTCCACGGAATCTGACCGCCCAAGCGCAAGGCCACTCTCAAACCGGCGCGCAAGCCATCTTCGTGGAACCCATAGCCCAGCCAGGCGCCCGCGAACCAGGTCTTGCGTACGCCCTGGATGGAATTGAAGATCCGCTGCGCGGCGAGGGCCGGCGCATTGAATTGCGGATGGTCGTACTGATAACGGCCAAAGACGGTTTCAGGTCGGGGCTGACGGACGGGGTTCAGCGTCACAAAGAGCGGCCTGTCTGATCGAATGCCTTGCAAACGGTTCATATCGTAGGTGACAGCCGCTTCGTCTCCGCCTTCGCGCAGATAGGTCCAGGCCGCTTGAGCGCCCTTACGAGCCGGGGTGAGGGTCGTATCGCAATGCAAGACCGCTTCGTTTGCGCCATACCGGATCGCCCCCAGGAGCTGACGCTCATCCTCATCCGCGTCCGTCAGCAAGGACAGGGCCTGATCGGAATGGCAAGCGAGGATGACTTCATCGAATTGGTGCGTCTTCCCGTTTTCATCTTCAAGGGTAACGCCGTCTGTTGTGCGGCGGAGGGCGGTGGCCTGCGGCTGAAATTCGACGCCAGCCTCGATCAGGTCCGCTTCCAGCTTTTGTACATAGGTGCGGCTCCCGCCTTTGACCGTATTCCATTTGGGTCGGCTGGCGTGCATCAGGCGGTGGTTCTTGAAAAAGCGCACGAAGGTTTCAGCGGGATAGTCCGACATCCCCGCTTCAGATGTGGACCAGATCGCAGCCCCCATGGGCAGGAGGTATTGCGAACGGAACGCGTCCCCCATTCCCAGACGGTCCAGATACTGACCCAGGCTCAAGCCCTCAAGCCCGCCAGTCTCCAGATCTTTCTGGGCGGCTTTGTTAAAGGTCAGGATATCGCGCAACATGCCCAGATAGCGCAGATTGAACAGGTTGGAGGGATCGGCGAACAGGCCCTTGAGCCCATTTGAAGACCACTCGAACCTCCGGTCCAGGCTGAAACCGAAACTCATATCAGTGCGATGGCTGTCGACCCCGAGATGCTCGAACAAGGCAATCAGATTGGGGTAGTTGAGCGGATTGAAGACGATGAAGCCCGTATCCACGTCAATCTGCGCGCCATCATAATCAATGCGCACAGTGTTGGCGTGTCCGCCCAGCCGATCGCGCTTTTCAAAGACTGTGACGTCATGGACGTTGCGCAACGCCCAAGCGGCGCCGAGACCGGAAACGCCCGCGCCGATCACAGCGATGCGCAAGGGGCGGGAATGCAAAGGCGTAATCGGGCTCATGCGGAGTCCTTGATCTTTTCAAAGGCGGCGAGGGCGCGTTTGCGCGCCTCACCATGGTCGACGATCGGCTCGGGATACGTTTCCCCCAAGCGAACACCGGCTTGTCTTAGAACCGACGCATCCGCCATCCAGGGGGCATGAATCGCCTTGTTTGGTAATTTCGTCAGCTCTGGTAACCACGTACGAAGATAGTCGCCATCCGGATCAAACTTTTCTGACTGTCCGACAGGATTGAAAACCCGGAAATACGGAGCGGCGTCCGCGCCTGACCCGGCCGTCCACTGCCAGGACGCTGAATTGCTCGACAGGTCGGCGTCAACCAGCGTATCCCAAAACCAGGCTTCGCCTTCACGCCAGTCAATCATCAGATCCTTGATCAGGAAGCTGGCCACGATCATGCGGACGCGATTATGCATCCAGCCTGTAGCCCAAAGCTCTCGCATGCCAGCATCCACGATCGGATACCCTGTGCGCCCCCGGCGCCAGGCCTCAAGATCTTTCTCCTGTCCCGTCCATTCAAATCCGTCAAATTTTGACTGGAAGTTCGCCTCGGGCAGGTCGGGGAAATGATAGAGCAGGTTATAGCTGAACTCACGCCAGGCGATTTCGCTGAGATAGGTGTCAGCGCCCTCTGATTGCGCGTGATCAGAGCGTTTGACCGCGTGCCAGACCTGTCTGGGGCTGATCTCGCCGAAATGCAGATGCGGCGATAATTTCGAAGTGCCATGCTCAGCGGGCAGGTTCCGGCGATCTGAATACGCAGTGACGCTGTGCTGGAGAAACTGACCCAGCCGGCCATGGGCCGCCGCCTCGCCAGGCGTCCAGTTGTCATCGAGCCCGCCTGACCAGTCAGGCTTGGTCGGCAAGAGCTTCAAGGCTTCCAGCGCGCAACCGCCTTGATAGTCTTGAAACCTCAGCGCGTCCGGGCGAGCGGTCGGTTCGGACGGCGCATGACCCGCTTTCAGGGAGCGCCAATAGGGCGTGAAAACCTTGTAGGGCGCGCCGGCTTTCGTCGCGATATCCCACGGCTCCACAATCAGCGAACCATTGAATGAGCGGGCTTTCACATCGGCCGTTTTCAGCGCTGATTTGATGGATTCATCGCGCTTGCGCGCCCAGGGCTCATACTGGCGATTCCAGAACACCGCGTCAGCGCCGACATCCTCAATCAGCGCCTCGAGGCAAGACTGCGCAGGGCCTTTCTGGAAGATCAACCGCCCTCCCAGCTGCTCGATATCGCGAGCCAGTGATGTGAGCGAATGATGCAGCCACCACCGGCTCGCGCCGCCAGGCTTCCACGCACCCGGTGCGTCATCATCGAGGATATAGACAGGCAGAACAGGCGCGCCCGTGGCCGCGGCGGCTTGCAAGGCGGGGTTGTCGGCCAGCCTAAGGTCTTGTTGAAACCAGACAATTACAGGCTTTTTCAAATCAGTCATGGGTTTGCAATGCACGCGTTCTGGGACGAGGTATGGTGTCAGGCTATACGGTGATTTATATCCTCTGGATCAGGGGCTGACACACATAGCCGTCTGTCCCAACGCCAAGTGGAGAAGCGTTTCTCATGAATCCGAACGCCGTCGTAGAAATTCCGCTGCCCAAGGGCGGCGTGCTGGAAATGGGCAATGAGAAGCCGCTCACCATTATCGCAGGTCCCTGCCAGCTTGAAAGCCGCGAGCATGGCCTTGAGGTTTCGATGGCGCTCAAGGAGATCGCGGACCGCACAGGCGCGGGCCTCGTCTACAAGACCTCGTTTGACAAAGCGAACCGCACCAGCCTGTCCGGCAAACGGGGCCTGGGCCTGTCGGCTTCCATGGAGGTCTTCAACGAGATTCGGGAAACCAGCGGCCTGCCGCTGCTGACGGATATTCATACCGCAGAGCAATGCGCCATCGTCGCCGAAGCCGCTGATATCCTTCAGATCCCGGCCTTTCTCTGCCGCCAGACCGATCTGCTGATCGCCGCCGCGGAAACCGGCAAGGTGATCAACGTCAAAAAAGGCCAGTTCCTGGCGCCCTGGGACATGCCCAATGTGATCGGCAAGCTGACCGGCGCCGGGAACCCCAATGTGATCGCCACCGAACGCGGCGCCAGCTTTGGCTATAATACGCTGGTGGTGGACATGCGCAGCTTCCCGATCATGAAACAGACCGGCGCGCCGGTCGTCATGGACGCCACCCACGCCGTGCAGCAACCGGGCGGGCAGGGCGGATCCTCCGGCGGTCAACGTCAGTTCGCGCCGCATCTGGCGCGGGCGGCGGTCTCTCTGGGCATAGCGGGCGTCTTCATGGAGACCCATCCGGATCCGGATAATGCGCCCTCTGACGGCCCGAACATGATCCCGCTCGACCGGTTTGAAGAGGTTGTGCGCGATCTGATGGCTTTTGACGCGCTGGCCAAGTCCAATCCCGTCATTCAACTCTAATCGCTCTGGAGAGCGCCATGTTGCGTGAACGGGCTGCGCACCTTCTTGCCGCCATACAAAACCGCCGCGCCATGGTGCTCGGCGATCTGCTGTATGACAGCTTTGTCTATGGCGACACCCATCGCATTTCGCGAGAAGCGCCGGTGCCGATCCTGTCAGAGAAGCGACGCACGGCGATGCTGGGCGGCGCAGGCAATCTTGCGCGTAATCTCTCAAGCCTCGGCGCTGAAGTGCGCCTGATTTCCGTCGCCGGGACTGACGCTGACGGCGACGCTGCGATTGACCTGGTCAAGGCCGCCTGTGGCGATGCGGAGGGAGTCGTCCGGACGCCTGAGCGCCCAACGCCGTCTAAAATCCGCTATGTCTCCAATAATCAGCAGATGTTCTGCGTTGATCGCGACCCGACAGAGACGATCCGGAGCGACACGGTTTCAGAGCTCTTAAATCACATTAAATATGCGATTGAAGAGTCTGATATTCTGATTGTTTCTGACTACGGTCGTGGCGTGGTGACGCGTGAGTTGGTGCAAGCCGCCATCGCTCTTGCGCGCGAAGCGGGCAAGCCTGTCAGCGTCGATCCGCGCGGTCATGATTACAGCCGGTATGACGGCGCCAGCATTATCAAGCCCAATGCCGGCGAACTTGAAGCCGAAACCGGACTGACCGTCTCCAGTGATGACGACGCGGCGACAGCGCTGATAGCCCTCAAGGCGCAATTGTCGCGCACTGAGGCCGTCATGGTCACACGTGGCGGCGCTGGCATGACCTTGCTGGATGAAACCGGCGCCATTCATCATCACCGATCTCGCCCTCGCGAAGTCTATGACGTTTCAGGCGCTGGCGACACGGCGCTTGCCGGACTGTCTCTCGCCATGGCGGCCGGCGCGTCTTTGAAGGACGCGATGGAATTCGCCGATCTTGCTGCAGGCGTTGCGGTCGGCAAGCCGGGAACAGCCACCGTTTCGCCCGAAGAAGTGCTCGATGCTGCACAAGCGGGTGAGGAAGCGCCGGACTGGCGCATCATGTCCCGCCCGGCCATGGCGGCGCTGTCGGCGGACTGGCGTGCGAGCGGTTTGAAAGTGGGCTTTACCAATGGCTGCTTTGATCTGCTGCATCCGGGGCATTTGTCCGTGCTGCGCCATGCGGCTTCGGTCTGTGATCGTCTGATCGTCGGATTGAACGCTGACGCCTCGGTCAAACGCCTGAAAGGTGAGAACCGCCCGATCAATGATCAGGTCACCCGCGCAACCATGCTCGCCTCGCTCGAAATGGTGGACAGGGTGGTGATATTTGATGAAGACACGCCTGCAGAGCTGATCTCGGAAATCCGCCCCCATGTCATGGTCAAGGGGGCCGATTATGTGGCGGACGAACTGCCCGGCGCAGATTTCATCCGGCAGTCTGGCGGGGAAATCGTCCTTGCGCCGCTGATGGACGGGCTTTCCACCACCAATATCGTCAATCGCTTGCGGCAGGGCGATCCGTAACTAGCCATCAATGGGCGTGATAGGGGCGACCTCAACCTCAAGCGGCGCATCAAGCGGCGGGGCGTAACGCGCTTCATCGGCCATGATCGCGCGCATCACTTCCAACCGGGCTTGAGCATTGGCGCGGATGTCCATGTAGAACAGGTTGGAGGGACGCACCCGTCGATCCTCCGCAAGGCGCCCGGGCCGGCGCAAGGCGCTGGCGCGCGGCTGATCAATCATCAACAAGCCGCCCTGGCATTGCGCGCCCGTCTGGTTGGTCATGGGCGAGGGCGCATCCGTCAGCATCAAGCCCTCCGCCGCAGCCGCGCCCCGATGCAATCGTGCAGGGGCATAGTCCTCATTCGCGGTCCACAACACAGGATTGACGCACAACAGAGCCCGGTCCTCGACAGGGGGCAGCCGCCCTCGGGAATCAAGCGCTCGCGAGCGCTGCGTCAAAGCCTCGATGCGGGCTGTCTCCTGCGGGCGAACGGCGACCCAGCCCACCAGACAACGCACCTCGGACGGATCTGTGCACACCGGAACGGTCGAGAGCGGCCCAGCCAGAAGATCCAGAGGCGTCGGCGCCTCGATGATGTAGGCGGCTGTCAGGCGCCGGCGCACTGCAGGGTCAGGCGCAACTCGCCGCGCCAGAACGTCCAGCGCGATGGCGCCGCCCTGGCCCACACCGACGATGAAGAAAGGCTGCTCGGGATCCGTCTCGCGCAGAAACTGGGTGAAGGCGCGCTGGATATCCGTTTGCGCCAGCTCCCGCGCCAGGACTGAATCCTCGCGATTATTCATGAAGGTATAGAGCGACGCCTGACGATAGCGCGGCGCATAAAGCTCCACATCCTGAACTAGGAACGGCGCGGCGTAGTTCGGCAGGATGATCTGGGACAACTCCACCGCTTCCTGCGGCCGATCATAGGGCGCATTCCAGTGGCTGCCGCCGTCATAGGTGGTGGGATGAATGAAAAAGACCGCCGGATGCCCTGCCTCGTCAGGCAAGCGCACGTCCGGTCGCGCCGCCCAGGCTTCATCCTGTGTGTAATCGGGGGCCGGGGGGCGTTGATAGGTCTGAAACGGCACGCCGGGATCCAGAAACGTCTGGAAGATCTGGTCGCGTAAAACGAAGGCGCTCAACGCGGACAGCAGAACAAAGCCGCCCAAAGCGCCAAACAGGAGCCAGCGCAACCAGGCGGTGAGGGGGATGTTGAAGGGGCCGTTCATGCTCACACTCATACGCTTGCAACTGGGACGTCAGCAAGAGGGAGCCTTGATTCCTCCCATATTCGCGGGCATTGCAGAGAGGCGTCCGCTCTGGACGCTGTAACAGGAGTTGAGCGACGTGCTTCGCTGGCTACGCAATCGCTTTTTGACCGGCGTCGTTGTCGCCGCCCCGATCGGCATCACTTTCTGGCTGATCTACAGCTTCGTGACCTTTGTGGACCAGGTGATCAAGCCGCTGGTTCCGGCCCGCTACAATCCTGAAAGCTATCTGCCCTTCGCCATACCCGGCATGGGGCTTCTGATCGCGGTGCTGGGACTGACCTTGCTGGGGGCGCTGGCGGCGAACATTTTCGGCCGTAGCCTGCTTGATCTGGGCGAGCGCGTACTCAATTCCGTGCCGCTAATTCGCAATATCTACGCCGCACTCAAACAGATCGTCGAGACGGTCTTCCAGGGCCAACAGAACTCCTTCAAGGAAGTGGTGCTGGTGGAATACCCCATGGCGGGCAGCTATGCGGTCGCTTTCGTGGCCTCGACCGGCCGCGGCGTCATCCGCTCGGTCGTGGGCAAGGGCGATGACGTCATCGGCGTCTTTATTCCGACCACGCCAAACCCGACATCGGGCTTCTTGCTGTTCGTGCCGCGCTCCAAGGCGATCGCGCTCGACCTGACGGTGGAGGAAGCCGCCAAGCTGATCATTTCCTTCGGCATGGTGACGCCGGATCGCTTGCCGGACGGCGCGATCCCGCAAGCCGAACCGGGCAAGGCCGGCGCTGGCCTGATGCCCGACGATACCCAGGGCGGCGATGCGCCCGAGTCTGAAGACCCTGATTCCCCGAAGCCCTGAGTTTTCGAGATAGCGACATAAAAAAGCCCCCCGGATGATCCATCCGGGGGGCTCTTCATCCAAATCTTTTCAGATCAGATTAGTCGGCTTTCGCAAGCGAACCTGCGGAAGTTTTGCCGCTTTTGTGGTCGCGCTCTTCTTCATAAGAAATGCGCTGACCTTCGGTGAGCTCGGGCATGCCCGCACGCTCAACGGCGGACGCGTGCACGAACACGTCCTTGGAACCGTCGTCAGGTTGAATGAAACCGTAGCCTTTGGTGGCGTTGAACCACTTCACAATGCCGGTAGCCATTGATGAATGTCCTTTTTTAGACAAGAGATAATCACCACGCCCTCCGAATAAGAGCATGGCGGACATCGACATTTGGAGGGAGTGGAATCAGCGCCGAAGCGCGGTGACCGAAAACCTGGCCATGTATCGATGGCGATTAGATACTACAGACCGAAGCCGATAGCCAGAGAAATCTGCGGCCCGGTCTATCCCGACCGCATCAATCGCACGCCTTCATCGCGTTCAAACAAGTACAGCAAGGTGCGCAGGGCCTCTCCACGCTCTCCGGCGAACACGTCGTCACGGGCGGCTTCATACTGCGCCGCGTCGCTGGCGAGTTCCAGAAGGTCGGCATGAGCGGCGAGATCGGCGATTCGGTAATCCGGCAGGCCCGACTGTTTCAGCCCCAGCGGATCACCCGAGCCGCGCAAGCGCCAGTCTTCCTCGGCGATGACGAAGCCGTCATCGGAATTGCGCATGATCTCGAGCCGCGCCCGGGCGGTCTCGCCCAGCTGGCCATGATAGAGCAAGAGGCAGGTGGAGGGCTTGTCGCCCCGACCCACACGCCCGCGCAACTGATGGAGCTGCGCCAGACCAAACCGCTCGGCGTGCTCGATCACCATGATGGTGGCGTCCGGCGCATCCACACCGACCTCGATCACAGTGGTGGCGACCAGCACATCAATCTCGCCAGCGCGGAAATCCTCGGCGGCCTTTTGCTTGTCGCGCGCCGGCATGCGGCCATGCACCAGACCGATGCGCGCGTTCGGCAGCATTTCCGACAGCATGTGGTGTCGCGCTTCGGCGGCGGCGAGATCGGACGTGTCGCTGTCTTCCACCAGCGGGCAGACCCAATAGGCGCGCTCACCCTTGGCCAGAGCGCGCTTGAGCCCTTCGACGATCTCATAGAGCCGTTCGCCGGACACGACGCGGGTGTCAGGCGGAATGCGGCCAGCGGGTTTTTCATCCAGACGGCTGACATCGAGATCACCGAACGCCGCGAGCGTCAGCGTACGCGGAATAGGGGTGGCGGACATGGCGAGCACATCCGGCGCACGGCCCTTCATGGTCAGCTTGCGGCGGTCAGACACCCCAAAACGGTGTTGCTCGTCAATCACCACCAGGCCCAGATCGGCGAACTCCACGCTGTCCTGGAACAGGGCGTGAGTGCCGCAGACCACTTGCGCCTCGCTTGAGGCGATCTGCGCCTCCAACTCCTTGCGCGCCTTGCCCTTGTCGCGTCCGGTCAGCGCCACGACCGTTATCCCGGCGGGCGCGAGCAAGTCGCTCATCACCTTGGCGTGCTGACGGGCGACGATTTCAGTCGGCGCCATCAGGGCAGTCTGCACCCCGGCTTCGGCGGCATGGGCGGCGCAGAGCGCGGCGACGAAGGTTTTGCCCGAGCCCACATCGCCATGAACCAGCCGCATCATGCGCTGCGCGCTGTCCATATCGGTCTTGCAGGCCTCAAACGCGCGCATCTGAGCGCCGGTCGGCGTGAAGGGCGCATGCTCGAGGACTTGCGCCACACGGGCGCCGTCTCCCGATAAAGGTCGGCCTTTGCGCGCCTTGCGATCGCGCCGCGCCAGTTTCAAAGCCAGCTGGTGGGCGAACAGCTCGTCAAAAGCGAGACGTTTGCGAACCCTCGCGCCGGGCTCCAGATCAAGATTTGATTGCGGGGCGTGAAGCTCCAAAAGCGCCTCACGCCAGCCCGGCCAGTCCTCGCGCGCTTTCAGTGGCGGATCGATCCATTCAGGCAGATCGGGCAGGGTGCCGAGCGCCTCAGCCATCGCCTTGCGCATCACATTGATCGAGAGCCCCGCCGTCAGCGGATAGACCGGCTGCAACAGATCCTTGTCCTCGACCTCTTTGGGGTCGGCGATCAGATCGGGATGCACCATCTGGATCTCGCTGGCGAAACGCTCCGCCTTGCCTGACACCAGCCGGGTTGAGCCTTCGGGCAGCATGCGGCGCAAATAATCGGACTTGGCGTTGAAAAACACCAGATGCAGCCAGCCCGTCTCGTCGCGCATGCGCACCTTGTAGGGCTGCTTCATGGTGGGGCGGGGGATATGGGCCTCCACCTCCGCCTCGATGCTGACCAGCACCTGGTTTCCGGCGTCACCGGCATTAGAGATCGACACCCGGTGCGTCCGGTCCACCAGCCCCGTGGGCGCGGTGAAGATCAGATCCTTCACCCGCGGCCCCGCCACCTTCTCCATCAAGGCCGCAAGCCGAGGCCCCACGCCTTTCAGCGTGGTCAGATCAGCAAACAGCGGGAAGAGCGATTGTGGGCGCATGTCGCTAACATCGCCCGTGAACTGGATTCGCGAAAGTCTCGCCCTTCACCCAACCGCACCCGCCTTCAGCGTTGGGGCGGCAACAGGTCTTCAAGAAAGAACGCGGCCAGGTCCGCCCGACCCTCCAGCCCCGCCTTCCGGTACAGGGATCGCGATTGCTCCCGAACCGTCCGTTCTGACGTGCCGCGAATGTCTGCGATCTCGGCATGTGAAAGCCCCTTGAGCAAGAGCATGCCGATTTCGGTCTCTGACGGGGTCAGGTTCCAGGCCGAAAACTGATCAGATATGGCCGCGCTCAGGCCTTGCACGAGCGCGCGGTGTTGATCGCGCCAATGGATTGTGTCGCGTCGCGCGATGACCAGATCCCGATTGACTTGCAAAAAACGGCGCAAGGTCAGACCCGCTCCGACCAGCGCCGCCACCAGGACAAACCCTTCAAGCATCAGATGGGTCAGGCTCACGCCTTCACGCCCGTCAATCAGAAGGTCAGCGGCTATCAGCAACGCGATCAAACCGAAGACGCCTGATGTGACAATGTGGATAAGCCTCTGGGATCTGTTTTCCGACATAGGACGCCTCCATTCACACGCGGGACCGGGGGAACTGTCAAAAGACGTATGGCCCTTGCTCTCTGTTCGCGCCAGCACTGATCCACAGCCGTCGACCGAGGAAACGAGCAGGGAAAACCGCAAGCGCAATCCTCGACCGTCAGCGTCAACTGGAGAGCGATATGAGCAACAACCAACAAGCAGACGGATCAGGTTCGCACGAACTGACCACTGTAAAGGTCTGGGACCCCGTCGTACGGATCGGTCACTGGGTTATCGTCATCGGAGTCCTGACCGCATACTTCACTGGCGATGAAGTGCCCAACGTCCACATCTGGGCCGGATACATCGTCGGGATCACCGTTATTGTGAGAGTCATCTGGGGTTTTGTCGGCACTCGACACGCCCGGTTCTCCAGTTTTGTCAAAGGCCCAGGGTCGGTCTGGCGCTATGTCTCGGGCCTGCTCAAGGGCGAAGCCAAACGCTCCATTGGCCATAACGCGGCTGGCGGCGCCATGACGGTGGCTTTGCTGATCGCTCTGTCAGGCGTGATGGTGTCCGGTCTCGCCTTGCAAGCGATCGAAGACGGGGCAGGCCCGCTTGCTGGGATCATGGCGAGCTCAGGCCCTCCTGTGCCGGAACTCGGCGAGGCGTCGCAAGACCATCAGACGCGAGCTTATGAAGATTATGACGATGAACATGAAGAGCATGACGACCGCTATGAAGCCGGAGAAGCGGGCGACGAAGGCGCAGAAGAGCTATACGAGTCGCTCCATTCGATCTTTGTTTACATCACGCTCGCGCTCGCCGGGATCCATGTGATCGGCGTGCTGGTCTCAAGCCTCGTGCATCGTGAGAACCTGCCAGCCTCCATGATAACCGGTCGAAAACGCCCCTGATCTGAACAGGCTTGAACCGGGTGAAGGCGCAGCCCTTCACCCGCGCCCCTCCGCGCGCTATATGCGCTCACATGAGTGATAATCCTTTCTCCGATCCGAATACGCCCCTGGACCCTGAAGCGCGGCTGAAGCGTTTGACGTTTCGCGCCTGGCGGCGAGGGTTCAAGGAAGCCGACCTGATCATGGGACGCTTCGCGGACACCAAGCTCTATGACTTGTCGCCAGACGAGGTGGATGAGTTTGAGCGTCTGCTCGATGCGCCCGACACCGAGGTCTACGCCTGGATCTGCGGCACGATCGAGACTCCGGCCAATTATGACGGCCCGGTGCTGGATGCGCTGAAAAGCTTTGATTATGAGGCGCTCGCCGCCGAGGGCGACGGCCCGTCGAGCTAAACCGTCAGCATTTGCCCTCTTTCCCGGTGAAGACCGGGATCCAGAGAGGATCGAGCGCGACGTTTGACTGCTCTGTTCCCCGACCTTCGCCGGGGAAGAGTGGTGTAAAGAGAACCAATCACCCCCCGTCAAACTGGCGCGGGGGCGAAATTGTATTGAGGACGCCCCGCCGTGAACGAGTTCAAAGCGCTTGCTGAGTCGACCCAATCGCTGACCGTTTGCGGCGCGCCTGAGGGCTTTGACGCCCTGATCTTCTGCGACGCCTTGCGGGCGCGTGGCGGGGTGGGGCTCTACATCGCCACCGACGAGGCGCGGGCCAGCGCGTTCGCGGCGGCGGCGCGGTTCTTCGCGCCAGACCTCGAACAATTGCGGCTTCTGGGCTGGGATTGTCAGCCCTATGACCGGATCAGCCCCAGTCCGCGCACGGCGGCCCGGCGCGCCGGAGCGCTTCATGCGTTGGCGCAACGCGATCCGAAAGAGAAAAAGCCGCTTCTGGTGATCTCCACCGTATCTGGCGCCATCCAGCGCTGCGCGCCGAAAGCGGCGATGTCAGGCGGGGGGTTAGGCGCCAAGCCCGGCGGGGTGCTCGATTCCGAAGTGCTCAAACAGCATCTGGCGGAAAACGGCTATGTGCGCACCGCCACCGTCACTGAACGCGGCGATTACGCCGTGCGCGGCGGGGTGATCGATGTCTTCCCCGCCGATGCGGAAGAACCGGTGCGGCTCGATTTCTTTGGCGATGTGCTTGAAACCGTGCGCGGCTTTGACCCTGAAACCCAACGCACCACCAGTCAGCTCAAATCGGTCAGCTTCGCGCCCGTCAGCGAGATCGTGCTGAACGCTGACGCCATTTCGCGCTTCCGCTCGGGCTTTCTGAAAAATTTCGGCGCGGTCGGCTCCGGCGATCCGATTTATGATTCTGTCAGCGCAGGCGCACGCCCGAACGGGGCCGAACATTGGCTGCCGCTGTTTCATGATCATCTCGATACGGTCTTTGATTATGTAGGCGAGGGCGCTCTGGTCGGGCTCGACCCGCTGGTCAAGGACGCGCTTGATGAGCGGCTCGAGCAAATCCGCGACTATTACGACGCTCGGCAGGCCGCGTCGAAATCCGGCGCCGGGGCCATGGGCGCGCCCGCCTATCGCGCGCTGGAACCCACATCGCTCTATCTTGATGAAGACGAATGGGCGCGTGAAATAGACCGGCATGCTGCGCGCCGCTTTACCGCGTTTCAGGAAGCGGGCGAGAACGTTATCGACATGGGCGGCAAGCAGGGGCGCAGCTTCGCCGCTGAACGCCAGGCCGATCAGAACGTTTTTGACGCCGCCGCTAAGCATGCCGTCGCCCTGCGTTCATCCGGCAAGCGTGTGCTATTCGCCAGCTGGTCGGAAGGCGGCTCTGACCGTCTCGCCAGCGTGCTGGGCGATCATGGCCTGAAACCGATCATGGAGGCGACCGACTGGCGGGCCGCTCACAAGATGAGCGGGCAGACCATCTCGCGCATCGTTCTGCCGCTGGAGCACGGGTTTGAGACGCCTGACTTCGTGGTCATCGCAGAGCAGGATGTGCTGGGCGACCGCCTGGCGCGGCCTCGTCGCAAGAAAAAGACGGCGGACGTCATCGCAGAAGCTGGCGCGCTGACGCCCGGAGATCTGGTGGTTCACGCCGATCATGGTCTGGGGCGCTATCTGGGCCTGAAAACCCTGTCGGTGGGTGATGCGCCGCATGATTGCCTGGAGCTGGAATACGCCGGCGCCAGCAAGCTTTACCTGCCGGTCGAAAACATCGAGCTGTTGTCGCGCTATGGTCAGGACAGCGAAACCGCCCAGCTTGACCGCCTGGGCGCCGGCGCCTGGCAAGCGCGCAAGGCCAAGGCCAAGAAACGCCTGCGCGACATGGCCGATCAGCTGATCAAGATCGCCGCCACCCGCAATGCGCGCGACGCCGAAGTGCTGACCCCGCCCAGCGGGCTTTATGACGAGTTCGCGGCGCGCTTCCCCTATGTGGAGACCGATGATCAGCTACACGCCATCGATGACGTGTTCTCTGACTTCGCCCGGGGCCGCCCCATGGACCGGTTGATCTGCGGCGATGTGGGCTTCGGCAAGACCGAAGTGGCCCTGCGCGCGGCGTTTGTCGCCGCCATGAGCGGACGTCAAGTCGCGATCGTCGCGCCGACCACCTTGCTCGCGCGCCAGCACTTCAAAACCTTTGAAGAACGCTTCAAGGGGTGGCCGGTGAAAGTGCGGCAACTCTCCCGGCTCGTGCCCGCGAAACAAGCGACCGCCACGCGCAAGGAGCTGGCGGAGGGAACGTGCGAGATCGTCATCGGCACCCACGCGCTCCTGGCGAAGACCGTGAAGTTCGCCGATCTGGGCCTTCTGGTGATCGACGAAGAGCAGCGCTTTGGCGTCAAGCACAAGGAACGGCTCAAGGAGCTCAAATCGGACGTCCACGTTCTGACGCTGACCGCAACGCCGATCCCGCGGACCTTGCAACTGTCCATGGCGGGCATTCGAGACCTGTCGATCATCGCCACGCCGCCGGTGGACCGTCTGGCGGTGCGCACTTATGTGACGCCCTTTGACAGCGTCACCGTACGTGAAGCCCTGCTGCGCGAACGCTATCGCGGCGGCCAAAGCTATTATGTGGCGCCGCGGATCACAGATCTGGACGAGATCTCGCGGTTCCTGCGTGAACAGGTACCCGAGGTCAGTTTCGTGGTCGCGCACGGCCAGATGTCCGGCAGTCAGCTCGAAGACATCATGACGGCGTTCTATGAAGGCCGGTACGACGTTCTGGTCTCCACCACCATTGTGGAATCCGGCATCGACATCCCGACCGCCAACACCATGATCATCCACCGCGCCGACATGTTCGGCCTGGCGCCGCTCTATCAGCTACGCGGTCGAGTCGGACGCGCCAAGGCCCGCGCCTACGCCTATCTGACGACGCCAGCCAATCAGAAGCTGACCGCCACAGCGGACAAGCGGCTGAAGGTTTTGCAATCGCTTGATAGCCTGGGCGCCGGCTTCACCCTGGCGAGCCACGACCTGGACCTGCGCGGCGGCGGCAATCTCCTGGGCGAAGAGCAATCAGGTCACATCAAGGATGTGGGCGTGGAGCTTTACCAGTCCATGCTCGAAGAAGCCGTGGCCAGCCTGCAGGGCGATTCCAGCCTGGAAGAGCGCGACTGGTCGCCTGCCATCAATGTGGGCGCGGCGGTGCTGATCCCGGAAGAGTATGTGCCGGATCTCGACGTGCGCATGGCGCTCTATCGCCGTCTGTCGTCTCTGGACACCAAACAAGAGCGCGAAGGCTTCGCGGCCGAGCTGATCGACCGCTTCGGCAAGCTGCCTGACGAAGTTGAGAGCCTGCTTCAGGTTGTAGCCCTTAAAGCCCTATGCAAACGGGCGAATGTGGCTAAGCTCGATGCGGGTCCCAAGGGTGCCGTCGCGACATTCCGTGAGCACGGCTTCGGCGATCCGGCGGCGCTTGTCGAACTCATGACCAAGCGCCCGGCCGATTACAAGCTGCGGCCAGACAACACACTGGTTCTCAAGGGCGACTTCCCCGATCCCATGGATCGCCTCAAAGGCGCGCTACGACTTCTTGCGCCCGTGGCTGATGCCGCCCGCCGGGCGAAAGACGCCGCTTAACCAGTCTTGGCGGAACTGAAAGGCAAGACGTTCGAGCGCCGCACCATCTGGTCGATCAGGGCTTCAGCGCTGGTTTCACCGCCAGCGTCCTCGATAGACGGGCTCAGCTCGAGCCGGAAGGGCTTGAGCGGATCTGCGCCTTCATAGGCCGTGCATTCGGCGATGGCGGAGACGCGATTGGACACCATCGTCGCTTCGACCTTGGGCGTTTTGGGAAGGGCGATAATGAATCGGTCCTGACCCAGGCGCACGACAAAGTCTTCGGCGCGCACACAGTGACGCAACATGCCGGCGAACTGGTTGGACGCCTTTGCGAAGCCGTTCATGCCCGCTTCCTGCGGCGCGCTGACGGTCAACATGATCAGGCTGAGCGGTTCTAGCCGCGCTGCAGCCTGATCCATCAGGCTTTGCAGATGAATACGGCCGAAACCTTCATTGTAGAGGTCGGAGGTTTCGTCGAGCAGGCTGGGCAGGCGGCACGCTTCCAGCCGCGCTTTGGCCAAGCGGCGGCGGCGGCGTTCAGACGCCAGCGCCATCACGCGATCGCGCATTTCATCATTGCTGGCGGCGTCGGAAAGAATGTCGGATGCGCCACGCGCGAACGCTTCATCCGCGCCCGCATAGTCGGTCTCGGCGGTCAGCAAGATCGCAGGCGTATGATAGAGCCGCGTATTGCGCCGCATGGCCGAACAGACGGTGTGCGCCAGCCCGGGTTCCGGGCGGGTGTTCAGGATCACCGCGTCAAACGTACGTTCATGCAGGTAATCAAAGGCGTTGAAGGTCGAAAAAGCGGCGATGGTCTGAATGCCCGCTTTGGACATCGCAAACTGCAGCCGCATGAAAGACGGGCCGGGCGCGCCGACGAACAAAACCGTCGAGTCATCAGCATTCACAGGCACCGGTGCGGGCTGATACCCCGCCTCTAGGGCGCTTTGCAGTCTCAGCTGCGCCGTATGTTCCAGCACTTTAAGGCGGGACAGGGCGCGCAAACGCGAAGCGATCTGGATGGGATGAGCGTTCTTGGGAAGTCGTGCATCCGGTTGGGCGCAGTCATGCTCGCCAATCGCCAGATGCAGGGTTTCCGAAGGCAGGTCGGCGTCAACAGCGCCAAAACTCACGACGGCTTCGCACCCAGGCTCAATATGAGTGGCGACCAGAAACCCCATCTGAGCCAATAGCTCTGCGGTTTCTCGCGCAGCGGCGTCATCGCCAATGACTGCTATGGAAAACATCCGCCCCGTCTGCCCCCCTCGACCCGAGGCAGCAAGATTGTGTCGTTCTGAGTTCAGTGTCAAAACTTTGATTCCTGAAATTGTCACAAAGCGATTCAGCAACATGCCGACCGATACAAAAGCACAAGGCCCTTTGCGTGGCGTTAAAGTCCTGGAATTTGTCGGATTAGGGCCTGCGCCCTTTTGCGCCATGCTCCTCAGCGACCTGGGCGCAGAGGTCATCCGGATTGACCGCCCGCATGCTGGCGGCGGCGGTCCGGCTGAGATCCTGGCGCGCGGTCGGCGATCGGCGGCGTTTAATCTCAAAAGTCCCGACGCGGTCAAAGCCTGTCTGAAGCTGATCAAAAACGCCGACATCATCCTCGAAGGCTATCGCCCGGGTGTGATGGAGCGCCTGGGGCTGGGACCGGAAGAGGCGTTGAAAGCCAATCCGGCGCTGGTCTATGGACGCATGACGGGGTGGGGGCAGCACGGCCCGCTCGCCCATGCCGCGGGTCATGACCTCAATTATATCGCTCTGACCGGCGCGCTCGACGCCATTGGCCCCAAAGACAAACCGGTTCCTCCCGTCAATGTGGTTGGCGATTTCGGCGGCGGTTCGATGTATCTCGCCGTCGGGGTTCTGTCGGCCTTGCATCATGCGCGAGCAACGGGCGAAGGGCAGGTTGTCGATGCGGCGATCGTGGATGGCGCTGCGCATTTGATGGGCGCGGTGCATCAGCTGGACGCCATGGGATTATGGAACCAGCCACGCGGCGAAAACCTGCTCGATGGCGGCGCACCGTTTTATGATGTGTATCCCTGTGCGGACGGCGCTTTTGTCTCGATCGGCGCGCTGGAGGCGGAATTCTTCCAGCTGTTGATCGACAAGCTGGACCTGTCAGACCATCCCGCCATGCAGGCGCAATATGACGCCAAGACCTGGCCAGCCATGCGGCAAGTGTTTGAAGAGACGTTCAAAGCCGAGCCGCAATCACACTGGACGGCGCTTCTGGACGGCACGGATTGCTGTTTCGCTCCGGTTCTCGATACCGGGCACGCGACAGAGCATCCGCATATGAAAGCCAGAGGCGTGTTTGTCGAGGTCGAGGGTGTGCGGCAGGCCGCGCCTGCGCCGCGCTTCTCTCGTACGCCCGGCGCCATTCAAGGCGCTGCGCCCAAGCCCGGCGAGCATACCGAAGACATCCTGCGCGACTGGGGTTTTTCCGACGCCGAGATCGGCACGCTGAAAAACGCCGGGGGTTTAGGCTGACACAGCGCTGCAATAGGCGCTAAACAGACGCAAATCGCGGGCGTACGGCCTTCGGTGTCTTTATGCTCGAACAGGTTTGAACGCTGGGCGCCATGCCGCTGGTCAAAATCAAATCCCTGATCCGCCGCGCCTGGGACATCCCGGCGATCAAGATCACTATTCGCGCCGTGGACCGCATGATGGCCCGCGAAGTGATGCTGTTTGCGGGCGGCGCGGGGTTTTTCGGTCTTCTGGCGCTTGTGCCTGCCGTCCTGGTGGCGGCGTCCATATATGGCTTGTGGTTTTCAGCTGATGACGCCGTCAATCAGGTCGCGCGACTTGAAGTGACTGACGTTTTGCCGCCGTCGGCCAACACCTTCCTGACCACTCAGCTGTCTGAACTCGCCGGAACGTCGAACGCGTCGCTGACCTTGCAAGGCGCCGTGGCTTTGTTCATCGCCTGGTTCGCCGCAGCGCGCGGGGCCAAGGCCATGATCGCAGGCCTCAATCAAATCGCGCGGCGGGGCGATCTGCGCAATATCCTCCATTTCAACCTGTTGGCCATGGGAGCTGTGATCGCCGGCGGGGCCTTGCTGGTCCTGGCCAATCTGGCGATCCTGACCATCCCTAACATGATCCGTCCCGCCTTGCGCCTGCTGGGCAGCGAAGCAGCAGATTTCGGCGCCAGCCTGATCAATGAATGGTCGATCTCCTATCTCGCCATGCTGGCGGCTCTGACGCTGCTCTATCGCTTCGTGATGCAGCGCGCCGGAGAGACCAGCTGGCCCGCTTCGCTGATCGGAGCCGGCGCCGGCGCGACCTTGTGGTTGATCGCGTCCAAAGGCTTCACGCTGTATGTGGCGACCATCGTCAATCCCAGCACCTATGGACCGCTAGGCACGCTGATCGTGTTTCTGTTATGGGTCTACTGGTCAGCCTACGCCGTGTTTTTCGGCGGGGCGCTCGCCGTCGAGATTGATCGTCACAGAGGTGAAGCCCACCCTGATCAAAAACCGGCGCCGGAGGAAAAGCACTAGCCTCAAGAGCGATATGGGCTATAACGCGAACCCAAATTAAACGATCGTTGAAAAACTCAGGGAAGGAGACCGCGCGGTGGCGGACAAAGTCTACCCAGATGCAAAAACGGCCCTCGACGGGCTGACTTTTGACGGCATGACCGTGATGGCGGGCGGCTTCGGGCTGTGTGGCATTCCGGAAAACCTCATTCTGGCGCTGCGCGACAGCAACGCCCAGGACCTGACGGTGATCTCCAATAATGCGGGCGTTGATGATTTCGGCCTGGGTCTGCTGCTGCACACCCGCCAGATCAAGAAGATGGTCTCCTCCTATGTGGGTGAGAACAAGACGTTCGAGAAACAGTATCTGAACGGCGAGCTGGAGCTGGAGTTCAATCCCCAGGGCACGCTGGCCGAGCGCATCCGCGCAGGCGGCGCCGGCATTCCGGGCTTTTACACCAAGACCGGCGTCGGCACGCTGGTCGCGGAAGGCAAGGAGCACAAGGATTTTGACGGCGAGACCTACATCATGGAAACCGGCCTTGTGGCCGACATCTCCATCGTGAAGGCCTGGAAAGCGGACAAGGCGGGCAATCTCGTCTTCCGCAAAACCGCCCGCAACTTCAACCCGATGATGGCGACCGCCGGCAAGGTGACGATCGCCGAGGTCGAGAAAATCGTCGAGAACGGCGAGCTTGACGCCGACCACATCCACACGCCGGGCATTTTCGTTCAGCGCCTTGTTCAAGGCTCGTTCGAAAAGCGCATCGAGCAACGCACCGTGCGCGCGTAAGCAGGAGGATCTCACACATGGCTTGGACGAGAGAACAACTGGCTGAACGCGCCGCCAAAGAGCTGCAGGACGGGTTTTACGTCAATCTGGGCATTGGCATTCCGACCCTGGTCGCGAACTTCATCCCTGACGGTATGGACGTCACCTTACAATCTGAGAACGGCATGCTGGGCATGGGCCCGTTCCCGACTGAAGACGAGGTGGACGCCGACCTGATCAACGCCGGCAAGCAGACCATCACCGAGCTCGACAAGACCAGCTATTTCAGCTCGGCGGACAGCTTTGGCATGATCCGCGGCGGACATATCAACCTGTCCATTCTGGGCGCGATGGAAGTGGCCGAGAATGGCGATATCGCCAACTGGATGATCCCGGGCAAAATGGTCAAGGGCATGGGCGGCGCGATGGATCTGGTCGCCGGCGTGCAGCGCGTCGTGGTGATCATGGACCACACCAACAAGGCGGGCGAAAGCAAGCTCTTGAAGGAATGCTCCCTACCGCTGACTGGTCAGGGCTGCGTCGATCGCGTCATCACCACGCTGGGTGTGTTTGATGTGGTCGAGGACGGCCTGAAGCTCGTGGAGCTGGCCGACGGCGTGACCCTTGATGAGATCGCCGAGAAGACTGAAGCCAAATACACGGTGGCTGAGGGTCTGGCGGCTTAAGCCGCGTCAGTGGCGCTGAAGTAAAAAACCCCGGGGCGGATGCTCCGGGGTTTTTCATTATCTTTCGGACGCCAGCCTCAGCACACTGGCACATTGACCGCGAGACCACCTGTGGAGGTCTCCTTGTATTTGTCGTTCATGTCCGCGGCGGTCTGGGCCATGGTCTCGATCACCTGGTCAAGCGACACCTTGTAATCCGCATCCTCGCTCATCAACGCCAGACGGGCGGCGTTGATCGCCTTGATCGCGCCAATGGCGTTGCGCTCGATGCAAGGGATCTGAACGAGCCCGCCCACAGGATCACAGGTCAGCCCCAGATTATGCTCCATGGCGATCTCGGCGGCATTCTCGATCTGGCGGTTCGTGCCGCCCAGCGCCGCGGCGAGCCCGCCGGCGGCCATGGAGCAGGCGACGCCAACTTCACCCTGGCAGCCCGCTTCCGCGCCCGAAATGGACGCGTTTTGCTTATAGAGCGCGCCAATGGCGGCTGAGGTCAGGAAGAAGCGCGCAATGGCGTCAGGATCATTCGAGCGGCGATGGTGGCGGTCGTAATAGCGCAGCACAGCCGGGATGATGCCCGCCGCGCCATTGGTCGGCGCGGTGACGACCTTGCCGCCGGCGGCGTTTTCTTCATTCACCGCCATGGCCCACAGATTGACCCATTCCATCGAGGCGAGGGGGTCGGTCTCCGCCCGCGCCGCTTCCGCCATCAGCTTGTCGCGCATTAGGGGCGCGCGGCGTTTGACGTTCAGCCCGCCGGGCAATTCCCCGCGCTGGCGCACGCCGCGTTCGATGCAGTCTTCCATGGTTTGGGTGACGCTGGTGATCCAGCCACGGACTTCGCTTTCCTCGCGGAAAGCGGTTTCGTTGGCCATCATCAGCTCAGGGATGGTCAGGCCTTCGCGGTCGCAGATTTCCAGCAGTTCATCACAGGAGTTAAACGGATAGGGTTCGCCCTTCAGCGCTTCCGCGGCGGAATTACGCCCCGCTTCCGTCTCATCAATCACGAAGCCGCCGCCGATCGAGTACCAGATTTCCTCGCGCAAAGCGTCGCCAGATGCGTCAAAGGCGATGAATTTCATGGCGTTGGAGTGAAACGGCAGACGCTTGGATCCGTTAAAAATCAGATCAGCATCCCAGTTGAAATCGATCTCATGCGTATCGAGCAGTTTCAGCGTCTTTTCAGCCTTGATGCGGTCGATACGCGAGGGCAGAGCGTCAGGATCCGCACCTTCGGGCGTCACGCCTTCCAGCCCCCACAGGATCGCCTTGTCCGTCGCGTGGCCGGAGCCCGTCAGCGCCAGCGAGCCATAGGCTTCCGCCTGCACGCGTTTGACGCTCGACAAGCCATGCTCTTCATCCACGCGCTCTAGAAAGAGGCGCGCCGCCTTCATCGGCCCCACAGTGTGAGAGCTCGACGGGCCGACGCCGATCTTGAACAGGTCGAAAACGCCAAAATGCATTGTTTAATCCAGGCCCTGACCGCGATCAGGCGTAAAGGCGTTGAAACAGATCAGGGTCTGGGTGTCTTTCACCCCGTCAATGGTCTGCACCGACTTGTTCACGAAGCGGCCAATATCCGCGCCGTCATCGACAGCGAACTGGGCGAGCAGATCAAATTCGCCAGACACCGAATGCACCTGACGGGTCTCGCTGACCGTATCGACAATGGCGGACGCCACGTCATAGGTGCGGCCCAGCTCGCATTTGATGAAGATGTAAAAGCTGCGCATGAAAGACTCCCGAGGCGGAATTAAAGCTGTGTGCGAACGGTCCAGAGTTCAGGGAACAGGCGCAGGTCGAGCGCCTTGACGAGATAGCTGACGCCGCCGGACCCGCCGGTGCCGCGCCGGAAGCCGATGATGCGCTCGACGGTCTTCATATGGTTGAAGCGCCATTGCTGGAATTTCTGTTCCAGATCGACGAGCTTTTCGGCGAATTCGTAGAGTTCCCACCATTTCGCGGTGTCGAGGTAAACCTCTCGCCACATCGCTTCGACCTGGGCGTTCGGCTCATACGCTTTCGACCAGTCACGCTCGATCACGTCCTCGGGCAGCGCTGCGCCCTGACGGGCGGCGAGCTTCAGCGTTTCATCGTAAAGCGACGGCGCATTGAGCGCAGCGGTGACGGCGGCGTGCGCTTCAGGCTCGTTGGCGAACACGCGGGCCAGCGCCGCATTCTTGTTGCCCAAGCGGTATTCGAGGATGCGATACTGATGGCTCTGAAAGCCCGAGCTTTGGCCCAGCGCGTCGCGAAACTTCAGGTAATCGGCCGGCGTCATGGTGGAAAGCACTGACCAGGACTGGGTCAGTTGCTCCTGGATGCGGGCGATGCGCGCCAGCATCTTCATCGCTGGCCGGACTTCATCGTTCTGCAGATGGGAGAGGGCGCCGTTGAGCTCATGCAGGCACAGTTTGAGCCAGAGCTCAGACGCCTGATGGATGATGATGAACATCATCTCGTCATGCTCATCGGTCAGCGGCGTCTGCGCGCTGAGCACCTTATCCAGACCCAGATACCGGCCATAGGACAGACCCGCGTCTGGATCCCAATGGATATCCTCGCCCTGAAGGTCGACAGATGTCTTGAACTGATCGCTCATACCGGTTCCGTTCGCCGCCACATCGCCCCGCATGTAGACAGGCTGAGCCAGCCGGGCAAGCCAAGAGGGCTCATCTTCGCCACAGCCGCAAACTGCTGCGCGGTCAGTCCGCTCGCCCGGTACGGCTGTCTAGATCAGGCTAAAGCGCAGGGGCGGCAGATCCGTAATGGAGGCCTCGATCTGATCGCCTCTTTCAACAGGCCCCACACCGGCGGGCGTGCCGGTATAGATGAGATCGCCCGGCTCCAGGCGAAACAGGCTCGACAGATGTGAGATCACTTCGGCGCTGGACCAGATCATGTGCGCCAGATCGCCCGATTGCCGGGTTTCACCGTTTACGCTGAGCGTTATAGGACCTTCAGACGGAGAATGCCCCGGACGGATCAGGCCGATGGGCGCGGACTGGTCAAAGCCTTTCGACGCATCCCAGGGACGTCCCTGCTTCTTGGCGGCGGCCTGAAGGTCTCGACGTGTCAGGTCCACGCCGACCGCCGCGCCATAAACCATCATCTTCGCGCGTTCCGGGCTCAGATCCGCGCCGCCGGCTCCAAGCGCCAGCACAAGCTCCACCTCATGATGAAGGTCTTCAGTCGCGGGCGGGTAGGCGACTTCGCTGCGGCTGGTCACCGCATCGCGGGGTTTGGAGAAAAAGAAGGGCGCTTCACGATCAGGATCAGCGCCCATTTCACGTGCGTGATCTGCGTAGTTTCGACCGACGCAGTAAATCCGCCGGACAGGAAACTGACCGCCGCCTTCCACCGGAATAAGTGTTTCAACCGGCGGGTTGATGACATAAGCGGTCATGGGCGTGATCTTTCTTGCTGACTCAGCTCGAAACTAGCGAGCCTGCCGCGGACCGCAAGCTCAGGCTTACGCTTCAGATGTGTCCGATTTCGTCGGAATCGGAGCCTTGGAGAGTTGGCCCAACAGATCAATCGGCATGGGGAAGACGATGGTTTGCGTGCCTTCGCTGCTAATTTCAGTCAGCGTGCCCAGATAGCGAAGCTGCAAGGCGCCTTCCTGGGATGACAGCACTTGTGCGGCTTCTGCGAGCTTGATCGAGGCTTGCTGTTCGCCCTCTGCTGAAATGATCTTGGCGCGCCGTTCGCGCTCAGCCTCGGCCTGCCGCGCGATCGCCCGGATCATGGAGGAGTCCAGATCCACATGCTTGATCTCGACATTGGCGACCTTGATGCCCCAGGCTTCGGTCTGGTCATCGAGGATTTGCTGGATGTCAGAGTTGAGCTTGTCGCGCTCGGCCAGCATTTCATCAAGCTCGTGCTTGCCCAGCACAGAGCGCAGCGTGGTCTGGGCGAGCTGGCTGGTGGCCATGCGAAAATCCTCGACCTGGTTGATCGCCTTGGCCGGATCAATGATGCGATAATAAAGCACCGCATTCACCTTCACCGAGACATTGTCCTGGCTGATCACATCCTGGCTGGGCACGTCTTCAGCCACGGTCCGGATATCCACGCGCACCATTTGCTGGATGAAGGGGATCAGGATGATCAGCCCCGGCCCGGAGGTTCCGGTATAGCGGCCAAGCGTGTAGATCACCGCCCGCTCGTATTCGCGCAGGATTTTCAGCGCTGAGGAAATCACACCGAAGGCGACAAACGCCAAGGCGACCCATACGCCGAGATTCACGCCGAGTTCAGCCATGTTCAATACTCCGTCTTGCGCCATTTGAGCGGCGGGTTCGATTGCTTGCTGAGGCTTCATCCGTTCGCCTTCACATAAAGGGTCAATCCGACCAGCTTGGTGACCACAATCGCGTCACCTGGATTCAGCGCCGTCTTAGCCACCGCTTTCCAGCGCTCGCCCTGAACCTGCACAAAGCCGGACTGTCCCGACCATTCAAGCACATGCCCCTGAGCACCAATGAGGCTTTTGCCGCCCGTGGTGACTTTGCGGGCCTGAGCGGCGAGACCATAACTCAGCATCGCAAACATCGTCCCGCCAAGGACGACAGCCATGACGGCGATCAGACGCCAATCAATGCGGAAGGCAGGGGCGTCTGTCTCGATCAGCATCAAGGCGCCCAAAACGAACGCGGCCAGCCCACCCAGCGCCAATAGACCTGAAGACGCGAAAAACGCTTCCGCAACCAAAAGGGCGAGCCCCAGCACCACCAGGGCAGCGCCAGCATAGTTCACGGGCAGGGTGTTCAGCGCGTAAAATCCGACGATCAGACAGATCACGCCGGCAATCGCCGTGACAGGCTCAAGCCCGTTATAGAAAGACACCAGAAGGCCGACAAAACCCAGGTTTACGAGCAAGAACGCGATATTGGGGTCTGTGATCACCGACAGGATGTCTTCCGCAGCGGTCTTTTCGATCCGGGTGATCTGCGCCTGAGTCACGGATAAGACGCGTTCATCTCCGGACCCTAACTGCACGGACTGACCGTCCGCCTGCGCAAGCAGGTCTGACAGGTTATCTGCCCGGATTTCAATAACGCCTAGCGTCAGAGCCTCATCCGCCGTCGCGCTTATGCCATCGCGCACCGCACGTTCCGCCCAGTCCGCATTGCGATCGCGCAGTTCGGCCAGTGACCGGACATACGCCACGGCGTCATTGACGGCCTTGTTGCGCAAGGCTTGCGCGTTTCCAGTCGCGTTTTGCGGTGTTGAGCCGGACTCTTCCCCTGCGCCTTCCGCAGCGCGTTCAAACGCGGGATCGGTGCCTTCGGGGGCCGGGGCCGGATCACCGCCCGGCAAACCGCCCAGTTGAACAGGCGTCGCCGCCCCCAGGGAGGTGCCGGGCGCCATGCCGGCGAGATGGCTGGCGTAGAGGATATAGACGCCTGCGCTGGTCGCCCGCGCGCCGGAAGGGTGAACGAAGACAATGACCGGCGTCTCACTGGACAGAATGGCGCGATTGATGTCGCGCATGGAAGTATCCAGACCGCCCGGAGTGTCCATTTCCACAATCAGGGCCTGTGCGTTTTCCTGACTCGCGAGTGTTATGGCGCGCTGGATATAGGCGGACGTCGCCGGACCAATCGGTCCGATGATCTCGGCGCTCATCACACGCGCCTGATCCACTTCTGCCTGACGCGCCAAGCTGTCTGCGCCCCAGATCAGCGCCCCTAACATAATCAGGGACAGCGCCAGCGCGCGAAGTCCAAACCGGGCAGGGCGGCGCATCATCAGGTCCTTCTTTGCGTCTTCAAGTGGATAGAGCCTAACCCAGTCAGAGCGCCGCATGAAGGAAAACCAGAACCAGAAGCAAGACTTTCATTGCAGGCTTTCGTCTTGCGCGAACTGTCTGAATGCGCCATCGCACTGCGTATGACCCGACCTTCTCCCCTTTATGACGCTGTGGTTCTGGGCGGCGGCGCCGCCGGGCTGTTCTACGCCGGGCAGGCTGGCGCTCTGGGACTGTCCGTTCTGGTGCTCGATCACTCGCAAAAGCCGGCTGAAAAGATCCGCATTTCAGGCGGCGGGCGCTGCAATTTCACCAATCTGGGAACCCGAGCGGCCAACTTTCTGTCGGCCAATCCTCATTTCGCCAAATCGGCTTTGGCCCGGTATACGCCGACCGATTTCCTGGCGCTGATGGAGCGCCATGGCCTCAGTTGGCACGAGAAAACGCTTGGTCAGCTGTTCTGCGATCAGAAATCGGGCGCGATCATCACAATGCTGCTCGATGAAATGCGCAATGTAGGCGCGGTCCTGAAGCTCGGTGTCGAGATCTCGGAGGTCGTCAAGAGTGATGATCTGTTTGAGCTGACCACGTCAAACGGCCCCGTACAGGCTCGCCGGCTGGTGGTCGCCACGGGCGGGCTGTCCATCCCCAAGATCGGTGCGACCGGCTTCGCCTATGATCTGGCGCGTCAGTTCGGACATGAACTCATCACGCCTGAACCCGCGCTTGTGCCGCTGACATTTGAAGGCGAGGCCAAAGCCGAATTCGCCAGCCTGGCCGGGGTTTCCACCCCGGTTGTCGCCAGCGCTGGCGACGGTGCGTTTCAAGAAGGGATGCTGTTCACCCACCGCGGATTATCAGGCCCTGCGATCTTGCAGGTGTCGTCCTACTGGCGTCCGGGTGAGGAGATCGAGATCGATCTGTTCGCGGGCGGGAAGGGCGCGGAACGCCTGAAAGCCCTGAAAAAAGACATGCCCATGAAATCCCTGGGCAAGGCGCTCGAAGCAATCTTGCCCAAGCGTCTGGTCGAGCATCTGGACCAAAGCGGTCAATTGCCGGACTGGTCACGTCTGGCTGATGTCTCCCATGCCGACCTTGAAGCGCTGTCTGACGCCCTGTCGCACTGGCGTTTGAAACCGGCCGGCACCGAAGGGTATCGCACCGCTGAAGTCACGCTCGGCGGCGTTGATACGGCGGGCCTGTCATCGAAGACGATGGAAAGCCGTCAATGTCCGGGGCTCTATTTCATCGGCGAATGCGTGGATGTGACGGGCTGGCTGGGCGGCTATAATTTTCAATGGGCCTGGGCCAGCGCCTATGCAGCGGCGCAAGCCAGCTTTGAAAGCCAGTTCTAAGGCGCATTGAGTCCGCCCGTCTCTGCGTTCAGACCACAGCGCCGAACAAGGACCCGATCCCGGCGGTCAACGCCATCGCCAGCGCGCCCCAGAATGTGACACGGACAGCGGCCTTGGTGACATTGGCGCCGCCCACGCGTGCGCCGACTCCGCCCAAAAGCGCCAGAAAGACCAGTGATGCGGCAGACACGCCCGCCGCTAACCACTGGGACGGCATCAGAAAAACCATCAACAGGGGCAAAGCTGCGCCAACGGCAAAAGTCGCAGCCGAAGTGAAAGCCGCCTGGATGGGGCGGGCCGTACTGATTTCAGAGATTCCCAGCTCGTCGCGCGCATGGGCGCCCAGAGCGTCTTTCGCCATCAGCTGGTCAGCGACCTTGCGCGCCAGATCAGGATCGAGCCCACGCTTCATATAGATTTCGGCCAGTTCCTCGCGTTCAAATTCGGGTTGCGTCGACAATTCTTCGCGCTCACGCGCGAGGTCGGCGTTTTCCGTATCTGACTGAGAGCTGACGGAGACATATTCACCCGCCGCCATGGACATGGCGCCTGCGACCAGTCCTGCGACACCGGCGATCACTACATCTGAGGTCGCCGCAGACGCTGCGCTGACCCCGACGATCAGGCTGGCGGTCGAGACGATACCGTCATTGGCGCCCAGAACCGCCGCACGCAGCCAGCCCACACGAGAGACAAGGTGATGTTCGGCATGAGTATGCAGGCGGGACACGGCTCGTCCTCATTGGCTGATCAACCGCAACAGAATCGGAGATTGTCTCGATCAAGAGGGCCTCGCAACCCGCAGAAGCGATGGTGAGACAAAAGGTCCTGAACGGGAAAATGTGGCGGAGGGGGAGGGATTCGAACCCCCGGAACCTCGCGGCTCAACGGTTTTCAAGACCGCCGCAATCGACCACTCTGCCACCCCTCCGTCACACAGTTTCTAGCCTGCGACGGGGTCTGGACACAAGCTGGCGCAGGAGCGCCGTGCAGTAAATCATGCAGCAAATGCTGCGGCGCCCCATAAAAAGTTTTAATCGCAGCCATCAAAGCAATCATTTTGACGAATTTGAGGCAGACCCTGTATTTCCTGTAATATAAAACGCACAAATCTGTCAGAGATGCAGCATGCACTATGGTGTCAGCTATTTTTTGGGCCGTCTCAACACGCCCATAGTGCGCAATCGATCATCTGGACTTGATTTTGCGTGTCATTCTTTACATAGGGAGACTTCAATATGACGCTGTTTAACAAAGGGGTTCTGCTCGCCTCTAGCGCTTTCATTGCGCTGAGCGTTTCGGCGTGCGCCAGCTTCCCCGGCACGCGAATCCAGTCTGAGGTGAATGAACCGGCTCCCGAGAGCATGCAGGCTCGTGACTATCCGCACGCCTCCATGGGCCATGGCGTTCAACAGCCGCGTCCCAACTCCGCCTGGTGGCCGGAACAACTGGACCTGACGCAATTGCGACAGAACGAGACCACCCGCTCCAATCCGCTCGGCGAGGATTTTGACTACGCCGCTGCCTTCCAGTCTCTGGACCTTGACGCCGTCAAGTCGGATCTACGCGAGCTGATGACCACGTCCCAGGACTGGTGGCCGGCTGACTGGGGGCATTACGGCCCGTTCTTCATCCGCATGGCCTGGCACAGCGCGGGCACCTATCGCACCTTTGACGGGCGCGGCGGCGCCGGTGGCGGCCAACAGCGCTTTGAGCCGCTCAACAGCTGGCCAGACAACGCAAACCTGGATCGGGCGCGACGCCTGCTCTGGCCGGTCAAGCAGAAGTATGGCGAGAACATTTCCTGGGCGGATCTGATGATCCTGGCGGGCACCGTCGCCATGGAAGACATGGGATTTGACACGCTTGGCTTCGCAGGCGGCCGTGAAGACGACTGGCAGGCCGAGCTTGTCTATTGGGGCGCCGAACAAGAATGGCTTGGCAACGAAGAACGCTACTCGGAGGAAGGTCAGCTCGAGCGTCCGCTCGCCGCCTCCATGATGGGTCTGATCTATGTGAATCCTGAAGGCCCGAATGGCGTTCCCGACCCGCAACTGGCCGCTGACGCCATCCGCGACACTTTCGGGCGCATGGCGATGAATGACGAGGAAACCGCGGCGCTGATCGCAGGCGGCCACACCTTCGGCAAGGCGCACGGCGCTCACAGCCCTGAGGAATGCACGGGACCGGAGCCGGCCGCCAATGGCGTCGAAGCCCAGGGCCTGGGCTGGGACAATTCATGCGGAACCGGCAATGGCGCAGACACGGTGACCTCGGGCCTGGAAGGCGCCTGGAGTGCCGCCCCCACCATGTGGACCATGCAGTATCTGGAAAACC
Organism: Oceanicaulis alexandrii DSM 11625; assembly: GCF_000420265.1. Taxonomy (NCBI): domain Bacteria; kingdom Pseudomonadati; phylum Pseudomonadota; class Alphaproteobacteria; order Maricaulales; family Maricaulaceae; genus Oceanicaulis; species Oceanicaulis alexandrii. The sequence goes on from NZ_ATUP01000001.1 coordinate 53,196, forward strand.
TTTATAACTTTGAATGGGTTCAGAGCCGCAGTCCGGCCGGCGCCATTCAGTGGGTTCCGGCGAATGCGGAAGAGGCGATGATCGTTCCGGACGCCCATAATCCGGACGAATTTGAAACCCCGATCATGTTCACGACCGACCTCGCGTTGAAAGTCGATCCGGCGTATCGCGAGATCACCACGCGCTTTCTGGAGAACCCGGAAGAGTTTGAAGACGCCTTTGCGCGCGCCTGGTTCAAACTCACTCATCGGGATATGGGGCCGAGCGCCCGCTATCTGGGCGCAGATGTCCCGGATGTGGAACTGCTCTGGCAGGACCCGGTGCCGAGCGTGGATCACGCCTTGGTCAGTGCAGGCGATATCGCCGCGCTCAAGGACGCCATTCTGGACACAGATCTGACCAATGCCGAGCTGGTCCGCACCGCCTGGGCGGCGGCGTCCTCCTATCGCGACACCGACATGCGTGGCGGCGCGAATGGCGCGCGTCTGCGTCTGGACCCGCAACGCAATTGGGCGGTCAACAATCCCGAAGAGATCGAGCGTGTCTTGTCCGTGCTTGAAAGCGTGCAATCCGACTTCAATGACGCCCAGGCCGATGATGTCCGCGTCTCACTCGCAGACCTGATCGTGCTGGGCGGCGCTGCGGGTATTGAACGCGCGGCTTCACAGGCCGGTCATGACATTACGGTTCCGTTTGAACCAGGCCGCACCGATGCGTCCCAGGCCCAGACGGATGCCGACGCGTTCAGCTATCTCGAACCTCGGGCCGACGCGTTCCGCAATTACTATGATCCCGCGAACCGCCGGTCGCCGTCAGAACTGATGGTCGACCGGGCGGATACGCTGTCCCTGACCGTGCCGGAAATGACGGTGCTTCTGGGCGGCCTGCGCGCTCTGGACGCCAATACCGGCGGTGCGGAGCATGGGGTGCTGACCGACCAGCCAGGCGTGCTCAGCAATGACTTCTTCGTCAACCTGCTGGACATGAACACCGTCTGGAACGCCACAGATGCGGAATATGTTTTTGAAGGCCGTGACCGTCAGAGCGGCGATCTGAAATGGACCGCCACCGAAGCGGATCTTGTCTACGGCTCCAACGCAGAACTTCGCGCTGTCGTGGAAGTGTATGCGTTTGACGGTGCGGAAGAGCGCTTCATGAGCGACTTTGTAGACGCCTGGGTGAAAGTCATGCAGCTGGATCGGTTCGATCTCGCCAACGGCTAGTCACGCATCTGCATCTGAACACGGCGAGGGCTGCGATCTGTGATCGCGGCCCTTGCTGCATTCAGGCCTCGTGTGTTGCGCACTTTCGCCACACTGACCATGAATTAGACTGGTGTCAGCATTCAGGGTCAGCTCATGCACGCACATCTCCGTACACGGACCTTTCAATGTATTTGGCTTGTCAGCGCTTTGGCGCTATCGGCATGTTCAGGCCAGCCTGCGCCACAAACGCGGCCGGACTTCGCGCCAGCGCCCGTCGCACAACACGCGCCGTCCTCACTCCCTGACGCCAATCAGGCCCTTGCTCCGCAAAGCGTGCAGACTGGCGTCGCCAGCTGGTACGGCCCGGGCTTTGAAGGCCGACAGACCGCCAATGGCGAGGTGTTCGACTCCTCGCTTCTGACCGCCGCCCATAGGACCATGCGCCTGCCCAGTCGCGCCCGCGTGACACGGCTGGACACCGGCAAGAGCATTATCGTGCGAGTCAATGATCGCGGTCCCTATATCGACGGTCGCCTGATCGACCTCAGCCATGCCGCCGCTCAGGCCTTGGGCTTTGAAGATGACGGGCTGGCTGAAGTGCGCGTGGAAGGGCTCGGCCCCGCCGATCCCGAGGATCGCGAAGCGCCGCCCGTCTTCTTTGACCCGGACTTCGGGCCGCCAGGCACCCACAATCCGGTAAACACCCAAAATCTGGGTGATACGCTTCAGCCTGGTTCCGATGAAGGCTAGGGTGTCGTCACTCGCTCACCGATTCCGCTGCAACCGCCAACCCGGGACTCCACTCATGCGTCGACTGCTTTGCCTGTTCGCCCTGATCACCCTGAGCCTGACGCCCGCAACAGCGCTGGCCCAGAGCGCGTTCGACACTCGCGCCTCACATGCGGTGATCCTGGATCATGAGACCGGGGACATGCTGTTCTCCAAGAATGGCGACACGCCCATGCCGCCCGCCAGCATGTCCAAGCTGATGACCGCCTTGATGGTGTTTGAAGCCCTCGAAGACGGACGCCTGACGCTGGAGACGACCCTGCCAGTGAGCGAAAACGCCTGGCGCCGGGGCGGGGCGGCGTCCGGCTCATCCACCATGTTTCTGGAAGTGAACTCACGCGCAGCGGTGGGCGATCTGATCCGCGGCATCATCGTCCAGTCCGGCAATGACGCCTGCATCGTGGTCGCAGAGGCGCTTGGCGGCACCGAAGAGAATTTCGCCCAGATGATGACCGAACGCGCGCACGAGCTGGGGCTCGATAGCGCCAGCTTCGCCAACGCGACGGGCTGGCCAGATCCCGAGCACAGAATTTCCGCGCTCGACCTGGCCCGACTGGCCCGCCACATCATCACCCAATACCCGCAATACTATGACATCTATGCGGAAAGTGAGTTCACCTATAACGGTATCCGTCAATTCAACCGCAACCCGTTGCTCGGCGTGTTTGAAGGCGCTGATGGCCTGAAAACCGGCCACACAGAAGAATCCGGTTATGGGCTGGTCGCCTCGGCGGAGCGCGATGGCCAACGCCGGATCGTGGTGTTCAACGGTATGGACTCCAATCGTGACCGCGCCGACGAGTCCGAGCGCCTGATGCGCGCCGCTTTCTCTGAATTCTCGACCATAGACCTGGTGGCTGCAGGCGAGGTTCTGGGCCGCGCCGACATCTATCTCGGGCTGGAACCGTCCGTCGAGCTGCGTGCCTCAGAGGCATTGTCCTTTGGCCTGCACCGTCGCGATCGTGACGGCGTCACAGCCGAGCTGGTTTATGAGGGGCCGCTGAACGCCCCGGTTCAGGAAGGTGACCTCGTGGGTCATCTTGAAGTGAGTTTGCCTGATGGCCGCGAACTGAGCGTACCGGTCGAAGCGGCTCAGTCCGTGGCCCGCAAAGGAGCGCTTGGGCGAGCAGGCGCAGCCTTCGCGCGCCTCATTCGCGGCGGATAGCCGGCATGACGCAAGGACGCTTCATCACGCTTGAAGGCGGCGAGGGCGCTGGCAAGACCACGCTCGCCAAAGCGCTCGCGGCCGGCCTTCAGGCTCGAGGCTTCGAAACCCTGATCACCCGCGAGCCCGGCGGTACGCCCAATGCGGAGGCGCTGCGCCATTTGCTGGTGGAGGGCGAGACAGGCCGCTGGTCGCCGCTGGCGGAAACCTTGCTGCTCTACGCGGCGCGCGCGGACCATGTGGAACGCCTGATCAAACCGGCCCTGGATTCGGGAAAATGGGTCATCTGCGACCGGTTTTCGGACTCAACACGCGCCTACCAAGGCGCAGCAGGCGGACTCGCCGCTGAGCGCATCGCCCAGATCGACGCCGCCTGTCTTGACGGCTTTGAACCGGATCTGACCTTCATGGTCGATCTCGACCCTGAGCAGGGGCTCGAGCGCACCCGAACGCGCGGCGAAGAGGCGACGCGGTTTGAACGTCAGCCCGGCGCCTTTCACCATGCTCTGCGTCAGGCGTTTCTTGAGATCGCAAACGCCGAACCTGACCGCTGTGTGATCCTGGATGGGTCTCAAAGCCCCGACATCGTCTTTGAGCGCGCGATGATGGTCATTCAGGACCATCTGGAGGTCCCTGCGTGAGTGATGACGAACGGCCTGAAGCGGACCGGGAAGGGGGGCTGCCTCATCCCAGACGGGTTTATGACCTTTTTGGTCAGGACGCGGCTCTGGAAGAGGCGCAAGCTGCGATCGACAGCGGCCGAATGCACCATGCCTGGATGGTTTCTGGCCCCAAAGGCGTGGGCAAGGCCAGCTTCGCCTACCGCTTGGCCCGTCGCCTGTTGGGCGCGCAAGCCCAGGGTGCAGGCGGATTGGCCAGCGCCCCTGACGATCCGGTCTGTCGGCGGCTTGAAGCGCTCTCGCATCCGGACTTCTTGCTGATCCGCCGCCCCTATAATGACAAGACAGGCAAGCTGAAGGGTGAAATTCCGGTCGAGGAAGCGCGGCGTGCGCCGGAGTTCTTCTCCAAAAGCGCGAGCGGGAAGGGTTGGCGGGTCTGCATCGTTGACAGCGCCGATGAGCTAAACACCAACTCCGCCAACGCCTTGCTGAAGACTCTTGAAGAGCCGCCTAAACGCGGCATTCTCATTCTCATCGTCAATACGCCCGGACGGCTGCTACCCACGATACGCTCTCGCTGCCGCCGTTTGATCTTACGCGCGCCCAGCATCGAAGCCACGACGCAATGGCTGATAGAAACCCACGCCATGAACGCCGATGACGCCCAACGGGCTGCGGCGCTGGCCAATGGCGCGCCCGGACGCGCCTTGGCGCTCGCGGAGACAGACGCGCCGTCCATCAAGGCGACAATTGATACCGCGCTTGAAGGCCTGCCGCGGCTGGATCGAGGCGCGATCGCCCAGATCACCGCAGCCGCGAGCCGCAAGGGTGGCGAGCAAATCAAGCCGATCACCCTCGATTTTCTGATCGCGAACGCCCAGAACCGGGCGCGCGCCATGGCGCTTGAGAGCGATGGGGCTGACAAAGCCGGCGCGTGGGTGGATGCAGCCGATCAATTGACCCGTCTGGCGAGAGAAAGCGAAACGCTCTATCTCGACGCCAAACAAACACTCTACGCCGCCTTCGGCCTGATGCAGGATGCGGCCCGGACCCAATAAGGCGCCCAATGCTGATCGACACTCATATTAACGTGCATGGCGAAGCATACGCCGAGGATCTCGATCAGGTTCTGGACGCCGCCCGGGCGGCTGGCGTGTCGCCTATGATCGCGATCTGTTGCCGGCTTCACGAGTTTGAAGAGGTCGCAGCGATCGCCGAAAAACACGACGATGTCTATTGCACCATCGGCGCGCACCCTCACCACGCCAAGGATCGCCCCGACATCACCGCGGACCAGCTCTTGGAGATCGCGCAGCACCCCAAAGTGGTTGCGATCGGCGAGACCGGCCTCGATTTTCACTATAATTACAGCCCGGCCGAGGATCAGTATCCGTCATTGCGCGCCCATATCGAGGCGGCGCGGCGGGCGGATCTGCCGATCATCCTGCACTGCCGGGAGGCGGACACGCAGATGGCGGATTTACTGGAAGAGGAAATGGGGAAGGGGGCGTTTCGTCCGCTGCTTCATTGCTATACCGGCGGGGCCGAGTTGGCGCGACGTGCGTCAGCCCTGGGCGCGTATTTCTCTGCGTCCGGCATCATCACCTTCAAGAAAGCCGAGGATGTCCGCGCCGTGTTTCGCGAGATCGTGCCCGAAGACCGCATCATCATTGAAACTGATTGTCCATATCTGGCTCCCGTTCCTTATCGAGGAAGGCGCAATGAACCGAGCTACTTGCCGCATGTTCTTGAGAAACTGTGCGAGGTAAAGGGCTGGGGCGTGGAGGAGGGCGCGGAGCGCACGACACAAGCCGCCTTGAGACTGTTTGACCGGATTTCGATCTCGTGAGCGACGGGCCCGTTCTGCGCGCCCGCATATTGGGCTGCGGGTCATCCGGCGGCGTGCCGCGCATTGATGGCGACTGGGGTGATTGCGACCCGAAAAACCCCAAAAACCGACGCATGCGCTGCAGCTTGCTGGTTGAGCGCGCCGAAACCCGGAACGCCTTGAAGACGGGCGAAGTCACACGGCTGCTGATCGATACGTCGCCTGATCTGCGCCACCAAATGCTCGAAGCCCGTGTCAGTTCACTGGACGGCGTCGTCTATACGCATACGCATGCGGATCAGGCGCATGGCATTGATGATGTTCGCGCTTTTGTCTATCGACGTGGCGCGCAGCTTGTCGCCATGATGAGTCCTCAGACACGTCGGCTCTTGCGAGCGCGCTTTGACTATATTTTTGAAACTCCGGACGGATCGGGCTATCCGCCCCTGATGCATGACCGGGCGCTTGATCCCGGTGAACTCGCCATCGTGTCAGGACCTGGCGGCGATATCGAGCTCTCACTTTTTGATGTGGTCCATGGCCGCGAACCTTGCAGCGGCGTGCGCATCGGCCCGCTGGCTTACACGCCGGACGTTAACGGGCTGGACGCCAATGCGATGGCGGCGTTAAGCGGCGCCAGCGTTTGGATCGTTGACGCCTTGCGGGAGAAACCCCATCCCAGCCACGCCCATGTCAGCCAGGCGCTCGACTGGCTTGCCCAGATCAAACCAACTCTGGGCATCCTGACCAATCTTCACATCGATCTCGATTACAAAGCGCTTTCACAGCGCCTGCCAAAAGGCGTCAGGCCAGCCTATGACGGCCTGGAAGTCACGCTCTCCTTATCTGAGGGCGGCATCATCGAAGCGTCACGCGCCTAATAACAACATACCAAATTTCTCATAATATATCTTATGCGTCATTTAGACGTTTAGGCAGCCACGGTATTTGCTCGACCTGTTCGCCTCATGAACCATACTCCCCGAACCGCTTTGACTCAGCTGAGACTGATGCGGGTTGAATGCTGGCCAAGCCCGTTTGAAAATCGGGTCACGATTTAGCGCTGGGGTGTCTGCACGCCCTAAACGGTTTGCTGCGAAGACCATAAGGGCGAGACATGACACGTTTGAAGACCATCCTGGCAGTCGCTCTTACGGCGATGCTTTCGCAGCTCACAGCGGATGTGCGCGCGTCAGCGCAGACCTTGTCTCCCCCCATTCTTCCCATGAGCGAGACAGAACAGGCCCTGCCCGCACTTCCGACCATTCTGCCGCTGCGTGACCGGGCCGTGGTTATCGACCGCATTCTGCAAGAGCGGCTGGACACGATCATCCCACAGATCATGCGCGAACAGGGCGTGTCCATGTGGGTGCTTATGGCGCGGGAGTATTTCGAGGAACCCGTCGTAAACAGCATGCTGGACGCACGCAGCATGGCCGCCCGCCGGCGCACCATCCTCATCTTCTTTGATCCCGGTGACGGGCAGCCCGTCGAGCGGTTGACAGTGAGCCGCTATGGGCTCGCCGGCCTCTTCGAGCCGTCCTGGAATCCCGATGAAGAACCCGACCAGTGGCAGGCCGTGGCCGACATCATCGCTGAGCGCGACCCGGCCAACATCGCCATCAACTTTTCCGATCTGACCGCCTTCGGAGACGGCATGACGCTGAGCCAACACCGGGCCATGATCGCCGCCCTGCCCGCCACCTATCAAGACCGGATCATTTCCGGCGAAACGCTGGCCATACGCTGGCTGGAAACTCGCACCCCGTCAGAGGTGGAGATCTATCCCGGCATAGTGCGCATCGCCCACGCCCTGATCGACCGCGCTTTCTCACGCGCGGTGATCACGCCGGGCGAGACCACCGCCGATGACGTGGTCTGGTGGTATCGCGAGGAATTGTCCCGCCTGGGCCTGACGCCCTGGTTCCACCCGTCTGTGGGGATCCAGCGCGAGGGAGCCGAGACGATGCTGCGCGGCGACACCGCGATCATGCCGGGCGATCTGCTCTGGACCGATTTCGGGATCACCTATCTGCGCCTCAGCACCGACACCCAGCACCTGGCTTATGTGCTCAAGCCCGGCGAGACCGAAGCGCCCGAAGGCCTGCAGCAAGGCCTCGCCGCCAGCAACCAGGTGCAGGACATTCTGATGTCGCACTTCCAAACGGGGCTGAGCGGCAATGACGTTCTGGCGCGTGCGCGCGCCGAAGCGATCAGCGAAGGGCTCGACCCTTCGATCTATTCCCACCCGATCGGCACGCACGGTCATGGCGCGGGCCCGGCCATCGGCTTCTGGGACAACCAGGACGCAGATCCGCGCGGCGCCGGACTGATCAATGAGAACACCGCCTGGTCAATCGAGCTGACCTCCTACAGCGCCGTGCCCGAATGGGGTGGCCAGGTAGTGGATTTCCGCACCGAGGAAGACGCCTTCTTCGACGGCCGGGAGGTCCGCTTCCTGGACGGCCGGCAGATGGAACTGACGCTGATCGCCCCGGCGGACTAACCCTCTCCTGCAGTGCGCAATGCACTGCAACCGCACGAAGGTTTCTGGCCAACACAAGCGTAGCAACGACCTGGATTCGCGTGTCGGACCGGCTCGACAAGCCCTATCCGGGAGTCATCAAGCAGTTGGACGCGGACGTTGCGGCGATCAGGCCCGGTCCCCGCCCCGGCTTATCAGCCAGTCGTTCAACCTTGCCCCGCTCTGACACGACAGCCAGCCTTTCACGGCCCAGCACATTCTGAAATGCAAACAAGTTAGCAGTCTCAAAGAACGACTTGCTCTTTCCTCTCGGATCAACACGCAGGGAGGACAAGCCTCCCGCAACACCATGGGGAGGAAAGCCATGTCTCTTAAAGGCTATGGCGCGATATTCGCACTCACGATGCTGGGCGCCGCATGCACTGATAGTCAGGCAGTCTCACCGCAGACTGCTAGCGCCCAGACAGATGTCGACACCAGCATTATTCCCGGTCCCCGAGATTGTTTCTGGCGACGGGGTCCGTTCGGGACGGACCCATACATCAACATGGCCTACCCTGATGCCAATGTCTTTTACTGGGCGGGCGTTTTCAGCATTCCCGACGGCGCACAACTCACGCTGGAAGGCGCCTTTCCCGCCAGCCGATACATGTCTTTCGTATCCTACACTGCTTCGGGCCAACCCATTGAGTCCCTTCCTGACTTTCTGATCGAAGCCGAACAGGGCGAGAATCCGTTTCTTGAAGGCGCCACACGTTCCGAAGTAACAAACCGCTACACGGTGGAGGTGCTCAACGCGCCCCCGGAAACCCGGCGGGATATCGGCTCGCGCAGTGCTGAGGGGCCGACCAGCATCCTTCATGCTCCCGCGGATCAACCGGGCGGACCTCAAACCATTCTGTACCGGATATACCTGCCTGACGGCGGCGCCGCGCCTGATGGCGGCGCAGCCCTGCCCCAACCTGTCCTGACCCTGCCCTCCGGAGACATACTTCGCGGCGAGCAAGCCTGCGAGGCGCTTCGGACCCTGCAACCGGCTGTCATGGCGGCAGGAGCCGCCAGCATCACGGCGGCTCAGTATCGCGCCCTGATCACGCAACCGAACCGCCCCGACACCTGGCCGGCGCAATCTCCTGCGGACTGGTACATCCAGCTCGATCGTGAAAGCCTGCTCGGGATCTATACCGGCCAGATTAACGAAGATGCGCGTCGATCTGAGGGCGGCTTCTATCCCAATCCGGACAATTTCTACATCAGGACGATCGTCAATCGAAAGCATGGCCCGGTCTTCATGGTCCGCGCCAAGGCGCCGACAACGCCCAATACCTATCAGGGCGACGAAACGATGGGTGAAGGCCAGCTCCGTTACTGGTCGATCTGCTCCAACCAGAGCTTCGTCAATACGCGCGTCAATGACTGCCTGTTCGACGAAGAAATTCCTCTAGATCCGCGCGGCTTCTTCACCGTCATCGTGAGCCGTGAAGAAGATCGCCCTCGCAATGCACGCCCGGAATGCGGCTTGAGCTGGCTGCCGATGGCCGATGATGGCGACGGCATGTTCGATGAGGACGTCACCGTGGTCCAGATCCGTCACATGCTGGGCGCAGACGACTTCGCCAACTCCATCGAACGCGTAGACCGCCAGGACGACCTGGAGACGATCCTCGGCCCCTACATGCCGCGCACCCAGTATCTGCAGACCAATCAGGTCGAAGCGCTGTTCCCGTGCCCGACGCGTTGAGCCGGAACCAATCAAAATAAAAACAAAAAATACCTGGAGGAAACATCATGAAAGCCATCTGGCTTGGAGGCTCGGCGCTTGCCGCGCTCATAAGTGCGGGAGCGCCTGCGCTCGCACAAGAGACTGACCCGGCTGTCGTCCGGGATGTGATCACTGTCACGGCTCAAAAGCGTGAGGAGAACATTCAGGACGTGCCGCTTTCCATCGTCGCGGTGAGCGGCGAAGACCTGGAAGAGCGCAACATCACGAACGCCATGGACCTGGGACGCACCGTTCCAAACTTCTACGCTACCCGCGGGGCTGCCGCCGCCAACACCCGCATCGTTGTTCGCGGCATCGGGACGGCCGGCAACACGGCGGCGGACCAAAGCACTGCGTTCTTCCTTGATGGCGTGTACATTCCTCGCCCCTCCATTCTCTACGCTTCATTTCTTGATATCGGCAGCGTCGAGGTCGTCCGCGGGCCGCAAGGCACGCTGTTTGGCAGGAACGCCACCTCTGGCGGCGTAATCCTCACCTCACGGGCGCCAGGTGAGGAGTTTCATGGGACCGCTTCCCTCGAATTCGGCGACTATGGCCATCAACAGATAGAAGCGGCTGTGGACCTTCCTGTGAACGACGCGGTTCGCCTGCGTTTTGCGGCTCAGGCCTCAGAGTTTGACGGCTATGGCGAGTCCATTCCGGACGGCTCCAGTTTTGGCGGCGACGAAACCGTCGCGGCGCGCCTGAGCGCGGATATCGATCTTACGCCCCGTCTCAGCTGGTCGGTTCGACTGGATCACACGCGTCTGTCTGGCGACGGCGCGAGTGCGGCGGAGGCCCTCGGAGATACGCTGACCCCGGTGGGACGCGCGATCCTGACCGGGTTTCTGGGCGCCGGAAACCTGCCCGAACTGGATGATCCGTATGATCACCGGGTAAGCCACATCGTTGGGGGTGACCTGTCTGATGTCCAATGGGGCCTGTCAAGCACGTTCAACTATGATCTCGATAATGGTTACTCGCTCGGGCTCATCAGCGGATGGCGCGACTACGAGAACCAGCAATACGATGAAGACATCTTCTTTCTCACCATGCCTCTGACCGGCCGCATCGCCGGATTGCACAGTGAAAGCTGGTCCCATGAACTGCGTCTGGTTTCTCCAGACGATCTGATGGATGGCCGGTTCAGCTTTGTGGCCGGGCTTTACGCCTCCCATGAAGACGCCGCGTTTAGCGAGGTTCTGTCCTTCACGCCCCGAACCTGCATGGTGCTCGCGCCCGCCCCGCTTCGCGCGCCCTGCCTGAACAGCCCTCAAGCGGAAGCGTCTGATCTGCGCATGACTCAGAGCTCGGACAGCCTGGCGGTCTACGCCCAGGGTGAATACCTGCTGACAGACGAGCTGACGCTTCAGCTCGGAGCGCGGTACACGTCAGACGAACGTGAGGGACGCTTCCTGCAGCTGGCGGCCAACCCGCTGTCTGCGCGCGCCTTCAGGGCCCCCGCAGACACCCAGCTCGACTTCTCGGACGAGACGCCGACCTTGCGCGTGGCGCTGAGTTATACTGTCAGCCCGGACCACACCGTGTTTGCGTCCTATAGCACCGGGTACAAATCTGGCGGGTTCAACTCAGGCGGCGGCGCAGAGCGCCTGACTGCTGAGGAGCGCACCTTTGACAGTGAAACTGCGGACAATTTCGAGCTGGGTTTCAAGGGAAGCTTTCTCGACAACCGCATGGATCTGGCGCTGACCGCCTACCGGACCGAGCTTGAGGACTTCCAGTCCCGCAGCTTTGACGGTTCAAGCTTCATCACCCGGAACGCCGGCACTCTGGTTCACCAGGGGTTCGAACTTGATGGCGCGCTGCTGATCGCCAGCAATATCGAAGTGACCGGCGGGGTTGCGTATCTGGACTCCGAGTTCACCTCCTTCACCGGCGCTCAGGCCCTGCCCGGCTGTTCAGCCGCCAGCCCTGACATTCCCGGTTGCGGTCCGGTTGGCGGCAATCGTCGCGTTCAGGACCTGACCGGAGGCAAGAACCATTTCGCTCCGGAATGGACTGGCAATCTGTTCGTGACCGTCGATGGCGAAGTCGCCCAATGGGGCTGGCGCGCGACGGCTGGCGCCAACTATGTGGGCGAACAGTTCGTCGGGGGCGTAATCGATAACAATCCACAGGTCCTGCAAGACGGTTATGCGCTGGTGTCAGCCCGCCTGACGCTCAGCGCTCCCAACGACCGTTTCAATGTCGCCGTCTATGGCGAAAACCTCACTGATGAAGGCTATTGCGGCGTCAGCTTCTACCAGCCGCTGAGCGGTCAGCTGGGTCTGAACAACGCCTCCACTGGCGGGACGTTCATCCGCTGCAACACAGGTGCGCCCCGTACGTTTGGCGTCCGCCTGTCCACCACATTCTAAGCCAGAGGCTCGAAAACTCATGATGAAACACGCACTCCTAACGGCCGTCTCGATACTCGGCTGGGGACTCACGCCCGTCGCCGCTCAGGCCCAAACCGCGCCCCAAACCGTCGTGACAAGCGAAGTGGACGCAGAAGGCCGCGAAGCGCTCGCATACAGCCTCGCCATTCAGGCTTATCTGTACACCTATCCGCTTTTCATCTGGGAGCGCGAACGGTTGCGTCGGGAAAACCTGAGAGAAGCTCAGACCCGCGGTCCGATCGCCCCCATCAACCGGCTCGGGCACATGAACTGGCTGGCGAACGCCAACAGCGACATGCCCTACAGCCCCAATAATGACACGGTCTACACGGGCGTATCTCTCGACCTTCGGGCCGAACCGATCATTCTCGACATGCCCGAGATCAAGGATCGCTACGCCGTCGTGCAGTCGGTCAACGCCTATATGGAAAACCAGACCTATCACTACTCCCCACGCGTGAATGGGGGGGAAGGGGCGCACCTGGCGTTTGTCGGACCTGATTGGGAAGGCGAGCTGCCTGATGGCGTCCAACGGGTTGATATCGACACTCCGTCAGGCGCCCTGGCTATTCGTCTGGCCGTTCAACGCAACGAAACCGATCTCGCCACTGTACGCGGATATCAGAACCAGATGTCCCTCACCCCGCTTTCAGCCTGGAACAATGGCCCGACAGAAGTGGAACCCGCCATCCCTGCCCCTGTCGAGCGAGAGACTTTTGAAGGCCCATTCGCACATTTTCATCAGATGGCCGTTCTACTGGCTGAAAACCCGCCCCCTCCGCAGCATGCGGCGATGAACGCCACGCTGTGGCGCCTGGGTCTGGAGCCCGGTCAGGGGTTTGATCCCGACGCCCTGGACCCGGACACCCGCGCCGGCATCCTGCGCGCGATCGAAGACGGCCCGGCGGTGATGGAATATCTGCGCCGCAATCGAGGCCAGCGTTTCCCGACGGGTTGGGATACGGCGCGCTATGCTGATGACATAGTTTTCGATTATGCGGCCCGCGCCGCGATTTCTCTGGTCGGGCTTTTGGGCAACGATCCTGAAGAGGCGATCTACTTCTACACCTTTTTTGACTCAGAGAACGCGCCGCTTGATGGCAGTGAGTCCTACAGGATGCATTTCGAACCCGAGGATCTGCCCGAGATCACTTCACTCGGGTTCTGGTCGGTGACCATGTACGATGGCGAGACTTTCCTTCTGGTCGACAACCCCATCGACCGGTACTCCATCGGCAGTCGTCATAACCTCCAGTTTAACGACGACGGTTCGCTGGATCTCTATATCCAGCCTGAAGCGCCGGGCGGGGAACTGGACGCCAACTGGCTCCCCTCTCCCGAAGGTCGCCCGTTCCGGGTCACTTTCCGGATTTACTCACCCAAACCGGAAACCACCCAGTCCCTGTACGATGGGGAACTCGCCTTGCCGCCTCTGATACCCGCCTCAGATCAGTAATCCTGAGGGGTCAGGACGAAAGATGCTCGGCTCTGGCTGCGTCAATCCAGTCAGCCAGAGCCGTAGCATCGGTCACTTCAATCGCCCTGTATTTCAGAGTGATCAGTCCATCCGCCTCAAGTTGCTTGAGAGCCTTTCCGATCGACACGCGTGAGGCGCCAATGGCTACCGCCAGATCTGACTGGCTCCAGGGAATGACACCCGGAACTTCCGCCGACTCCAGCATGCCGTGCAGGAACACGGCCGTGTAGGCAGCCAGAGGCAATCTCCGCAGGTCGTCCACCATGTTGAGAGTCGCTTTCAGGCGGCTCAGGGTCGCGGGTAAAGCCGCTCGGGCGATTTCCGGGTAGACGTCCATCAGAGCATTGAACTCTGAATGCTGAATATAGCCGATGACGGTTTTGCCTACGGCCACAGCGTTCTGCTCGCGTTTTCGGCCCACCATGACGCTCATGAGGCCGATGAAATGCCCCTCACCAAAAACAGCCAGTATCGTTTCCAGCCCTTCGGGACTGATCCGGCCCATCTTGACCGCCCCGGAGCGGACAATCATCAGGCGTTGGTCGTCATCTCCAGCTGAATAGATCATCTGACCATCTTCAAAGGTCAGTCTGCGCTCAACGGATTCCAGAGCCGCTTTGACGTCATCACTCAACAGGTCGAGAAATTTCAGACTTCCGTGTTCCAGCAATCCGGCCATCGTATCGTCCTCAACACTGTTCAAGATATTGATACTGGTCGCTTTATAGAGCCACGAGAAGCTGAATATTTGAAACCCCACACCCTAAGGTGGAATATACGCTAAATACTGGCCTTACGCGGTTGCGCACTCTTCAAAAGAGAGCTGACAACGCCTGAGCCAAAACAATTAGTCCACAGTAGACGCATCATTTTCGGTTAAAAACAACGCTTCCGTCTTTTGTGGAGTATTATGCGGATTGACCGGTATGGGCTTTCGCCTGGATCAGGCGCAAACCCATGTACGCCTCACAGTTGTCGGAAACACCCACATCCCGAGTGCCAAACCAGGCGTTAAGCAAAATCATTATCCTGATGTTTGCAGTTGACCCTCGACACTTTCGGTCAGGTTACCGGGTCTGGAGGCGCGCATGACATCAGCCACCCAAATCTCTGAACTGCGCCGAGCCTTTTTGAGCCGAGCGCATGAAGACATTCAGGCGCTTCATGAACGACTGGAAAGCGCTTGTGATAGCGAGACCTCACACGAACTCGTCACCGATATCGCCCAGCTCTCTCATCGCCTGATGGGCTCTTACGGTTCGTTCGGCTTTCCCGCTATGGCCCGCAACTTTGAACTGATCGAAGAAGTCGCACTCAGCCATATCTCTGCGCAAAGCGCGGCGCTCCCGGTCATGGACCAGACCCGTCTGCCCGGCCTGATCGCAGACATGATGCAGCAAGCCCGCCTGCTGGATACTTTGGGTTATGAGCCGCATCCGGTCGAAACCGAGCACACTCCGCTGGTGGACCGCGATGATCACAAGCGTATTCTTTTTGTCGATGATGACGTTGCCCTGCACGGGCTGGCGCAACTGTATCTCAAGCAAGAAGGCTACGCTGATATCGCGTGTGAAACGTGCGCGAAGGATGCGGCGGAGCATCTCGCAGAGCATCATGTAGACGCGATCATTTGCGACTGGCAGCTGGAAGGCGATACTGGCCTGGATCTGTTGAGAAAGCTCAGGTCTGGCGGGTTGCGCCCCCCGAAAGAGACGCCCTTCATCTTCATGACGGTCCCCTCCTCGAAACAAGCCATAGAACGCGCAGGCCTGTACCGGCCTGACGGCTATCTGCTCAAACCCTTTGATGCGCAACGTCTGCATGGCGTGCTGTCACGCGCCTTGAAGACATAACTCGTCATTGTGTGTAACCTTTAAAATAGAACATTGGCTTACGTTTCTCTGAAAAAGGTGGAGACATGTATGCCTGCCGCAAATCCAAGACGTGTCGTTGAACAGTTTTGCACAAAGTTTCCAGACCAGCTGGTGAGTCTGACTCGTATCATAGGCGATGAAAAAGCCTCCCAGTTCCAGCTGAAGCGCAACTTGAAAAAACTGCATGAGGAAAGCCACCGCCTCAAAGGCGCCGCCTATTGCATGGGATTCCCAAGCATTGGCGCAGCATTTTTCAAACTCGAGCAAAATACGCAACGACTGCTGGAATCCAAGAAAGACGTCACGCCCCAATTGATGGAGCGTATTTATCTGGATCTCTCAAAGGTCGCCAAACTGCGCCGAACTGTGGCCCCCGAGCAATCCAAACTCCTGCAGAGTTTTGAGAACCCGGCCCAGCAAACACTGGGTGACGCCGACGCAGCCGCCCTCAGGCAGTTGCTGAATTCGCAACGCGTTCTGTTTGTTGAAGATGATATTTCTGTGCGCAACCTGGTCCGTGAACTTCTATCCGACATTGGCGTAGGCGATATTTGTATGGCCAATTCCGGTCAGGAAGCGCTGGACGCGATGCGCAGCTTCACTCCGACACTTCTCATTTCCGACTGGCATATGGAGCCCGTGGACGGCTTGTCTCTGCTCCGGCAAATCCGCTCAGGCGCCACGCCGGTCAACGCCCAGACACCGGTCATTTTTCTGACCGCTGAAAACAACGCTGAAAAGATTCACACGGTCATACGCAATGGCGCGAACCATGTCCTGGTCAAACCCTTTAATCGCGCTGTGGTGATGCGCGCGATTGCACGGATTGCGCAGCAACACCAAAGATCACATTAGAGGTTCGCGGCCTCGAGCTCCTTCCAGATATCTTCCACCTGATCGGGTAAAGTCATCGGGTCAAAAGGCTTGACGATCACCGATTGCGCACCGGCGCTGATATAAGAGTCCAGTTCATGGGATTGCGCCTTGGCCGTCATGAACACCACAGGCGTTTGCGCAAACTGCTCGCTCTGGCGAAGCGCGCCAAGGACCTCTAGACCATTCATTCCAGGCATCATCATGTCGAGCATGATCAGTTGAGGCTGGATCGCGGGCAGACCTTTCAGCGCGCTCGGTCCGTCCTCGAACAGTTCAACCTGATACCCGCCAATATCGCTCAGAGAGAGATCAAGTATGGTCCGGATGTCGAAATCGTCTTCGACACAACATATGCGTTCAAGCTCAACCATTGCCTGTATGCCTTAAGCTATGCCCTGATAGAGCTTTACGAAATTCTCATCCATCTCATCTGGGGATTGCGCGGCCTCCGGGGAGGCGATCGGCAATGTGATGTGAAAGACGGTCCCTACCCCAACAGTCGTGTCGAAACTGACCTCGCCATCAAAAGCCTCGATGAGAGTTTTGGTGATGTTCAGCCCCAACCCGTTTCCGCCGACCCGGCGGGTGGTGGAGCTATCCGCCTGGGAGAACCGGTCAAACAGGCGAGACTGAAAATCTTCAGGAATGCCGGGTCCATTATCAGACACAGAGATGCGAATGCTCTGACCGGCCATGTTTTGCGTCGAAACAGTGACCACCTCGCCGTTCGGCGAGTATTTGGCTGCGTTCGATAATAGATTCACAAGCGCCTGGTTGAAGCGCGAAACGTCAAGCCGCACCGGCGGATCATCCGCCTGCAGATCCAGCTTGAACGTCACGCCATGCTCTTCGCCAAGCATGCGATGGCTCTCAACCACATCCTGAACCAGATCATCGCACGGGATGATCTGCATGCGGTATTCAAGTTTTCCGGCGGCGATCTTCTCAAGATCCAGGATATCGTTGACCAGAAGAGTCAGGCGATCGCAGCTGCGCTGCGCCATGTTCAAAAGCATCGAGGCCTTGTCATCATCGTTAAGCTTTGTCTCGAGCCGCTTTTTCAGCAAACTGAGGGAACCGAGCATGGATGTCAGAGGCGTCCTCAGCTCATGGTTCACAGTTGAAACAAACTCATCCTTCATCACCTCCATCTGCTTTCGCGCGCTGATATCGCGCATCAGCAGACTGAACAGCAATGTGTCAGGCTTCTGCACTTCGCTAAGCGTCAGCTCCACATGCAGAGGCGTGGAGTTTTTCTGTTTGGCGACAGCCTCAAATGTCTCTCCCACAAGATGATGATCTATGAAGCAGGGAATCTGTTTGAAAGCGCCGTCACGTTCCAGGCGCGCGCCGTCAGGAAGCAGTACTGAAACATCTTGCCCGACCAGCTCGTTTTCAGCGTAACCGAACATGAAGCTCGCGGCGGGGTTCATCGCCTGAATGGCGCCGTCCGGCGTGATCAGGATCAGTCCATCAATGATATTTTCAAATGTGTTGGCAGTCAGCTCATTCTCTTCCAACGCCCGGATCATGTCGCAGAAAGCCCGCCCGAGTTCTCCGATTTCATCATTATCGCTAACGTCCAGATCCATCGGGGTGCGGTTTTGACCATAACTGCGAACCGCATCGGTCAACTGTCCCAGTGGACGTGTCAGACTGGTCACAAACAACAAGGACCCGATCGCCGTCAGCACAACCAGGCTGACAGCGAGTAAAATGGATTGTTGGCGAATGGCGTACGCCCCGACCATCAGTTCATGCGTGGGTTCGCCGATCAAGACGCGGAAATCGATTCCTTGACCATCTTGGCCCGTCTGAAATCTATAAGAAGCGTATGTGACCCCCTCCGCATCAAAGAGGTCATCGCCATCCCGACTGAGAAGCTCAGGCGGATCGAACCCCTCTTCGAAAGAAAACTGCGAGTTCATGATCCCGTCGGATGGGCTGTAATGAATGTAATTGTTGTAGGAATCCGAGATGTATACGTCATAGGTGGGCGTTGCGGCCGCCAGCGCATTCTCAAGGACGATGCGAATGTCGGCATTGATCACCAGCATTCCATAAAGTTGGCCATCAGACCTCGCGACGGGAAGAACCGTGCGGACTGTGGGCACCTGATCAGGAGCTGGCGCCCCCTGCTCTCTATTGACGGTTATTGGAGAGGTGTAGGTCGAGGATGGTCTCGTTGAGAGTGCGGCTTGAAAGTAGAATTCGTCACTTTTGCGCTGAAGCGCTGACCGGGGTACAACGCGGATCTCACCTTCCATCCGGTCCACGCGGACAATTTCACGTCCCTGATCCGCCAATCCTATGAATCGTAATTGGGTGTACTCGCTCTGAACCTGAAGGTGCGAAGTGAAAATCGCTTCGAGCCGTTCACGCCAGGTCTCATACAAACTGCCGTCGTATGGATCGACGCCGCCATTCGCCTGCGCCCGGATCATGCCATCAATGGGAGGGGTGTTTCTGAGGATGAATGCATGATCATTCGCGATCTGAAACGCGCTTTCCAGATGTGCAGAAATCGCTCTCGCTTCAGCGTATAATTCAGCCTCAGCCGCAGCACGGCTCATTGATCGTGCTTGAATGAAATTGGCGAAGCCGACAACCATAGCCACCGATACGGTGACTGTGACCACCAACACCAATATCCTGGTTCGCAATGAAACGGACATGAAATCAAACAGAC
Organism: Oceanicaulis alexandrii DSM 11625; assembly: GCF_000420265.1. Lineage (NCBI taxonomy): Bacteria > Pseudomonadati > Pseudomonadota > Alphaproteobacteria > Maricaulales > Maricaulaceae > Oceanicaulis > Oceanicaulis alexandrii. The sequence continues at coordinate 72,365 of NZ_ATUP01000001.1, forward strand.
CTGCAACGAACACAACCAGTGAACGCACTCAGAGTCGTTTACGCCATTGAATAAACATTAAACCATCAAAACATTCCGCTCTCGCGCACGAATTCCGCTCCCCACACTTCCCGGAACACCGGGCCAGAAACCTCCCTTGAAGGCGTCCATGACCCACACACCGACCACGACGAACGGCTTTCCTCATCGAAACCGTGAAGCGATCAATTCAAACCAGACAAGCGCTCTAGACCGACTGCTAGCCATCATGGATCGGCTTCGGGATCCCGATGGCGGATGCCCGTGGGATGTGGAGCAAAGCTTCGAAACCATCGCTCCCTATACGATTGAAGAAGCCTATGAAGTCGCCGACGCCATTGAGCGCCAGGACATGGCGGACCTGAGGGACGAGCTGGGCGACCTCCTGTTTCAGGTCGTCTTTCACAGCCAGATGGCGGAAGAAGCTGGCGAGTTCCGCTTTGAAGACGTGGCGGATTCAATCAGTGAGAAGATGCTGCGACGCCACCCGCATGTATTCGCCGGCGCGGACCCCAGAGACGCTCAGGCCCAGATACAGGCGTGGGAGGCTGTCAAAGCGGAAGAACGCGCCAGAAGCGGCAAGACCGACACGTCTGTACTGGCCAACCTTCCAACCGCGCTGCCCGCCCTCCTCCGAGCCGAAAAGCTGTCAAAACGGGCGGCCCGTGTCGGGTTCGACTGGCCTGATCTGAGCTCGGTTTTCGACAAGATCGAAGAAGAAATCAATGAGGTCAAAGAGGCGATCGAAGAGCGTGACCCTGACCATATTCAAGAAGAGATCGGGGATGTGCTCTTTGCGGTCGCCAATCTTGCACGCAAGCTCAAGATCGATCCGGAAACCGCGCTGCGCGGGACCAACGCCAAATTTGACAGGCGTTTTCGCGCCATCGAAACCCGGCTGAGCACGCAAGGCTCATCTGTTCAGGAAGCGGATCTTGAGACGATGGAAAGCCTCTGGCTTGAAGTGAAAACCACCGAATAGGCGCTTCACTCGGCAGGCGTTTCCAGTCCGTCAAGCGCGCCATAGCGCTGACGCAAACGGCCCGCATCGGCGACGCTCAACCGGGCGTGAACGCTCACTCTGCCCGTTTGCGTATCCGTCTGTTCTGACAAGATCGCGCCGTGGCGGTGCACGAAAGCGAGCGCTTCTGCGTCCGAAGGGCCGAACTCCAACCTCAGCGCCACATCATTCACTGAAAGCGCCAGCTCGACCTGGTCGAGCAAGGCGTCAACGCCCAGCCCCGTCACCGCCGAGGTCACGATACATACAGGTGCGTCTTGCGACTTGGGAAGTTTGGCGCGCCAGACCAGCTCTTCCTGGTCCTCCAAGGGGAGTTGATCCGATTTATTCCAGGCCTCGATCACAGGCTGGTCCGCCTCGGCTCCGGCGCCAAGGGCGGCCAGTACTTCTTCCACATCCGCCTTGCGCCCCTCATGGTCAGGATCCGCCATGTCGCGCACATGGATCAGCACATCCGCCTCGATGACCTCTTCCAGAGTCGCCCGGAAAGCAGCGATCAACTCGGTCGGAAGATCTGTGATGAAGCCCACCGTGTCGCTCATAAGCACACGCCGGCCCGAAGGCAGCTTCACCCCGCGCACGGTCGGGTCGAGCGTTGCGAAAGGCATGTCCTTGGCCAGAACCTGCGCGTTGGACAGCAGGTTAAACAATGTGGATTTGCCCGCATTGGTGTAGCCAACCAGCGCGACCGTCGGCCAAGGGGCGGCCAGACGCTTCTTGCGATGCAGCTTGCGCGTGCGTTTGACCTCGTCGAGCTCCCGACGGAGCTTGGCCATCTTGTCCGCCAGCAGGCGACGGTCGGTCTCGATCTGGGTTTCACCCGGCCCGGCCAGAAAGCCGCGACCGCCGCGCTGACGCTCAAGGTGGGTCCAGGTGCGTACAAGGCGCGAGCGTTCATACGCCAGACGCGCCAGCTCGACCTGCAAGCGCCCTTCGCGGGTCTGCGCGCGCAGACCAAAGATTTCCAGGATCAGACCGGTCCGGTCAATGACCTTGGCGTTGAGCTTCTTTTCGAGATTGCGTTGCTGAATAGGGCTGAGGGCGGCGTCAACAATAACGACCGTGACCTCAAGCTCCTCAACACGCTCGGCGATCTGTTCGATCTTACCCGAGCCGAAGAACCCGCCGGCTTCAACACGACGCAAGGGCTCGATACGCGCTTCAGCGGTGACCAGATCCAGAGCTTGCGCCAGCCCGATGGCCTCTTCCAGACGCGCCTGAGCGCGGTTGGCGTCCGTCCCCGGATATTGCGGAGACAGGATGAGAGCGGTTTGCGGCGCGGGCTTTCGGTCGATCAATCCTCGGCGTCTCCTTCAGCCTCGTCCTTGTCGAAAAGCTGGACGGGCTGGCTTGGCATGATGGTGGAAATAGCGTGCTTGTAGACAAGCTGAATCTGACCTTCGCGGCGCAACAGCACGCAAAAATTGTCAAACCAGGTCACAACACCCTGAAGCTTCACGCCATTGACGAGAAAGATGGTGAGCGGAGTCTTGCCCTTGCGAACGGTGTTGAGAAAAACGTCCTGCAGGTTTTGTTTCTTATCGTTAGACATTGGCCTTATCGCACAAAAGTTCCCGGCGCAGTCCGTGCGCCCCCAAAAGCTAGGTAAACATACCTTGGCCCGGCTGCAACCGACTTGCCCGCAGGGGCCTCAGTCAGTCGCGGGCGAAAATCACGTAAATGGCGGCCGCTGCGGCCAGAACTTCAAGGCGCCCCAGCACCATGATGGCGGCGGAAACCGCAAGCGTGGCAGGGGAAAGCGCAGCAAAATCAACGCCTGCCAGGGGGCCCGCATTGACCAGTGAAGCCGCCGACACCGCCCAGCTGTCATGAAAGCTTGCGCCGGTCATCCCAAGAGCGACCGCCCCAAGACCTAAAGCCGCCGGATAGGCCAGCGCATACACCCAGACACCCGTCAGAGCCGAATCGCTGACTGGCCTGCCGATAAAGCGGGTGCGCACGGCCGCAGACGGATGGCTGAGGCTGGATAGCTCACCGCCCGCGCGTCTCAGAAGCAGCAGAATGCGCGGCATTTTTATTCCGCCAGACGTCGAGATCGTCGAGCCGCCCGCCATGGCGAGAAGAACCAGCAAGGTCAGGGGCAAAACCGGTTGCGACGCCGTCTGGTATCCCGTGGTGGTGATGGCGAACAGCATATCGAGGCCGGACGCCCATGCGTGGGAGATATCGATTGTCACAGCCGCATAAAGCGCCGCCCCCAGCCCCAGCACCAACATGGCGCGCAATTCGCCTGTCCCTCGGCTGATCCGGCGGCGCGACGCCAGATCATATTGCACCGCCATGTTCCAGGCGCCCATCAGGCACAAGAGCGCAAGAACGCCCTGGGCGGCGGGCGACAACCAGACATCAAGCGCCCCAGATTGTGGAGCCAGACCGGCTGTGGCGATGCCTGACAGCGCCAGGCACAGGCTATCAAACGGATCCGTGCCGAGCAGCATCAGCAGCACAAAGCCCGCCAGGGTCACACCCACATAGATCGCGCCGAATCGGCGAAGCGCGCGTCCGAAATTTGTGAACAGGTCAGAGTGCTCGACCGTCAGCAGGTAAGTCCGGCGCAAGCCGACCCCGCGGCGATCAAGCGCTGCAAACACAGTCGCAGCCAGAACCAGGCTTCCCAATCCGCCCAGCCAGGCCAAAACACACCGCCATAGCGTGATTGAAACGCCCGCCTCTTCCGGGCTTTTTATAATCGCGCCCGTGGTGGTCAAAGCCGAATAAGCCTCGAAAATTCCAGCAGGCATGGAGCCTGTCGCGGCGATCAGCGGCGGCGCCGCCAGCAGAGGCACCAGAACCCAACCAAAAAACGCCAGCCGCAAGGCGGCGCTGGCGCCGGCCGGGCGATTGACCTGCCCGGTCCCGGCGAGAACGATGCCGCCGATAAACGCGCCCGAAGCCACCGTCACGGTAAAGCCGCGCGCTATATCCCCTCGTCCTTCAAGCCCTGCGAACAAGATGAAGGGCAGAGCGGCCAGGCTGATGAAAATCATGCACCAGGCCAGAGCGCGAAAGAAGCGTGGCGACCATTTCATGGACCTAGAAATATTCCAGGCTGACGCGGAACAATTGCTCCACCTTCGGCACTGAAGCCTTCAGCGCGAAAAAGATCACGCGGTCATTTTCCTGAATGACAACGGAGTCCCTACGGAAATAAACGCGGTCCCCGCGCACCATGGCGCAGATCGCCACACCTTCTGGCGGCTCAAGCGTGCTGAGATTTTGTCCCACCAGAGGCGATGTGGACAGGGTGACCCCTTCCAGAGCTTCAGCCATGCCGTCACCCATGGTCTGAAGACCCGTGATCCGTCCACGCCGGATATGCTGCAGGATGGTGGAGACGGTGACCGCGCGGGGGTCGATCATCACGTCTACGTCCAGCGCTTCCTGGACGGGATGGAACGCCTGATTGTTCACCAGACACAGCGAGCGCGCCGCGCCTTCTTTCTTGGCCATGACCCCGCTGAGCAAGTTCACCTTGTCGTCATTGGTCAGACACAGCGCCAATTCAGCGTCTTCAACGCCAGCTTCTCGCAGCACGTCCCGGTCGAGACCATCACCATGCAGCACCACTGTTCGGCGCAGCGCGTCAGCGGCTTGTTCAGCCTGGGCCTTGTCATTCTCGATCAACCTCACCCGAACGCCGCCGACGCGTTCGAGCGCTTTGGCCACATAAAGCCCGATATTACCCGCTCCGACGATCACCACCCGGCGAGCCCGAGGCGCAGCGCGGCCAAACACGTCCAGAGCCCGCTTCACATGCCCGGCGGCCAGGCTGACATAAATGCTGTCGCCCGGCATCAACGGATCATCGTCCTGAGGAATGAACAGGGTCTGGTCACGCTGTACGCCCACAATGTCGAAGCCCAGATCAGGGAACAGCTCCGCCATCTGTGCGCGCGTGCTGGCGGCGACAGGCGATTGCTCGTCCACACGCAGGCCCAACACCTGAACGCGGCTATTGGCGAAAGGCGCGGTTGCGAAAGCGCCTGGCGTCTCGAGCCGCTGCAAGATCGAGCGGCTGACTTCAAGCTCAGGGGAAATCGTCACATCGATCGGCAAGGCGCCCATCGAAAAGAGATCGCCCCAGCGTTTATCAAGATAGCTCTGCGCCCTCACCCGCGCGATACGCGTCGGGGTGTTGAACAGTGAGTGCGCCACCTGACAGGCGACCATGTTGGTCTCGTCAGAATACGTCACCGCCACCAGCAAATCCGCATCCCGGATGCCGGCGCGATCCAGGACATCGGGGTGTGAGCCATGGCCCACCACGCCGCGCACATCGAGATCGGTCGTGACCTTGTCGATAAGTTCACGCGACCAATCCACGACGGTGACGGCATTGCCTTCGGAGGCGAGCTCTCTGGCGATGCCGTAACCCACACGGCCGGCCCCACACACAACAGCTTTCATGAGATGATTTCAGCCGGCCTCTAGCCAGCGTCCTCTGTATCGACGTCATCACCTTTGCGGTTCAAACTCGCTACGCCCAGAGTCTTCAGCTTGCGATGGAGCGCTGAGCGTTCCATGCCGATGAAATTGGCCGTGCGCGAGATATTGCCGCCAAACCGGTTGATCTGCGCCTTGAGATATTCACGCTCGAAATTCTCACGCGCATCGCGCAAGGGCAAGGCGATCATGCGCTCGGCGTCGAGACCGGTCTCTGCGCTGGTCGCGCGTCCCGCCACTTCAGACGGCAGGGAATCCAGCGTCACAGGCTCATCGGGCGATCCGGTGGCGAGAATAAGCAGGCGTTCGACGTTATTGCGCAGTTGACGCACATTGCCCGGCCAGTCATGCGCCTGCAGCGCCGCCATGGCGTCCTCGCCGATCTTGCGCATGGGCAGGCCTGACATCGCCGTCAGACGCTCGAGGAAGTGATTGACCAGAAGCGGAATGTCTTCTCGCCGCTGGGACAGAGACGGCACGTCCAGCGGCACGACCGCCAAACGGTGAAACAAGTCTTCGCGGAACTGCCCCTGCTCGATCATGCCTTGCAGATCCCGCGCCGTGGAGGACAGAACGCGCACATTGACCTGGACATCCTGAGCGCCGCCAATCCGGCGAAAGCGCTGCTCGACCAGCATGCGCAGCAGTTTGGCCTGGGTCGCGATCGGCATGTCGCCGACCTCATCGAGGAAAAGCGTCCCACCATGGGCCTGTTCAAGAAAGCCGACGCGCTCAACACCGCTTTCAGATTCCGCGCCGAACAGCTCCGCTTCAACCCGTTCAGGCGCCATCATCGCCGCCGAGACCGGAATAAAGGGACCATCGGCCCGGGTGGACTGGGTGTGGATCAGACGAGCGATCAATTCCTTGCCCGAGCCGGAGGGACCGGAGATCAGCACACGCGAATTGGTCGGCGCGACACGGTCTACAGTTTGCCGCAGTTGAACCGCCGCCGCGGACTCCCCGATCAGATCATTATGAAGTTCGGACTTGGCGCGAAGTTCCGCATTTTCACGGCGCAGTCGACTTGCTTCAAGCGCCCTCTCAACAGTCAGCAGCAACTTATCAGATTTAAAGGGCTTTTCGATAAAGTCGTAAGCCCCTTTTCGAATAGCGGCGACCGCCGTTTCGATTGTGCCATGCCCTGAGATCACAACGACGGGCAAGTCTGGCGCAACGCGTTTGATCTCCGCAAGCAGCTCGATCCCGTCCAATCGGCTGCCCTGAAGCCAGACATCCAGAACCGCCAAAGCCGGCTTGCGCCGCCGCACAGCCTCAAGCGCGGTATCGGAATCCCCGGCGTAACGCGGTTCATAGCCTTCATCTTCCAAAAGCCCGCCAATGAGCTCTCGAATATCGGCTTCATCATCAACAATCAGAATGTCGAGCGACATTGCGTTCAAGCCTCCGCCTGCGCTGGTGTGTCCAACGCGTCCGTATCGGGTTCAAGCAAGGGAAGTACCAACCGGACCACCGCGCCCCGCATCAGGTCGGGACGGTCATCCAGTTCAAGCCGCCCGCCATGGTCTTCCATGATGCGGCGGACAATTGCGAGACCAAGGCCTGTGCCTTTGGCGCGCGTGGTCATATAGGGCTCTGTCAGACGCGCCCGGTCATGTTCGGGCCAGCCCAGACCGTTATCGGTTATTTCGATTATCGCCTGACCAGTTTCCGAACCGATTGAAACAGCAATCTGTCCGCCCGCCTTCGAGCCGTCTTGCTCCATGCGGGCCGAGACGCTTTCGGCGCCGTTCTTGAGCACATTGGCCAAAGCCTGCCCGATCAGCCGTGAATCGCATTCCACCGAAATCGGCCCGCCCTGCACCGTCAGCAGGACCTGAAGCTCAGGAGACGCGACGCGCTGGGCGAAGACGCAGGCATTGGCGACATCCACCAGATCCGCGACTTCCATCTTGGGCGCAGGCATACGGGCGAACGCGGAGAATTCATCCACCATGCGGCCAATATCGCTGACCTGACGCACAATGGTGTCAACGCATTTATCAAACGTCTCAAGGCCATCCTCATCAATCTGCTTGCGATACCGGCGCTTCAATCGCTCGGCGGACAGCTGGATCGGGGTCAGCGGATTTTTGATCTCATGCGCGATACGGCGCGCCACATCCCGCCAGGCGGCGCTCCGCTGCGCGGCGACAAGGCGCGACACATCGTCAAACGTAATCACTACGCCGCCATCATCGTCCTGCGCAGCCCGGACGCTGAGACTGACGGTGGCACCGCCCTCTTCCACCAGATCGATCTGGCGCTCGGCGATTTCATCGGGCCGACGGTGAACAGCCTGGAAAACTTCAGAAAATTCAGGCATGACCGTCTCGATCATATCCCCGACAAGTGCGCCAGGCTCACGCCCCAGAAGCTGCGCGGCGGATCGGTTGACCAGCGAGACGCGGCCATCAGGCTCCAGACCGATCACACCGGCGCTGACGCCTGTCAGCACGGCTTCGATGAACGCGCGGCGGCGTTCTGATTCCGCATTGCTTTCCAAAAGCGCGCCGCGCTGACTCTCCAACTGCCGCGTCATCCGGTTGAAGGCCCGGCTCAGCGCTGCGATCTCGTCATTATCTCGCGCGACCTGAACGCGGGCGCTCAGCTCGCCGCGCCGCACCAGCTCGGCCGCCGCGACCAATCGACTGACGGGTGACACCACTTGCGCCGCTGCGCTCAAAGCAAGCCAGACCGCCCCCAGAAACACCAGCACCGCCGCCAGTGCGTAGACGAAGAAGAAGCTGATCCGCATTTGCTGTTCGCTGGCGATCGCTTCACGGAAAGACTGGGTGGCTTCCAGCGCTGCGCTCAACAGGCTGAAATCGACAAAGACCAGCGAATACAGATAGGCGTCTTCATATTCAGGCATGCGCAGCAAGACGCGCACATAATCTGGCCCGTCTTCGCGGCGCACCGGAGCCGAGGCGCTGATATCGCCTTCATTGGCGATGTCGAACAAGGATTGAGATGGCGCGGCGAAGCCCGGCGTCTCCGGAGCCTCGTCGCTGCGCGCCAGGATCGTCGCCTGACTGTCAATGACATAGAGAGCCGGCAGATTGCGCAGCCGAGCCTGGTTCGTCAGATAGCCACTATACAGAATACGCTGATCTTGCAGGGAATTGACGGCCTCTGGCGCGGCAAGGTCTTGGACGATCCCGCGCATGTGATCGCCTGTCTGGCTCAACGCCACTTGCGGCCATTCATTGCCGAGCTCCGCCGTCGTCTCCACCAGTGTGTTGACCCGCTCTGCAAACCAGAACTCCACGCCGCGATTGAGCACCAGCGCCTGAAACCCCGCCATCAGAACCGCCGGAACGACCGCCGCAACGGCGAACAGGGTGATGAAGCGCATTTGCAGACGGGGCGCGGCGGATGCGCCCCCTTGCGTGCCTCTGAGCTGCTGCATCACGCGCAGATAAACCGCGACGGCGAGCACGCCCAGCAATGCGGCCACCAACGCCATGAGCGTGATGAAGCCCCACCCGCCGGGACCGAACCGGCCCTCATGGAAAACTGATAGCAGGGCGAGCAGAACCACGCCCAGCGTCGCCACAACGAAGCCGAGTAAGAATAGCGTGGATTGTCGCCAAGCTGGATTGCCCGCAAACTTTGGCAAGTTGCGCGTCTCCTTGCGTCCCCTCAGAGACAGCTTGGCCCATATGTGACGGAAATTCAACGGGTGTGGCTTCTAGGTCTCATCGCCGTCTGACTGCAAAGCAGCCATACGCCTCGTCAGCGTGTTTCGGTTCAATCCCAGCAGCTTAGCAGCATCCTGCCGGACGCCGTTTGACGATTCCAGCGCCGCAGCGAACAAGCCACGGTCGACAGCGATCTGGGCTTTCTCACCTATGCCGCTCTCTCCAAGCGCCAAAGCTGTTCCGAAGAATCGCGCTGCGGCCTCACTCAAATCCACCCCCGGATCACGACCGGAAAACTCATGGATGGCGGCTTCGATCTCCTCGACCGACAAGGGGCCACGCGCGCCCTGCATGCTAAGATGCAGGGCGACGCGCTTCAATCCCAGCACTTCACCCGGCCAGACCTGACTGTTGATAAAGGCCCGCACCGTCTCATCCATTTCGCGAGGCGTGGATTGCTCTGACAGGAAGTGAGCGAACAGAAGCGCCCGGTCTCCCCCCCGATCACGCAGAGGCGGCAATTGGACACGCCCGATCGCCAAATGAGACAACAGGACCGGCCTTAAATGCTCACCAATGTCCGGGGTCGCGGTCGCCAGAATACGGGGACTATCCCCGCGCGGGGTTTCCAGCGCCTCAAGAACCCAATCCTGGCAGTCCTCGTCCCAGCGCTCAGCGCGACGGAGGATCAAGGCGCCGCCGGCCGCTGTTTCAAGCAAGGCCGGCCCTTCGCGTCGCATCCGCGCCGGCCCCGCCTCTATGACAGGACCCGCAATACCGCTCTCAGCGATGAGAACCCGGGCGCTGTGCGCCCGGCCACTCCCCTCAGGCCCGGTAAACAATACCGGCGAGGAGGTCCGCGCAAGTCGTCCCAGGGCGCGAAACGCTTCCTGCATCGCCGATGAGCGGCCGACCAAGCCACCAAACCCCTGCGACGAAGCGACAGGGAGCACCGGGCCCACATCTTCAAGCGATCTCTTGATAACCGAGACCATCTCATTGAGATCAAATGGCTTTGGCAAATACTCGAAGACACCAGCCTTGCCGGCTTCGATCGCAGTGCGCGCCGTGGTCTGAGCACTCATGATGATGACGGGTATGTCGGGCCGCACACGGGTGACCTCGTCCAGGCGGTCCAGAAAGCTCTCCCGCCCCAACAAAACGTCCGCAAGCAGCACATCGACTTCACGCCGCGCCAGTCGTTCAAGCGCCGCATCAGCGGATGCGGTGGCGCGCACTTCAAACCCGGCGCGCGACAGCGCCTTCGCGATCACAAGACGCAGGGATTCATCATCTTCCAGTATCAGGACCCGGTGCGCCATCAGCCGTCCTTACGCTCTACAGGCAGGTAGAAATGAAACTCTGTCCGCCCCGGACGAGTCTCAAACTCGACGCCGCCATTGAGAAGGTCCGCGACACGGCTGACAAGCGCCAGGCCCAGTCCCTCGCCCGCCGGTTTGCCGGTGACAAAAGGATTGAAGATCGCGTCTCGAAGCGCATCATCAACGCCCGGACCATCATCTTCAATGGCGATTTCAAGACGGGCGTCCGGCGCCGGACCACCCGGTCTGGGTTGACGATAGCGCGTATAGACTTTCACCCGACCGCCCCCCTGGCAGGCCGCTTCACCCGCATTGATCAGCAGATTGAGCACCGCCTGGGAAACAAGGTCGCGATCCGCCAGGGCATCGGGCAAGGAGGGATCAAAATACTCTAGCCAGACGACTTCCGGAGACGCGGACGCCCGAGCTGAACGTACGGCTTCGCGCACAAGCGCATGAAGGTTGACCCGCCCCAGTCGCGGCGGCCCGATATCACCCACCCGGCTCCAGCGCTCTGCGATACGGCGCGCGCGATCAAGTTCGGTGATGATCAGGGTCGCCAGTTCTCGGCTTTCCTCATCCTCGCTCTGGGCGATGAGTTGCGCAGCGCCCCGTGCGCCCGCCATGGGGTTTTTAAGCTCATGCGACAGCATCATTCCAAAGCCTGCCGCTGCGTTCGCCGCCACGTCACTGCGGGCGCCGCCGCCAGATTCCGGCCAGGGCCGCAGACAGACGCACACGCCTGTTTCATCAGGAGAGACATCCACCGAAATGCGCAGAGCGCGATCCGCCACCCCCACGGGCAAATCATGAGCGTACAGGGACCGGTTCTCGAGGAGCGACCGCCGCGCAAGCTCAGAAGACGCCCTGCCGACTGGCCCCGCATCTTCAAGTGTTTTGCCAATCAGGCGTTTGCGCGATTGCCCGAACAGGATCTCAGCGCGTGCATTGGCGAAGACGATTTCGCCCGCTTCATCCAGCAACACCAACGCAATCGGCGCAGCCTCGGCGGCGCGTTCCGACAGGGAGGGCGCAGCGTCGCTCAAGCTGCGCTCGCCTGACGGCTGTGAACGAACGCCATCAGTTCAGACCGCGCCTCCGCTTCGCTTTTCGCCCGGCACAACCGGCCTCGCCAGGCGCGTGCGTCATCGGGGTCAGACACCGCCCAATCCACAAAGCTCGCAAAATGCTTGCGCATGGTCCGCACGCCCAACGCTTCGCCATAAAGCGTCACACTGTCTTGCAAAGCGTCAGACAGGGATTGCGCCCCGGTTGCAAGGTCCGGCTCACCAAAGACGGCGCCGTCACACAACACGTCCGCAATCGCGCCAGGCAACCACGGACGCCCTTGAGAGGCGCGGCCGACCATGACGCCGTCAGCCCCCGATTGCTTCAGCGCCGAGCGCGCTTCATCAGGCGTGCTGATATCGCCATTGACGATCAAGGGGATAGAGATCGCGTCTTTCACAGACGCGACCGCGGCCCAATCGGCTTGATCCTTGTAAAACTGCTGACGCGTGCGGCCATGCACCGTCACCATTTTCACGCCGGCCTCTTGCGCACGCAAAGCCAGTTCGGGGGCGTTCAGGCTGTCATGATCCCAGCCCAGACGCATTTTCAGCGTCACGGGGACAGAGACCGCCTTCACCGTCGCCTCGATTAACGTCAGCGCATGGTCGAGATCACGCATCAGGGCTGAGCCGCTCAGCCCTCGCGTCACCTGACGCGCCGGACATCCCATATTGATGTCGATCACATCCGCGCCCGCCTCTTCCGCCAGGCGCGCGCCGACATCCATCCATTTCGCCTCGCGGCCTGCGAGCTGAATCACATGAGGACCGCAATCACCATCAGCACGCATGCGCCGGATCACGTCCTCACGACCTTGCGCGAGCGTTTCACACGCCACCATCTCGCTGACGACTAGGCCAGCGCCAAACTTGAAGGCCTGTTTGCGGATCGGCCAATCGGTCACGCCCGACATCGGCGCCAACAACACAGGCCGCTCGACGCGGATCGGTCCGATGTCAAAACCAGTCAGCAGAGGGTGAGTGCAAGTCATGTCCATGAGATACCGCGTCTCTCACCGGTCTTCCAGTGACACTGTGACTCGTAACTCTTGTGCAGGAGAATTCGGGCGCCTCCCGCACGCTGCGTTCTCCCTGGAAGGTTTTGACTCCCATTAAGTTCCCCCTACAGTTGTTTTTCTAATTCTCTTATCTCTCTGGAGGACACTATGAAATCTGTTCGCTTCATGCTGAGCGCCGCCGTGCTGGGCCTCGCCAGCCTGCTCGCCACTCCGGCCGCGCAGGCCTCTACTATTCCCGAAGACGCTGTGGTGCTGTCCTGCACCGAAGTCGCCGGCTTCTACAGCGTCAGGATTTTTCACAACGGCATTATCTATGACGTCTTCAGCGACACCTGCCCGCTAAATCCGTAAAACTCAGATCCTCGATCTGAGCCAGATACGCCCCGGCATTGAGTCCGGGGCGTATTCATGTGCACGGTCGCTGGACCTCGTTGCCTGAATTGCCTATCGCTGACTTCAGTACAGTCAGAGGTCTAGCGAGCACCCCATGGGCTATAGCGCATGCATCGTCGCTGCCGGGCGCGGAACGCGCGCTGGCGCTGGGACGCCAAAACAGTTTCGCAATTTGGCGGGGCGCCCCGTGCTGTCCTACAGCATCAATCGGTTCGCCCAGGATCCAGCCTGCACGCAAATCATCATCGCACATGCGCCGCGTCAGGCCGAAGCGGTGCGCGCCTGCCTGAATGGCGCCGAGGCCGTCCTTGTCGAAGGGGGCGAGACGCGCACCCAGTCCGTGCGCAACGCCCTCGCCCATGTGTCGCACGAACAGGTGCTGATCCATGACGCTGCGCGGCCGCTGGTGTCCGACGCCGTGATCGCCCGCTTGCGCGCCGCGCTGGACAGCGCACCTGGCGCCGCGCCCGCTCTGCCGGTGGCCGACGCCCTGGCGCTATCTGATGACGCTGGCGTTACGCCGGTCAGTCGGGAGGGCCTGTATCGTCTTCAAACGCCGCAAGCATTTCAAACCCAGCTTTTGCGCGAGGCTTTCCAGGCCGCTTCAACCGATTATCCTGATGAGGTCTCGCTGGCACGCGCTAGCGGGCTTAATGTCATGCTGACCCAAGGTGAGGAACGCAATTTCAAAGTGACTTACCCGGACGATTTTGAACGTGCTGAGCAAGCGTTGGCTGGCGGCGCATCACCTGCCGCCCTCACCGTGACCGGCATGGGCTATGATGTGCACCGCATGGCGGCGGGCGATGGCGTACATCTGTGCGGGGTATTCATTGAGTGCCCCTACCGGCTGATCGGGCATTCGGACGCCGACGCCGGCCTTCACGCCATCACAGACGCTCTGCTGGGCGCGGCGGGGCTGGGCGATATCGGCGACCACTTCCCGCCCAGCGATGACCAATGGAAAGGCGCGGATTCTGCGATGTTTCTCGCGCACGCCGCCAAGATCGCCGCAGAAGCTGGAGCGCGCGCGGTCCATGTGGATGTCACGCTGATATGCGAACGCCCCAAGATCGGCCCGCACAAAGCCGCCATGAAATCCCGCGTCGCCGAGATTCTGGACCTTGATCCCAGGCGAGTGAACATCAAGGCGACCACCACAGAAAAGCTCGGCTTCACCGGTCGCGGCGAAGGGCTGGCGGCGGAAGCGATTGTAACGGCGGTGCTGTCATGAGCCCGGCGTACAGCTACGCAGAACAGGTCATTGAACGGGCGAAGGCGCGCGGCGTCATGATCGCGACAGCGGAATCGTGCACGGGCGGGCTGATCGCGGGCGAATTAACCGGCATTCCGGGCTCGTCGGCGGTCGTGGACCGTGGCTTTGTGACTTATTCCAACGACGCCAAGATGGACATGCTGGGCGTGTCGCCAGACACCATCGAGACCCATGGCGCCGTCTCGGTTGAAACGGCGAAAGCCATGGCTGAAGGCGCACTGGCGCACAGTCGGGCGGGTCTCACGGTGTCTGTGACGGGAATCGCCGGGCCGGGAGGCGGCAGCGCGGACAAACCTGTGGGACTGGTCTGGTTTGGCTGCGCACAAACAGGAAAACCCACGCTGACTCTAAGCCGCCGCTATGGCGATGTCGGACGCGACCGGGTGCGCGCGCTCACGGTTGAAGAGGCGCTGAAGCTCTTGTTGAACAGCCTAGGCTGAGGCTTCCGGCGTCGGAATACGCTTGAGCGCTTCAGTGTAATCGAGATCAGGGTCGCCGACCGGTTCAAACCGTTTGGCCGCTTCAGCCTCAAAGGCGCCGATCAGATACCGGATCGCCCGCGTCCGACTGCCATCGAGCAGCATTTGCAGGACCGGGTTCTTGAACCCGTAGCGGATCCAGAAATCAACAAGCGTCGAGCCGTCCTCAAGACGGTGAAAGCGCCAACGATTGGCCAGCTCGTGGAACGGGCCTGACAGATAGGTCACGTCAATGGCGAGCGACGGCGCGTCGAGCGTCACCCGGGTGGTGAAGCCTTCACGGACAAACTTGTAGCGGACGCGCGCTTCCGCATCGAGTTCCCCCACTCCATCAACCACCGCATCGCGAGTCACGCGCATGGCGGTGATCAGTTTGATGAAATCGGGATAGCGACGCACATCGCCGACCAGCTCAAAGAGATCTTCAGGCCGGTAGCGCAAGCGCATCCGTTCTACATGCTCGGCGCTCATGGAACTCTCTAGAGGGTTTTGCCGGACGCCAGCGCAGCCTCGCGGGCGGCGCGCATGCGCTCGAAATCATCCCCGGCATGATAGCTCGACCGGGTGAGCGGGCTGGCGGACACCATCAAGAACCCTTTGGCGCGGGCGATGGTCTCATAGCTTTTGAATTCTTCCGGGGTGACATAGCGGTCCACCGCGGCGTGCTTGCGGGTCGGCTGCAGATACTGGCCTATGGTCAGGAAATCGATGCCGGCGGAGCGCATATCGTCCATCACCTGCATCACTTCTTCCTTGGTCTCACCCAGGCCGACCATGATGCCGGACTTGGTGAACTGGCTGGGGTCGCGTTCTTTCACGCGCTCCAGCAAGCGCAGCGAATGGTAATAGCGCGCGCCCGGACGAATGCCGAGATAGAGCCGCGGCACGGTCTCCAGATTGTGGTTGAACACGTCCGGACGCGCATCGATGACGACTTCCGCCGCCCCCGGCTTGCGCAGGAAGTCCGGCGTCAGAATTTCAATGGTCGTACCCGGCGCGGCTTCCCGGATCGCCCGGATGACCTGGGCGAAATGTTCAGCCCCGCCATCGGCGAGGTCATCACGGTCCACCGAGGTGATGACGACGTGCTTGAGCTCCATGGTCGCCGTGGCGTGGGCCACGCGACGCGGCTCATCGGTATCGAGCGCATCCGGCAGACCGGTCTTCACATTGCAGAAGCTGCAGGCACGGGTACAGGTCTCACCCATGATCATGAAGGTGGCGTGTTTTTGCGACCAGCACTCGCCGATATTGGGGCAGCCCGCCTCTTCACACACGGTGACGAGATTATTCTCCTTCACCACATTACGCGTCTCGGAGAACACGCCGCCCGTCGGGGCCTTCACGCGAATCCAGTCCGGCTTTCGCAGCACCGGCGTATCGGGGCGCTTTTGCTTTTCCGGGTGACGCGCGGCGCGAGCGTCGGGCGTGGCGGAGCGGGGGGATGAGATCAGGTTGACCATACGCCCCAGATAAGCCCCCCGGCCCTTTCCATCAAGTTCACAAACAGCGCTCATATCGGTCATTTAGACGAATGACGAATTATTAGCTTGCATTCATTTCGACGATTAGCTAATCATCTATTCATGAGCAACGTATTCAAAGCCCTCTCTGACCCTACACGACGCCGGGTTCTGGAACTGCTGCGCGAACGCCCGATGACGGCGGGAGAGCTGGCGGCAGAATTCGACGTCTCCAAACCCACCATGTCCGCGCACTTCTCAGTCCTGAAGGACGCGGATCTGGTGGACGCTACAAAAACAGGAAAAATCGTCACTTACCGCATCAAGCTCAGCGTTCTTGAAGACGCGCTCCTTGGGTTCGCCAAGACTTTCGGCCTGGGCGACGGCTCCCCTACAGATACAAAGGACCAAAACAATGGCGCAGACTAAAGCTCCGTTTTTTTCCACAGCCGCCATTTTGGCCTTGGCCTTTCCGCTCGCTGGCGTCCTGGCCGTGCGCGAGCCCGATGAAGGCTGGATGTTCATTCTGGGCGCGATTTTCCTGCCGGTCGCCTGGCTGCTCGTGGAGACCCTCAAATTCAGCAATCAGGAAAACAAACCTTCCGAAGAAGACCGCGTCACGTTGCGGAAATCGATTCGCTCCGCCGGAATTCTGATCCTGATCCCCATGGGTTTGACGGTGGTGTTCACCTCCGGATTCACCTGGATCACCGACGCTTGGGAAATCCGCATTATGGGCAGCGCCTTTGGCATCGCCATGATCGTCATCGCCAACGCAATCCCGAAACGCCCGACCTCATTGAGCCCGGGCAGCGCCTCCCAGGCCCAGCGACAGGCCATCGCCCGATTTTCCGGTCTGGTTTTGATGATCACCGGCGCGCTCTACATCCTCGCCGCCTTCATCACGCCACAGGATTATTCAGCGCTCGCACTCACCGCGATCGCCGTGTGCGGCTCCCTTCTCGTGGTGGCCCGATGCCTGATGGTCATGCTCGGCGCAAAAACCCAAGCCTGACATTCCTCTGACAGCCGGAGCGCCTGAAGCGCTCCGGCTGTCCTTCCCCTGACCCTGTCACATCTCAACAGCGCACTCTGCCGCTGAACAGGAGAGCTGTGTCCGGGTCACAAGAGCCAACAGAAAGAAGCACTCCATGGCCCAACGACACTCCTCCCTGTTCACGATACTGACCGGCGGATTTCTGATCTTGCTGGTCACCGGTCTCGCCTCGGCGCAATCGGTCGCGGATCGCTCGGGCGACTGGCTAGCGACTTTGGAAACACCGGGCGGTGACATGCGCCTGCAGGTTACGGTCACAATAGATGAAGACGGCGAGCAGACAGCGGTTCTGGAAAGCCTCGATCAGGCTCCGGGCCAACTCATTCCGATCAGCAGCGTGGCGATCTCCCTGGATCGCTTTGAGTTTTCCATCGCCGCGATCGGCGCCCGGTTCGAAGGCGAATGGAACGACTCCGAAGCCAGTTATGACGGCGTCTTCAGCCAGGGCATGCAGATCCCCACAAGCTTTGCTCGCCCGACCGGAGACACCGCGATCTTCATCGACGGCATGGATGGAGTTTGGGAAGGTCAGCTGATCCGAAACGACACCGAGCTGGAGTTCGCGCTGAACATTCAGACCGGCGAGGACGGCACCCGCGTCACGCTCGATTCCATCTCCCAGGCCGCCTACGATATCCCGGTCCGCAACTTCAGCCGCTCCGGGGATGCAGTGTCCTTTCAAGTGCCCGCCGCCAATGTGACCTATCAAGGTCAGGTGAATGGCGACACGCTGAGCGGAGACTGGATGCGTCCCGGTTTTGATACTGTCACGGTGACATTCGAGCGCGTATCCGAGACGGTCGAGGCTCCCAATCGCCCACAAACGCCGCAAGCGCCCTTTCCGTACACCATCGAGGAGGTCCGCATCGACAATCCTGAGGCCGAGGGCGTGACGCTGGCGGGCAGCCTGACCTTGCCCGAAGGCGAAGGCCCGTTTCCGGGCGTGGTGCTGATTTCGGGGTCTGGCCCGCAAGACCGTGACGAGACCGTATGGACTCACCAGCCCTTCGCGGTTCTGGCCGATCATCTGACCCGGCAGGGCATTGCAGTGTTGCGATATGACGACCGGGGGTTTGCAGACTCGACCGGCGATTTCGCCAGCGCGACCTCATACGATTTCGCCTCTGACGCCGCCGCTGTTGCGGAGTGGATGCGCAATCATCCCATGATAAACGCCGTCGGCCTCGCCGGGCACAGCGAGGGCGGCCTGATCGCACCGATCGTCGCGGCCGAGCACAGCGACACCGCCTTCATTATCTTGTTGGCGGGGCCCGGCACGCCGGGGCATCGCTTCATCATTGACCAGATCGTGGCGAACTCCGACGCATTGGATGTTGATCCCGCCGAAACCCGAGAGCGCGTCGCCGTCATGGAGACGCTGGTGGACGCGGTGCGTCATGCGCGCGACCGGGAAAGCGCCGAAGCGGCGCTGGACGGTCTCCTGACGGAAGAGACCCTCGCCATACTGCAAGTGCCGGCCGATCAGAAAACGATCCTCATCAATTCCATGCGACGGGACTGGTATCGCGCCCTGGTGAACTATGATCCTGCGGACTGGTTCGCGCAGATGGACCAGCCTGTTCTGGCGCTGCAAGGCACGCTGGACCTGCAGATCGTCGCCGAACCCAATGTGGCGGGACTGGACGCCTTGCTCGCTGACAAGCCCGATGCGCAAATCGTCGTGCTGGAGGGGCGCAACCATCTGTTCCAGAACGCCCAGACGGGCCTCATGACCGAATATGCGCAGATTGAGGAAACCTTTGATCCCGAAGTCATGGCGCTGATCGCCAACTGGATCAATGAACGCTTCGGCGCAGAACGCTAGAAACGCGCGCGCCCCGGCGCACGAGAGTCCGGTCCCTGGGTCAGGGACTGGACATCCTCGCCCAGCCGGACATTCGTCAGATTGGACTGACTGGGTAGGAAATCCACCAGCAAGCGGTTGTCGATGATCACGGAGTCACCAGGCTCAGGCGCGTCTCCGACAAAATAGAAGAAGGTGAACTCGCCATCAGGCTCGGCGCCCACATATCGTAGCGGCGCCGGCCCCTCGCCTTCCACACGCATTGAGAACCGAGCGGCCGCATACGCGCCCAAGCGCAACAAGCCCTCGCGGGTCTCGTACAACTCGGCGTCGTCAATGGCGTTGAACCCGATCGCGGGGTGCAGGTCGTGGGTGTAGAGCCGGTGTACGACCTCAAGCTCGCCCGTGGTCGCATTGACTGAAATATCCGTCAGCCCGGCATGAAGCCGATGGGCGTAAGCGGAGCCGGCCGCTGCGCAAAGCGCAACGGCCAGAACCAGCGTCCGGAGGACGGAACCCATGCTTACTGATCCCGGGTCTGGATGCTGTCGCGTTCAACGCGCAGATCCATATCGTCCATCAGCGAGGACGGGCTGGAGGTGTTGCGATACACCTCAAGACGGCTGGGCTGGATTTGCGGCGGATAATAATTATCCGTGCGATCCGCGTCCGCGGTTTCAAGATGCGGGTCCAGCTCCACGGACACGACCTGTTTGTCAGTGATGTAGCGCCAGATCGCGGAGTCGGGATTGAAGCGCCAGATCTCGGCCGGAATACGCACTTCATCCGTGCTCCCGTCAGCAAAGCTGAACTCCAGAATGACCGGCATCACCACGCCGCCCTGGTTTTCCAGATTCACGAAGTAGACGTAGCCGTCATAATCAAGCGCCGCAGCTTCATGCTCGGGCAGATCGCCATCGCGCAGGCTTTCATACGCTTCACGCTGGCGATTGGTGACCACATGCGGATCGTTGGCCGAGTAGAAATCCTGAACTTCAGGGTTCTCGTTCTCGTAGAAGGCCAGACCCTCTTCGATATTGTTCTGCAACGTCGTGGAATTTGACGTGTCCGCGTCCCGCTGGCGATCAAGCGGGTTCTCGATCTCCGGGTCTTCGGTGTTCACCGTGCCTTCGGTCACGCTGGTGATCGCGATGTCCACATGGTCGGTGGAGTAGAACCAGCCACGCCAGAACCAGTCGAGATCCACGCCCGAGCTTTCCTCCATGGTGCGGAAGAAGTCATACGGGGTCGGGCGCTTGAAACGCCAGCGCTCGGAGTATTCGCGGAAGGCGCGATCAAACAGTTCGCGGCCCAGCACCGTCTCGCGCAGCACCACCAGAGCGGTCGCCGGCTTGCCATAGGCGTTGTTGCCGAATTGCGGGATGGAATCGGATTGGGTCATGATCGGCACCTGATTGGTGGAGACCATGTAGTCGGCGATCAGATCCGGGTCGCCGCGGCGCACAGGATAATCTTCAGACCAGCGACGCTCGGCCTGGAACTGCAGGAAGGTGTTCAGTCCCTCGTCCATCCAGGTCCATTGGCGCTCATCGGAGTTCACCGTCATCGGGAAGTAGATGTGCCCGATCTCGTGGATGATCACGCCGATCAGGCCGTGCTTGGCGCGGCGTGAATAGGTCAGCTCGCCATCTTCGCCGATCACCGGGCGGCCATAGCTGGCGCCGTTGAAGGTGATCATCGGGTATTCCATGCCGCCCTGCGGACCGGAAATCGACTGCGCGGTCGGGTACGGATAGGGGAAGGAGAACTCGTTATAGACGTCGATCGTGTGCTCGATGGCGCGGGTGGAGTATGTCGACCACAGCGGCTCGGCTTCATTGGGATAAAAGCTCATCGCCATGACGCGATCCGGCGCCTGACCGCCGCCGTCCTGCTCGACGCCCACCGCATCCCAGATGAACTTGCGCGAGGTCGCCCAGGCGAAGTCACGGACATTCTCGGCCGAGAACTCCCAGGTCGTGGTGGAGCGGGTGCCGCGACGCTCATTGGCGCGCGCTTCATACGGCGTAATGATGAACACCGGCTCGTCCGCGGTCGCGGCGTCTTCCAGTCGTTCGCGCTGGGCTTCGGTCAGAACGGCGTCAGCGTTTTGCAACTCGCCGGTCGCGGCGACCACGAAATCCTGCGGCACGGTGATGGCGACGTCATAATCGCCAAATTCCAGGGTGAACTCACCCCGACCCAGGAAGGCTTTATTGTGCCAGCCTTCGTAATCTGAGAATGCGGCGGCGCGCGGGAACCATTGCGCCATCTGATAGATGCAATCGCCGCCCTCGCCGTCCTCGTCAAAGCACTCCCAGCCAGACCGGCCGCCGATGACAGCGGTTTCGATCAGAACATGATCCCAATCAATGGTGAAGGTGACCGAATCGCCGGTTTCCAGGGTCTCAGGCAGATCAATCCGCATCAGCGTGTCGACGACAGTGTAATCAAGCGCCGAGCCGTCTTCCAGCGTCACACCATTGATGTTGAAGCCGAGACCGTCCTCATCCAGACGCTGCGCGCGGTTGAGCGTCCGGGCGGAAACGCCGTCGACGGACGCTGCTGCGCCCGTGCGCGAATTGGCGCGGCTGGCGCCGCCCACGGTTTCCGTCATCACCGCAATGGAATCCGGACGGAAGCGGTTCTGGTCCATCAGGAACCACAGATAATCGAGCGTATCGGGCGCATTGTTGGTGTAAGTGACCGTCGCCGAACCCGTCAGAACTTTCGAGTTCTCGTCAAAGGCCACGTCGATGTCATAGTCCACCTGCTGCTGCCAGTAATCCGGCCCCGGCGCGCCCGTGGCGCGGCGTTCGCGATTAGGCGTGGGCCAATCCTCATCCTCAAGCTGGCGAAAGGCGTCCCGCCAGTTATTTGTGGTCTGACGAATGGGATCGGCGAAACTGGGCGCACTGATCACCAGTGCTGCGCCAGCCGCCAGGGCGACTTTGAACAAGGACATGAGCGCTCCCCTGATTGAAGCAAGCGTGCGGCTCTGTGACCGCTTACGAACAAAAAAATCCCGGCCAACCTACAAGGTCAGCCGGGATCGTAACAGGGTAACGCTGTACTTAATTCATTACACAGCGTCCATGTTGGGCGTTGGTTTCGTCCTTGAGAACAAGGCGATGGTCCAGGCGCCCAAGCCGATGCAGAAGACGATCATGCTGATCAGCCAGCCAATGAACGGGATCACGGAGATCAGGCCGATCACCAGGAGAGCCACCAGCATGGATCCCGCCCGCAAGCCAAAGCCCGCAGGTTCGCCCGTCCGGTTCATCACCAGATCACCGATGACCACACCGCCAAACACGTAGGACAGGAAGAGCACGATCGGCAGCGCAAAGATCAGCAGGAAAGCCAGCGGAATACCGATCACAGTGGCCAGCAGCAACACGAACAGCGTGATGGTCAGGATGGGCAGCACCGCAAGAACGACGAGGCCCAACAGTCCGGACACCCAGGGCTTGCGACGGAACGCACTCGCGACACCGGCCACGCCTTTCGGGCTCGCCAGAGACACAAGCAGACCCAGCAGGAAGGCGCTGGCGGTGAACACGCCGCCAATCGCCCACGGGCTGGGCGCGAACCCGAAATCCTCAATGCTGAAATTTACATCCGGATGGTTGAAATCGGACTCCTCGTCAAAGTCATATTCCTGGTAGTCCAGCTCGCCGATTTGCGCACCCTCCGCCACTTGCGGCGGCTTGGGCGAGCGTACGGTGACAGGTCCGGTGATCACAGCGCCGCTCTCAAACACAACGTCGCGCGCGCGAATATCCAGCGGCCCCTCGATCGTGCCCGAAATCACAACATCGCGCGCATGAATTTCGACGGCCTGGACCAGACGACCTTCCATGTAGAGCTCGCGTGCGCCGATCTCGGTTTCACCGGAGACCACAGCATCCGGGGTCAGGATGATGGTTGAGCCAGCAAGGGACGCATTGCCCGCCACTGTGCCGTTCAGCGTCAAGTCAGCGCCAGCAGCTTCAAGATCATCAAACAGGTCGGCGCCGACACGAATATCTGCGCCCGCCAGCCCGACTTCGCCCTGGATGGTTCCGTCCAGTTCGATATCTGCAGCCACGATCTGAACCTCGCCATCCACGGTGACGTTCATCCGAACATCCGCCGCAAACACCGTCAGATCGCCGCCGATACGCCCTTCCCCGACCACATCGGCAGCCAGAACGAGCACATCGTCGTTTTCATCCAGCGAGAGATTGAGATCCCCGCCGATATATTGGCCCGCATGAGCCGCACCGCTCGCCGCGCCGCACAAAAAGCCGGCGACCAGCAGGGAATGCAAATGTCTTTTCAGAGACTTGATCATCAAACCTCTCCTTTTACGAGTTGCGTTCGCAACGCTGGCCATTGCGGGCCGTGAAACTGATGTCATTCGCCTGAGCGCCTTGAAGCACTTCAGGCGGCGCATCCGCCATGATGGTCAGCGGGCCATTCACCTGCCCCCGCACGACCACACGGCGCGCACAGATCGAACCGCCGACAGAGCGGCCGTTCAGCTCGACCAGACCGTCTTCTGGGTCCAGCCGCCCTCGCCCCGGGTCCACATTCAGAACCATGGGCGCGTTGAGATCGCCATTGATCCAGACAGACCGGGCGCTCAGATCCAGACGCCCATCAATGACGCCGTCCTGTTCAAAGTCGGCGACATTGGCGCGCACATCACCCTGAACATGACTGTCGCGATCCAGTTCCAGATCCGCTGCTGAAACATCGATATCAGCAAAAGAGCCGGACAGATGCGCATCCGCGACCTGTGCAAACAGACGTCCGTCCAGGCGGCCGTCAAAGTCCAGATCCGCAGCCCGGATTTCCGCGCCTCCGCCTATGCTGCCGCGCCAGGCGACATCGGATGCGGTGAGCGTCACCGGTCCGTCCACATCACCCGTGAAGGCGATGTCGGCCGCCGTGATCGCCACAGCGCCGGCGTGAAAATCGCGTGCGATGAAATCGGCTGCACTGACCCGCAGCCGGCCTGAGACTTCTCCGGACACGCGCACATCGGCGCCCGCCAGTCGAAAATCACCAGGCTCATCCAGAACCGCTGTAAAATCCCCGCCCCTGAGACTGCTGTCGCTGCTCGAGGCGTAAGCCGGCGTTCCGATCGTTACATCTATGCAGCCGGTCAACGCCAGGACGCTGGCGACGGCTGTGGTGAGAAGGAGACGTGTCATTTCGGGTTCCCCGATTTTTCTTATATGACCAACCTTATCGAAACTCGATATCATATCGAAACTCGATAAGGAAGCGAAATTTTTCGAAAAACGATAAATATTTTCATTTCTCGGGCCCAATTTGCTCAAGTCACAAAGAAGGCGGCCCGTGAAACGGACCGCCTTTATGGGTGCTCTCAGGCTGTGTTGAGGCGTGCGCCATACAAGCGCCGCATGGCCTCCCCGATCAGTCGGGGCGAAGCGTGTCGAGAATTTGTGCGTCCACCCAATAGATATCGACATCAGGCAGGCCGTCCCCGTCAGCAGAACCAATCAACCTGTGAAAGAAGAGATACCGGCCATCCGGGGTGACGCTCGCAGAAGCCTCCCAAGCGGGCGTATTGATCGCTTCGCCCAGATTGATCGCCGGCCCCCAGTCCCCGTCCGCCTGCCGGAAACTGATATAGATGTCCGAGTCGCCAAATCCGCTCGGCCTGCGGCCATCCCATAAGATGTAGGACTCATCAGGCGCGATGAAGGGGTGAGCGTTGAAAGTTCCCGTATTGATCGCAGCGTTGAAAGGTCTGGGCGCTTCGCGAACGCCCTCAACCAGCCGTGAATACCTCAGCACGCCATCCCCGTCCGCGGAGCCGATTTCGTCAAACACATAGGTTCCGGCGGATGACGTCGTGAGACGCATGATCTGGAAGTCATCGAACGGCTGCCCCAGCGAGTATATCTCCGACCATCCAGCATCTGTGCGCTCCATATAGCGCCCGCCCAGATGCAGCGTGTCTCCATCAGGAGCGACGAAAGGCTGACCGACCCGAGGCGACAGCACCGTCTCGCGCCAGTCGGCATCCTCATATTTGAAAACGACGAAGTCCTGGGCGCTGCTCTCATCTCTGCCGCGGATGAAGTAGAAGGCGTCCATATCCGGTGAGAAAACGCCGCCATATTCATAGCCAGGAGACGACACCAGGCCGGGGGCGAAGGGTTCCGGGGTCAGACCGGGCGGCGGCTGGTCCAGATAGGGAGCCAGGGAAGGAGGTTGTGCTATGGCGGATCCAGCCTGTCCGGCAGCGCCAAACCCCGCCACCAGCACAAGATACAAAACGCCCGTCCGTACGATCTTCATGCCCTGCTCCGCTGTTGTCTGACATGCATGAGTTTTAAGCGCCGCAGGTTTAGCGGATCGAGTGAACTCTATGTGAGATTACAGACGCCGAGCACAAAAAGGGCGGTCAGGTGACTGACCGCCCTTCACATGTCTCAGCTAAAGCTGTCAGAGCGAGTCGCAACGCTCGCCATTGCGCGGCTCGAACTCGACCATGTCAGGTGACAGGCCGGCCGGCAGATCGGGCGCCGCATCAGCGCGAACCCGCAGGACCCCGCCCAAGGTGGCGCCGCGTTCAAAGATGACCTCATGCGCGCAGACATCACCGCCGACCGCCAGATGCCCCTCAATCACCAGGCGTGACTGGTCCTGACGTTCACGACCCAGGAAATTCCGATCACGGCCCTGACCGGCGAAGCGAACTGGCGCAGCATGATCACCCTCAAGGGTCAAAGCGCCAGCATTGGCCGTCAGCTCAGAGGCGTACCGCCCTTGCAAGCGCGCATTGCCGGCGTTCACTTCAACAGGCCCCAGATAAACGCCATCCAGTTGCGCCGATCCGGCATTGATCTCACTGGCGCCGGCAACCTGACCGTCCACTTCGACGCTGGCGCCATTGGCTTCCAGATCGCCGCCAATATCAGCGCGCACATCCACGGAAGCGCCATTCATTTCGACCCAACCGCCGACGCGGCCTTCCAGCGTGACCGCGGCGCCGTTCATCGCCACATTGCCATTGGTGTCAACCGTGCGGCGGCCCGCCAGGCCGTCAAATGTGGTGGTGGGGCCGTCAGACGCCTGCACGCACCCTGCCAAAAGCACTGATCCCAAGAGGGCGCTCACACTCGTCCGTACCATGTCTGCTCTCCCAGAGTTGAAGTTCGCCCCGATTGGGGAGACTTGAAAGGAAGATGCAGGCTGCACGCAATCTGGATGCAGGGCGACTTAACTTTTAGCTATTGAGCGTGCGTCCATACGCGTCGAGCACGCTTTCCTTCATCATCTCGCTGAGCGTGGGATGCGGGAAGATGGTGTGCATCAACTCTTCTTCCGTGGTCTCAAGCCCCATGGCGACCACGAAGCCCTGGATCAGCTCGGTCACTTCCGCGCCCACCATATGCGCGCCCAAAAGCTCGCCGGTTGTCTTGTCAAAAATGGTTTTGACCAGGCCGTTGTCTTCGCCAAGCGCGATCGCCTTGCCATTGGCCGCGAAGTTGAAACGGCCGACCCGAATGTCGTAACCGGCCTCTTTCGCCTTGGCTTCTGTCAGCCCCACCGACGCCACTTGCGGGTTGCAATAGGTGCAGCCGGGCACCTTCAGCGTGTCCATCGGATGGACGTTCTCGAGACCGGCGATCTTCTCGACGCAGATGACGCCCTCGTGCTCGGCCTTGTGCGCCAGCATGGGCGGGCCGGCCACATCCCCGATGGCGTAAAGCCCGTCCACATTGGTGCGACCATAGCCGTCAATCACCACGCAGCCGCGCTCGGTCTTCACGCCCAGATCTTCCAGGCCGAGACTCTCGATATTGCCCTGAACACCCACCGCCGAGATCAGGCGATCCGCCTTGATCTCTTGGGTCTTGCCGTCAGACGTCTCCACATGAGCGGTCACAGCGTCTGAATGCTTGTCGACTTTCGTGACCTTCGCCTCAGTGATGATGTTGAGCCCACGCTTTTCCAGCGCCTTGCGCGCGATCTTGGAAATCTCCGCGTCTTCTACGGGCATGATCCGGTCCATCAGCTCGACGACCGTCACATCCACGCCCATGGACAGATAGAAGCTGGCGAACTCGATGCCGATCGCGCCTGAGCCCATCACCACCAGGGATTTCGGCAGTTTTTTCGGCTTCATCGCCTCAAAATACGTCCAGATCAGCTCGCCATCCGGCTCGATTCCCGGCAGAGCCCGCGGGCGGGCGCCCGTGGCGATCAGGATGTGCTTGGCGGTATAGCTCCCCTCGCCCAGCGTGTTCTTGGGCTGGGGGTGCTGGGGCTCGACGGCGGGCTTTGAGGGTTTGGAGACCTTGATCTCGCCTGGCTTGGTCAGCGTCGCCTCGCCCCAGATGACGCTGATCTTGTTCTTCTTCATCAGCATGCCGACGCCGCCATTGAGACGCGCCGAGACCTTGCGGGAACGATCGACCACGGCATCCACATCGGGCTTCATCTCGCCATCCAGCACCAGGCCATAGGATTTGGCGTGATTGGCGTGATCCAGGATTTCCGCCGAGCGCAGCAAGGCTTTCGTCGGGATGCAGCCCCAGTTCAGACAGATGCCGCCCAGATGCTCGCGCTCGACAATCGCGGTCTTCAGCCCCAGCTGCGCGGCCCGGATCGCGGCCACATACCCGCCCGGCCCGGAGCCGACGACGATGACATCAAAGCTGTTTTCCGACATGGGGTTCTCCGCGAATGATGGATACCCCCTCTTACTCCGCCGCGCAGCCCGACGCCACCGCCAGAGGGCGCCCTTCCCATGAAAAGGCCGTCAGTCCATGCTGATCAGAAAAACGGGAGGAACCATCCATGACCATCAGAGCCATCCGCACGCCCGATACCTGGTTTGAAACCCTGCCAGGCTACGACTACACGCCGCACTATGTTGACGATCTGCCCGGTTATGTGGGCTTGCGCATGGCCTATGTAGATGAGGGCCCCAAATCCGGCGCGCCCGTGTTTCTCTGCCTGCATGGGGAACCCAGCTGGGGCTATCTGTATCGAAAGATGGCTCCGGTCTTCCTAGCTGCTGGCGCGCGCGTAATCATTCCAGACCTGTTTGGCTTTGGACGGTCCGACAAGCCGGTGGACGATGAGGTCTACACCTTCCACTGGCATCGCAACG
This sequence comes from Oceanicaulis alexandrii DSM 11625, assembly GCF_000420265.1. Classification (NCBI taxonomy): domain Bacteria; kingdom Pseudomonadati; phylum Pseudomonadota; class Alphaproteobacteria; order Maricaulales; family Maricaulaceae; genus Oceanicaulis; species Oceanicaulis alexandrii. Next base: position 100,537 of record NZ_ATUP01000001.1, read on the forward strand.
CCCTGAAAGCGTTTCTGGATCGGATGGATCTCACTGATATCTGTCTGGTCTGTCAGGATTGGGGCGGACTATTGGGGCTGACCCTGCCGATGGATTATCCTGACCGTTTCAGCCGGCTTCTGGTGATGAATACCGCGCTCGGCGTCGGCAAAGGCGCCAGTGAGGGTTTTATCGCTTGGCGTGATTTCATGGCGAACACTCCTGATCTGGATTTGGCGGGACTTATGCAGCGCGCTACGCCGATCCTGACTGATGCGGAAGCCAAGGCCTATGCCGCCCCCTTCCCCGATGCGACCTACAAGGCCGGCGTTCGTCGTTTTCCCGCCCTTGTGCCGATCAGCCCGGACATGGAGGGCGTTCAGACCAGCCAGCAAGCATTGCGGTTCTGGTCAGAGGACTGGACCGGCGACAGCTTCATGGCGGTGGGCATGCAGGATCCAGTGCTCGGACCGGACACCATGGCTTGGCTCAGAAGCGTCATCAAAAACTGCCCCAAACCGCTGGAAATCGCTGAAGGCGGCCATTTTGTCCAGGAATGGGGCGAGCCCATCGCCCAAGCGGCTCTCAAACACTTTGGCCTGACGGATTAAGCGCTCTCAAACAATGAAGAAAGGGGCGGGTCAAGGCCCGCCCCTAAATCTACATCAGCATGGTGATCGGGTCTTCAATAAAGCCCTTGAAGGCGGACAGCCAGCGCGCGCCGTTCGCGCCGTCCACCACGCGGTGATCACAGGTCAGGGTGACCGTCATCACGGTCGCTTTCGCCAGCGCGCCATCGGTGATCACCGGACGCTCCTCGCCCGCGCCGACGCTCAGGATCATGCCCTGGGGGGGATTGATGATCGAGGAGAAGGAGGCGATGCCGAACATGCCCAGATTGGACAGCGAGAAGGTGCCGCCCTGATATTCTTCAGGCTTGAGCTTGCGATCCCGCGCGCGGGTGGCGAGGTCTTTCATTTCAGCGGAGATCTGGGCGAGACCCTTCTGATCCGCATCCTTGATGATCGGGGTGATCAGACCGCCCTCGATCGCCACGGCGACGGAGACGTCGGCGTGCTTGTGCAGAGCGATGCGGCCATCCTCGATCCAGCTGGCGTTGGCTTGCGGGACTTTCTTGAGCGCCAGACCGGACGCCTTGATCAGGATGTCATTGACCGAGACCTTCACGCCTTCAGGCGTCTTGGCGTTGATGTCCTTGCGGAATTTCAGCAGCGCATCCAGACGGCAATCCACATTGAGCGGGAAGTGCGGAATATCGCGGAAGCTCTCGGACAGGCGCTTGGCCGAGATTTTGGTGATGTTGTCGGCCTTCTTGATCTCATAGCGGTCCGCGCTGATGCCGTATTGGGCCAACGGTTCATGCTCATCGATCGGCTTGGAGGGCTCAGATTTCGGCGCGTCAGATTTCGCGGCGGCTTTGTCGTCCGCCTTGCCGACGCCGCTCTCCTTGGCCTCTTCAATATCGCGTTTGACGATCCGGCCTTTCGGGCCGGAACCCTCGAGCGCCTTGAGGTCCAGCCCGGCATCCTTCGCCATGCGGCGCGCCAGTGGCGACGCCTTGATGCGGTCGCCGTCCTTGTCAGATTGGGCGGCGGGCGTTTCAGATTTGGCTGATGCGTCAGATTTGGCCTCTGACGCTTTATCGTCGCTCTGGGCTTTGTCGTCAGACGCCTTGGAATCCGCATCTCCGGACGACGCGCCCTCGGCGCCCTGGGGCGTGTAGCCGTCCAGCGCGCTCTTGTCCTCGCCCTCTTCAAGCAGGAGGCCGATGGGTGCGTTGACCTTGACGCCTTCAGAGCCCTCTTCGACGAGGATCTTTCCCATCACGCCTTCGTCGACGGCTTCGACTTCCATCGTCGCCTTGTCGGTTTCGATCTCGGCGATCACATCACCGGAGCTGACGGTATCGCCTTCTTTCACCGTCCATTTGGACAGCGTGCCCTCTTCCATGGTGGGCGACAGGGCGGGCATCAGGATTTCGATGGGCATCAAAGGGCTCCGTCAAGCAGAACCGCCCGGCCGCGCGTTAGAGCGCAACGTGGAGCGGGCGAAAAAAGTCAGGAAGAACAGCGCGATATAGACAACCACAAGCGCGCCGTTCATCGAATTCTGGATCAGCGTGTCGATCCCGGTGAGCGCATTGTTGAGCGCTGCATCCCCGGTGGGCGACAGGCCGACGGACTGGTCCAGCTCGATCAGCGTCTGGACAAATCCGTCATGGATACGTTGCGAGCCGTAGGCGACCCGCCCCAGAAAGGCGAGCACCAGGGTGAGGAAGAAAAACGAGAAGAGCCGCAAACCGAAACCGGCATGGCGCAGGAACACCCACACCGCCACCACATACGCCGACACCACCGTGAAGAAGACCTGGACTCCGTTTAACAGGATGTCCTGGTACTCCACCATTTGTTCGATGACATCGGCCTCGGTCATGCGGCGTCTCCTAGTCCGCGTAGCATACCTGCTTGGCGGCCTTGATGATGTCCTCGACGCCCGGCAGCGACAAGGCTTCAAGGTTCGCCGCATACGGCAGCGGCACGTCTTTCTGGAACACCCGGGTCGGCGGGGCGTCGAGATAATCAAACGCGTCCAGCGTCACCCGCGCAGCGATTTCCGCGCCGACGCCATGCTGGCCCCAGCCCTCTTCCGCGCAAACGATGCGGTTGGTCTTTTTCACGGACTCGATAATCGTATCGGTGTCGAGCGGACGCAGGGTGCGCAGATCGATCACCTCGGCCTCGATCCCCTCTTCAGACAGTTTTTCAGCCGCTTTCAGGGCGAAGCCCACCATGCGCGAATGCGCGGTGATGGTGACGTCAGAACCTTCGCGGCGCACTTTCGCCTTGCCGATGGGCAGGACGAAATCATCCATGTCGGGGATTTCGAACGTCTCGCCATACATCAGCTCGTGTTCGAGGAAGACGACCGGGTTCGGGTCACGAATGGCGGCTTTCAGAAGCCCCTTGGCGTCCGCCGCATCATAGGGCGCGATCACTTTCAGGCCGGGCACAGACGCATACCAGGCTGAATAGTCCTGGCTGTGCTGGGCGCCCACGCGAGACGCCGCGCCGTTCGGGCCGCGGAACACCATCGGGCAGCCCATCTGGCCGCCGGACATGTAAAGGGTCTTCGCGGCCGAGTTGATGATGTGGTCGATCGCCTGCATGGCGAAGTTGAAGGTCATGAACTCGACGATGGGCTTGAGGCCGCCGAACGCCGCGCCGACGCCGAGACCGGCGAAGCCGTGCTCGGTGATCGGGGTGTCCACAACGCGCTGGTCACCGAATTCCTCCAGCAGCTCGCGGGTCACCTTGTAGGCGCCTTGATACTGGGCGACTTCCTCGCCCATCACGAACACCCTGTCGTCTGCGCGCATTTCTTCCGCCATCGCGTCGCGCAGGGCGTCGCGGATGGTGATTTCCTTCATCTTCGTCCCTTCAGGAATGTCGGGATCGGAGAGGGTCTTGCCCTTGGGCTTTTGCGGCGCTTCCGCTTTGTCTTCTGATTTGGACTCCGCCGCCTTTTCAGATGCGTCGTCCTTGGCGTCGGATTTCGCGTCAGCAGCGCCCGCGTCATCGGCTTCCGGGTCATAGCCCTCAAGCGCGCTGTCGTCCTCGCCCTCTTCCAAAAGGATCGCGATGGGCGCGTTCACCTGAACGCCTTCGGTCCCCTCATCGACGAGGAGCTTGCCGACCTTGCCCTCTTCAACGGCTTCGACTTCCATCGTCGCCTTGTCGGTCTCGATCTCGGCGATCACATCGCCGGAATTGACCTGATCGCCGGGTTTGACGGTCCATTTCGCCAGCGTGCCTTCCTCCATGGTGGGAGACAGGGCGGGCATGAGCACTTTGATTGGCATGTGTCTTAACCCTCGATCAGAACGTCGGTGTAGAGCTCGGACGGATCGGGCTCGGGGCTGTCCTTGGCGAAGTCGGCGGATTTGTTGACGATCGCCTTCACCTCTTTGTCCATCTCCTTGAGCGCGTCCTCGTCAGACCAGCCCTTATCCAGGATGATCTTGCGCGCCAGGTCGATGGGATCCTTGTGATCGCGAATATCATTGACCTCATCGCGGGTGCGGTATTTCGCGGGATCGGACATGGAGTGACCACGATAGCGATAGGTCTTCATCTCGAGGATGAACGGCCCTTTGCCGGAGCGCGCGTGCTCGACAGCGCGGCTGGCGGCGTCATAGACAGCCGTCACGTCCATGCCATCCACTTCCTCGCCGGGAATGCCGAAAGACGCGCCACGCTTGTGCAGATGCGTCTCCGAGCTGGCGCGCGCGACGGACGTGCCCATGGCGTACTGGTTGTTCTCGATGATGTAGACCACCGGCAGATCCCAGAGCTTGGCCATGTTGAAGCTCTCATAGACCTGGCCCTGATTGGCCGCGCCGTCGCCGAAATACGTCGCGCAGACCTTGCCGTTCTTCTTGTACTTGTCAGAGAAGGCGAGCCCGGTGCCAATGGAGACCTGGGCGCCGACAATGCCATGACCGCCGAAGAACTGCTTGTCACGCGAGAACATGTGCATGCTCCCGCCCTTGCCTTTGGAATAGCCGCCTTCACGACCGGTCAGTTCGGCCATCACCCCGTTCGGATCCATACCCGTGGCGAGCATGTGGGCGTGGTCGCGATAGCCGGTGATCACCTGATCACCCTCTTCCAGCGCGCCCTGCACGCCGACCACGACCGCTTCCTGGCCGATATAGAGGTGACAGAATCCCGCGATCAGCCCCATGCCGTAGAGCTGGCCGGCTTTTTCCTCAAAGCGGCGCATCAGCAGCATGTCTTTGTACCAGCTCATCAACTGGTCTTGAGAGACTTCGGATTTCTTGGAGCGCGCGGAGGAGGACTTGTTCGCGGCGCTGGTCGAGCGTTTCGTCGCCATATATTTCACATGCGAACCAATGGGTTCGCACTCCCTGTTGACGTCACTCCAGCCTTTAACAGGGATGATGAGATCACGTAAAGCACGCAAATTATGTTGCGCGTGCGAACAATTAACCGTGATCGGAGGAATTAGCCGCCATATTCAGGCTGCGCGCCGCGATCAATCTGAACAACAATTTCGTCAGGATGGGCGAAACGCAGCACCGCACGGGCGCGTTCTTCGAGATAATCGACATCCACAGACCCGTCCGGGCCGTCCGCCTTCAGGCGCGCGACGCGATCTTCCATGTGCTGACGGGTCGAACGCACCTCAGCAAGCTCGGCTTCAGCTGCCGAGATTTGCGCCTGAATGCGCAAATGATTGAGATAGCCCTGCTCGCCATGGAGCGCGTGATAGCTGAGATAGCCAATCACCAAAGCCAACCCAATCAAGGGGATGAAGCGCTTCAGCACCTTCATCATAACCCATCCATCCACCGCCCGCCTTTTGCGGATCGTTCTGAAGGGACGATAGGCAATCTCAGTAAAGGAAGAGTTATGGCGAATCAGAAATCAGGTGATTCGTCAGATTGTAAAGATATTCAAGAAAAAACGGCTCGGGCGGACCCGAGCCGTTTCACGTCATTCACTCGCACGCTGCGGCTTAGCTGGCGGCGATCGCCGTGCGGCCGGCATAGATCGCAGCATCGCCCAGCTCAGCTTCAATGCGCAGCAGCTGGTTGTATTTCGCGGTGCGGTCCGAGCGCGCCAGGGAGCCGGTCTTGATCTGACCGCAGTTCAGCGCCACGGCGAGGTCGGCGATGGTGGTGTCTTCGGTTTCGCCCGAACGGTGGCTCATCACCGCGCCATAGCCAGACCGCAAGGCCATTTCGACCGCATCCATGGTTTCAGACAGGGTGCCGATCTGGTTGACCTTGACCAGCAGCGCATTGGCCGCACCCACTTCAATGCCATGCGCCAGACGCTCAGGGTTCGTCACGAACAGATCATCGCCCACCAGCTGCACATCGCCGTCCAGCATGGAGGTGACGGCCTTCCAGCCTTCCCAATCGTCTTCGGCCATGCCGTCCTCGATGGAGATGATCGGATAGGCCGACGCCAGCTCTTTCAGGTATTCAGCGAACTCGTCAGAGGTGCAGGTGCGCCCTGCCCCTTCCATGACGTATTTGCCGTCCTTGAAGAATTCGGTGGAGGCCACGTCGAGCGCCAGGGTGACGTCTGAGCCCGGCTCATAGCCTGCGGTCTCGATCGCTTTCATGATCGTATCCAGGCACGCCTCGGCGCTTTTGAGGTTCGGTGCGAACCCGCCCTCATCACCCACATTGGTGTTCAGGCCGTCGGCTTTCAGCTGGGATTTCAGCGCGTGGAAGATCTCCGCCCCGCACCGCAGCGCCTCGGAGAAAGTCGCGAGCCCGGTCGGCATGATCATGAATTCCTGAAAATCCACCGGGTTGTCGGCATGCGCGCCGCCATTGAGGATGTTCATCATCGGCGCCGGCAGGACGCGCGCATTGGCGCCGCCCACATAACGATAGAGCGGCAGACCGGAGGCTTCCGCCGCGGCCTTGGCGGTGGCCAGAGACACGCCCAGAAGCGCGTTGGCGCCCAGGCGCTCCTTATTCTCGGTGCCGTCCAGGCCAATCAGAAGCTCGTCGATCAGGCGCTGCTCGCGCGCATCAATACCGGCGATGGCTTCAAAGATCTCGGTCTCGACCGCCGTGACGGCTTGCAGCACGCCCTTGCCCTTGTAGCGGTCGCCGCCATCGCGCTTTTCAACAGCTTCGTGCGCGCCGGTAGAGGCGCCGGACGGCACCGCGGCGCGGCCCATGGAGCCGTCTTCCAGGAAGACGTCCACTTCCACAGTCGGGTTGCCCCGGCTGTCGAGAATTTCACGGGCGGCGATATCGACAATGGCGGTCATGGCGCGGACGTCCTTCAGGTGAGAGCAAGCCGACGCATCCCCGCCCCGGCCTGTGAGCTTTTCATGCGCGCTTCATAGCCGAGGCGCGTAAACGCGAAAAGCCCTGCACCGGGTATGGTGCAGGGCTTTTTCTGTCAGACTGCGCGCCGCAAATGCAGCGCGGTGTCCGGCTTAGTCGTCCTGGCCATCCAGAACCTGACGACCACGGTACATGCCGGTCTTCAGGTCGATATGGTGCGGACGGCGCAGTTCGCCGGAATCCTTGTCCTCGATGTACGCCGTCGTGCCGATGGCGTCGTGCGCGCGACGCATGCCGCGCTTGGACTTGGTGACTTTATGCTTAGGGACCGCCATCGGTCTCTCCTTAAGTTCTCAAACGCGAATAACTCGGGATCGCATCAAAGCGGACTTTGTGCGAGTGAGCCGCGGGCTATACCGGTTTGCAGGCTGAAGTGCAACAGGGCTGTTACACCAACCGGCTATGATCCTTCGCCGCCGCGACGAAGCTGGCGAACAGCGGGTGCGGGTCAAAGGGACGCGATTTGTATTCGGGATGGTATTGCACACCGATGAACCAGGGGTGGTCGGCATACTCCACGATCTCGGGCAGGACCCCGTCCGGCGACAGGCCGGAGAACACCAGACCAGCTTTTTCAAGCTGCTCTTTATAGGCGATGTTCACCTCATAGCGGTGACGGTGACGCTCATGGATCGCGGCCTGACCGTAGATCTCGCGCACCTTGGAGCCGTCCTTGAGGGACGCCGGGAACGCGCCCAGGCGCATGGTGCCGCCCAGATCACCGCCCACATGACGGCGCACCGTCTCATTATCCTTGACCCATTCGGTCAGAAGCCCAACCAGCGGCACTTTAGGGTCACCGAATTCCGATGAGCTGGCGCCGTCCAGGCCAGCTAGATTGCGGGCCGCCTCGATCACCGCCATCTGCATGCCGAAGCAAATGCCGAAATACGGGATCTTGCGTTCACGGGCGAATTTCGCCGCGGCGATCTTGCCTTCCGCGCCGCGCTCGCCAAAGCCGCCGGGCACCAGAATGGCGTGCACGTCTTCCAGCTCAACGAGGTTTTCGTCATCCTCGAACTGGCTGGCGTCCAGCCATTTCACCTTCACCTTCACGCCATTGGCGATGCCGCCATGGTTGAGCGCTTCCAGCAGTGATTTATAGGCGTCCACCAGCACGGTGTATTTGCCCACCACCGCGACCGTCACTTCGCCGTCGGGATTGTTGATCGCTTCGGAAATGCCGTTCCAGACCGTCAGGTCCGGCTCGGGCGCATCGCCAAGGCCGAAGCGTTCGAGCACGACCCGATCCAGGCCCTGATCGTGATATTCCAGCGGCACATGATAGAGCGAGGACGCGTCGCGTCCTTCGATGACCGCGTTTTCAGGCACGTTGCAGAACAGCGCAATCTTGCGCTTGTCGCTGGGATCAATGGGGATTTCGCACCGGCACAGCAGAATGTCCGGCTGGATGCCGATCGAGCGCAGCTCTTTGACGGAGTGCTGGGTGGGTTTGGTCTTCATCTCGCCCGCCGCCTTGATGAACGGCAGCAAGGTGACATGGATGAAGATGGCGTTGTCCCGGCCCAGTTCCTGGCCCAGCTGACGGATGGCTTCAAAGAAGGGCAAGCCTTCGATATCGCCCACGGTGCCGCCGATTTCACACAGCACGAAATCCACGTCGCCCGCGTCCGACAACACAAAATTCTTGATGGCGTCGGTGACGTGCGGAATCACCTGCACGGTCGCGCCCAGATAATCGCCGCGGCGTTCGCGTTCGATGATCTCGGAATAGATCCGGCCTGTGGTGATATTATCGCTCTGATGGGCGGAGACGCCGGTAAAGCGCTCGTAATGGCCCAGGTCGAGGTCTGTCTCTGCGCCATCGTCCGTGACATAGACCTCGCCGTGTTGATACGGCGACATCGTGCCCGGATCCACATTGAGATACGGGTCGAGCTTACGCAGACGGACTTTATACCCGCGCGCTTGCAAAAGCGCGCCGAGTGCGGCGGAAGCGAGGCCTTTACCAAGAGAGGAGACCACGCCGCCGGTTATGAAAATGTATCGCGGCATGGGCGGACTGCTTAGCGCAGAATCGCGGCGGACAAAAGCGTCTGTTCTGATACTCGCCGTGGAAATCGCGGTTAAGCGCTGTTGAAAGTCTGAAAGAAGACGCTCAGCCCTGCATACGCAAAGGCCGCCAGCGCCATGTCGGCAGCTGACGGCCTTCAAACATCAAACGTTCATTCAGCGCGTTCGCAACGCGCCGAACACCTCGCCTACCGGTTCGGCAGCTCAGCAGAGGGCTCGTCTTCAGTCGGTGCGTCGTCAGCTGGCGCAGGCTCGGCCGGGATCGTCGCCTCGGGCGCATCAATCGCATCTGCGTCCAGCCCCTGAAGATCGCCGAACGGCAGGTCGGAGCTGGTTTCGCTCTGGCCCACGCGGTCAATCACCGAGCCCGTGCTGGTGGTGACGCCGGACAGGATCGCCAGAAGAATAGAATTGCCGATGAACAGCGCGCCCAGGATCATGGTGATCCGGGTCAAGAGGTTGGCCGCGCCGCGGCCGCTCATCATGCCGCCAGGGCCGCCGCCGCCAATGCCAAGCGCACCGCCCTCGGAGCGTTGCATCAAGATCACCCCGGTCAGTGCAGCGGCGATAAGAACGTGAATGATCAGAAGGACAGCAGTCATTGCGCGGCGTTTCCGAATAAACAGAGTTTCGTCCGCGCGAGGACCGCGACGGACTAGTTGGCCGCGCGTTTTAGCTCAGCTGGAGGCGGAGCGCCACCTTCCACCTGTATCTTCCGCGCGGAAGCCATCGCCATGCGCTTCTGAAGCGCTTCAGCCGCCTTCGCCATCTCGTCTTGTGAGCGTTCCATGCCGTCATCGCCGGCATACGCCACATAAGCCGCCATGGAGAGCTCCTTGGCGAGAGACAGATTGGCCAGGGTCAGGCCCGATTGCTCTTGCAGCTCCAGGGCGATGTCGACCAGGGCTTTTGCAACACGAGACGCTTCGCTGGAACGAAACTTCGCCATGCGGGCCCGCAATTCACGCGCGCTGTTCTCAAATTCCTTGAGATCAATGGCGGGCTGACGGCCCGCTTTCATTTCACGCATGCCCGCTTCGGCGCCCACAATAATGCGCATGCAGAGGCGACGCAGACGTTCGCCTTCGACGGTGCGCTGAGCCTCGTCAATCCAGGCGTGCGCGCGTTGAAGGGCGTCAATATCGTTGGTGACGACCGCCTTGAGCACGTTGGGCGCTTCGATGGGCTTGGCCGAGCCTTCACCGCGGTCCTGGTCCTTGCGTCGGTCCGGTCCGATGTAATCGCTCGTGACGATAAACGGCTTGCGAGCGCGGATAAGCGTCCGGATTCGGTCTTCCACAAAGCTGTTGGACAAGGGCCGGATCAACAGATCGTCCGCGCCGCAGCCGATGGCGTTGCGCACAAGATCCGCATCACGCCGCCAGGATGTCAGCAGCAGGGCGACAAAGGGGTTATTGGACAATTCGCCCGAGCGGATAGCGCGCACCAGACGAAAAACTTCCGTCTCGTGATCCGCCGTCTCCGCGATGATCAGATGCGGGGCGTCGTCCTGAACGATGCGTCGCAGTTCCGCCAGCGTATTGAGCTGAAAGATGTCACGAAAACCAATCTCATGAAGGGAATAGCGCGTGGTGCGCTGGTTCACGGACACCGGATCATAGAGCGCGACGCTCGCCCGGCTGTAATCGATATCGCTCATTCACCACCCCGCCTGTTTCTCAGGCCATGTCTTTATTCAGGGGTGACGCTAGCGAAAAACTCTGAAGATCGCCTTACCGGACCGATTGAATGATTCGCGCGAAGTCTTGTGGCTTTAAACTCGCACCTCCGACCAAGCCGCCATCAATATCAGATTGCTGCAATAAAGACTCAGCATTTCCCGGGTTCATTGATCCGCCATAAACAATACGCAAGGCGGCTGCGTCATCTCCTGGCCAGGCCGCCCGGATGGCGTCATGCATGGCTTGCGCATCTTCAGGTGTTGCCGTGCGGCCTGTACCAATCGCCCAGACCGGTTCGTAGGCGATGACGATCTTGTCCGCCGCACACTCTGGCAAACTGGCTAGAAACTGGCTGACCACCACGGCTTCCGCCTCGCCCGATTCACGCTCGTCCAGCGTCTCGCCGACGCAGACGATCGGCCTAAGACCCGCGTCCAGCGCGGCAATGGCTTTCGCCTTCACCAACTGATTGGTCTCACCATGGTCCGCCCGGCGTTCGCTATGGCCGACGATCACATGCATGCACCCCACATCCGCCAGCATGGCGGCGCTGACATCCCCGGTGTGCGCGCCCGACGCCTGCGGCGCGCAATCCTGACCGCCAAGCAAGAGCCAATCAGGCTTGTCCGCCGCGATCAGGGGCAAGAGCGTCACCGGCGGGCACAGCAGGACATCGCAGCGCGGCTCCTCGCCCAGGGCGTCAGACAGAGCCTTTGGAAAGTCGCGGTCCTTGACCAGACCGTTCATCTTCCAATTGCCAGCCACTAGCTTGCGCCGCGTCATCGCCATCCCCGTTTTTTTATAGTGTTTATGTCGTGCGCTCGCGTCCAACAGGCGCGGCGCGCTGAAATAGCAGTGTAAGAGTGTGGCCGCAACGCACTGGCCTGCTTGCCGCACAAGCCCCACCCGGCTACGGTCCCGCCGCTATGCTCACCAGCCCTTTGGCCTGATCTGGAACGCTCAATGCTGTCGCTTATCCGCTCGCTCGCCCGTTCGCCCATCATTGGCGGTATGATTATCGCGCTGCTCATCGCCGCCTTTGCGTTGTGGGGCGTGAACGATATCTTCCGCAACAACAGCAATGCTGCGATCGTGGTGGGGCCTGAAACGGTCAGCGCATCAGAATTGGCGCGCACCTATGAACGCCAACTGTTCCAGATCCAGCGCGACAACCCCGAAATCACCCGCGAGCAGGCCGACGAGATGGGCTTGGGTGATTCTGTTGTCCAACGCCTGATCGCGGAAACCGCCGTCGACGCCAAGGCCGATCAGATGGGGCTGTCGATCTCTGACAACACCCTGTTTGAGACCCTGCGCTCCATCGCCGCCTTCCAGAATCCGTTCACCAGCCAGTTTGATCCCGGCACCTACGCCTCGGTCCTGCGCGAAAATGGCTATGGCGGTCCTCTGGCCGAGCGCCAGTTTGAATCCGACATCACCAGCGAGCTGCGCCGTGGCCAGTTCGTTTCCGCGGCCCTGGGCGGCGTCTATGCACCCGAGATCTTTGGCGAGATCCGCGCCGCTTACAATGGCGAGCGCCGCAGCCTGCGCGCCCTTTTCCTGCAGCCGAGCCTGGTGGACACGCCTGAAGCGCCCGATGACGACACGTTGACCGCTTTCATCAGCGAAAACGCGCGCATCTTTGAACGCCCCGAACAGCGCCGCCTGACCCTGATGCGTGTCAGCCCGACCGATTTCCTGCGCGATGTCGAAGTGTCTGATGAGGACCTTCAGGCGCTCTATGATTTCCGGCTTGAAAACGGAGACCTGGCGGAACCCGCAACCCGTTCGCTGACCCAATGGCCTGCGCCCGACCAGCAGACCGCCGAGGCCGCCGCCGCTCGTCTGAGCGCGGGCGAAACCGTCTCGACCATCGTCACCGAGTTGAGCCTGGGCGAGGAAGTCGCTCTGGCCGACGTGCAATCCTATCAGGTCCCTGACAGTCAGATCGCTGACCGGGCCTTCACAATGGCGGCGGGCGACATCGCCGCCGTTCAGAGCCAGCTGGGCTGGCGCGTGGTGCGCATCGACGCGGCGACCGACCCGGATACGCCAGAGCTGTCGGAGCTTGAGGCTGAATTGCGCGATGAACTGGCGCGTGACAACGCCGAGGGCATGATGCTGGATGCGCTGGGCGTCTTTGAGGAAGCGCGCGGCAATGGCGCGACGCTGGAAGAAGCCGCCATGCAGGCGGGCCTGATCGCGGAACGGATCGATTTCGTCGCCGCCAACGGCTACTCCGCGGATCGCGAACCGGCGCTCACCCTGTTGCAAAACCCCGATCTGCTGACGGCTGCGTTCAGCGCCCAGCAGGGCTTCGCCACTGACCTTGAAAGCTATGGCGAAGACGGCGGCTATTTCGTGGTGCGCGTGGATGAGATCGAGCCGGCGCGTCTGTCCGAACTTTCTGAAGTGCGCGAAGACGCCGCGCAATTCTGGATGGTGCGTGAAACGGATGACCGTCTGCAAACGCTCGTCGACGATGCGCAAGCGCGCCTTGAGGCTGGTGAAACCCTGGACGCCATCGCCGAGTCCCTGGGCACGGGCGCACGCGTGGAAACCGCTGTTCTGGGCCGCGGCGAAACCGCAGGGCCGTTCAGCGCGCAGCTGGTGGGCCAGGCCTTCCGTCTGCCCGAAGGCCAGCGCTTCGCCGCGCGCGCCGGCAACCAGACCACCCGCGCTATCGTCCTCGTCGATGATGTGATCTCGGTTGATCCGGCGCAGGCGGAACGCCCCTCACAGCAAGAGCTGACGAACGAGCTTCGCAACGACGCCACACAGATCGTCACCAGCGCGCTGATCAATGCGTACGAGGTGCGTACGGACCAGACCCTGATTGATCAGGCTCTGGGCCGGACACAGCTGCAGTAACAGGCTCAGGCGTTATATGACCGTCTTCGCTCCGGATCTCGACACGGCGACCGAGCTGTGCGCGCGCGGTCAGACCGTGCTGTTGACCGCCACGCGCGTTGACGACCTTGAGACGCCCGTTTCTGCCTATCTGAAACTCGCCTCCCATAACGCCAACACCTTCTTGCTGGAAAGTGTGGAGGGCGGCGCGTTTCGAGGCCGGTATTCCGCCATTGGCCTTGACCCGGACCTGATCTGGCGCTGCCGCGGCGATCAGGCCGAGATCGCCCACGCACCCGCCCCCGGCGTTGCGCCAGGCGCGTTTGAACCCTGTGCAGAGAAGCCGCTGCACGCGTTGCGCAAACTGATCGCAGAGAGCCGACTCACACTGCCGTCGGGCCTGCCGCCCATCTCGGCGGGCCTGTTCGGCTATCTGGGCTATGACATGATCCGTCAGGTCGAGCGTCTGCCCGATCAGGCCGCACCCGAACCGCTGGGCCTGCCCGAGGGTCAATTGCTGCGTCCACGCGTGATGGTGGTGTTTGACGCCTTGCGCCAGGAAATCCTGGCCGCCGCTCCCATTCGTCCAGCGCCAGGCGCCGACCCGGAATTGCTGGTGGACGCCGCGCGGCGCCGGATCGAGGCGGTGTTCGCCCGGCTCGACGCCCCGGCCCCGATCGCGAGCGCGTCCGAACCTTGGTCGATGCCTGAACCGGTCAGCAATATGGAACCGGCGCAATATCGCCAGAATGTCGAGACCGCGAAAAACTATATTCGCGCCGGCGATATTTTTCAGGTGGTCCCGAGCCAACGGTTTTCCGCGCCCTACTCAGCGACGCCGCTCTCGCTGTACCGGTCCTTGCGTCGGACCAACCCGTCGCCCTTCCTGTATTTCTTCAACCTGCCCGGCTTCGCCATTGTGGGCTCGAGCCCGGAAATTCTGGTGCGTTTGCGCGGCGACACCGTCACCGTGCGACCGATTGCCGGAACCCGGCCGCGCGGCAATTCCGAAGAAGCCGATCAGGCCCATGAGGCGGATCTGCGCGCAGACCCCAAGGAACGCGCCGAACATCTGATGCTGCTGGATCTGGGCCGTAATGATGTGGGCCGGGTCGCCAAGGCGGGCACCGTTCGCGTCACCGAGCGCGAGATCATCGAACGCTATAGCCACGTCATGCACATCGTCTCCAATGTGGAAGGCCAGCTATCGGACGGCGAAGACGCGATTTCTGCACTGATGGCGGGCTTCCCCGCCGGCACGGTGTCCGGCGCGCCCAAGGTTCGGGCGATGGAGATCATTGACGAACTCGAGCCCTATCGCCGCGGCATCTATGCCGGCGCTGTGGGGTATTTCGGCGCCAATGGCGATATGGACATGGCGATCGCGCTGCGCACCGCCATCGTCAAGGATGGCCAGATGCATGTGCAGGCCGGCGCAGGCGTCGTGCTCGATTCCGATCCGGAATCCGAACACCAGGAGACAGTGAACAAGGCGCGCGCCCTGTTCCGCGCCGCCGCCGAAGCCTGGCGTTTCGTCTAGCTGTCTTGGACTTGGGCTTGAGCCTGAGCCGCGCCCAGAGCGCTGATCGTGACCAGCTCCACGCCTACGGCCTCCGCCCGGCGCGACAGATCCGCCAGCACCGCCAGGGTTTCAGGGCGCGGATGGCCGATGGCGATCGCCTGCCCGTTCTGCAGCGCCAGAGCCAGGGCCTGGTTGAGCTGAACGCTCACTGACGCCTCATCCGGCACATGGTCCAGAAACACATCGCGGGTCATCGCAGTCAGACCGGCCGCTTGCGCTGCGGAAGCCGCTTGAGAGCGCGGATGGGTCAGCGAATCCACGAAAAGCATGGAGCGCGGCAGATCGCTGGCAGAAAACATGGCGTCCATGGCGCGTCTGTCAGACGTCAGACGGCTGCCCATATGATTGTTGAATCCCACAGCGCCCGGAACACGCGAAAACGCCCAGCCGATGCGCGAGGCCATCTCGGACGGGCTCTGAAATTCGGTCAGGGCGTGCGGGCCAGGATCTTCCACGCCCACCGGCTCCATCGGCAGGTGCACGAAAACCTCTCGCCCCGCCGCGCCCGCTTCACGGGCGAGCGCTGACGCCGCATCGGCATAGGGCAGAATAGACAAGGTGACAGGCGCATCCAGCGCGATCAGTCGCCGGGCCGCCGCGACATCCAGCCCCACATCGTCAATGATGACCGCCAGTTGCGGCCGCCCTGACGTCAGAGGCGGCGTCAAAAGCGTCGGCTCAACGGGCTCGGAGGTAAGGACTGAAGTCTCAACCACTGAAGGCTCGGGCGCGGCGCCGATCCTGTTCGCCGCCTCCACGCGGATCACGCCGGGCCAGGACGAGGCGAGCTGGCGGGAGTCGAGGTCAGCAGGCGCCGCGACGGCGCGCGCTTCGGCCTCGCTGCTATTGGCGCCCAGATTATAAGCGAGCGCCGCCACCAGCATGAAACCGGCGGCCAGGGCAGAGCCCAGATGCGGCGCATATGAAGCAGTACGGATCATCCGTGCCTATTTACAGCGAGTCGCGGTTGGCGGCGCGTGTCGCCTTGCTTAAGTTCCACATCAGTTTTCACGGATGCGGCGAGCCCTCCATGCTGTTGATCATCGACAATTATGACAGCTTCACCTTCAACCTGGTTCATTATGTCCAGGAGCTGGGCGCGCCGACCCGCGTCATCCGCAATGATGCGATGAGCGCAGAGGACGCCCTGGCCCTGAACCCTCAAGGCGTTCTGATCAGCCCCGGCCCCTGTGATCCGGATCGAGCGGGCATCTGCCTGGACCTGATCCGGAACGCCCCGGAGGACTTGCCGATCTTTGGCGTCTGCCTCGGCTTTCAGTCGATCGGTCAGGTGTTTGGCGGCAAGGTCATTCAGGCCAAGGCGATCATGCATGGCAAGACCAGCCCGATCCGCCATGACGGCACAGGCGTGTTCGAGACCCTGCCCTCGCCCTATCAGGCCACGCGCTATCACTCACTGGCCGTGGACCTGCCCGAAGGCACGGAGCTGGTCGCCAATGCGCACACCGAAGACGGCGAGATCATGGGCTTGATGCACAAGACCCGCCCCATTCACGGCGTTCAGTTTCACCCTGAATCCATCGCGTCCGAGCATGGTCACGCGCTGATCGGCAATTTCCTGCGTCTGGCGGGTCTGACCACAGAGCAAGCGGCATGAGCCGCATGCGTCCCGCCATTCAGGCCCTCGCCCTGGGCCAGGAACCCGATGAGACTGCGCTTGCGGACGCGTTTGACGCGCTGATGGAGGGTCAGGCCGACCCTGTGGAGGTTGGCGGGTTTCTGTTGGCGTTGACCGCCTTGGGGGAAAGCCCGCAAGCGCTGATGGTCGGCGCCAAGGCCATGCGCGCCCGCATGACGCCGGTCAATGCGCCCGCCGCCGCCATCGACACCTGCGGCACCGGCGGCGACGCGCGCGGCACCTGGAACATCTCGACCGCCGCCGCCCTCGTGGCCGCTGGCGCAGGCGCCGTCGTCGCCAAACATGGCAACAAGGCCGCCTCCTCCAAATCGGGCTCTGCGGAAGTGCTGGAAAGCCTGGGCGTAAATCTGTTCGCCCGCCCTGATCAGGTGGAAGCCGCACTGGGTCAGGCGCGCGTGGGCTTTTTGTTCGCCCAGGCTCACCACGGCGCCGTGCGTCATGTGGGGCCGGCGCGCAAGACGCTGGGCGTGCGGACGATTTTCAACCTGCTGGGCCCGCTATCAAACCCCGCCGGAGCGAAGCGTCAGCTCCTGGGCGTGTTTGACCGCAAATGGCTGGTTCCCATGGCCGAAGCCCTGCGCGGGTTGGGCGCGGACGCCGCCATGATCGTGCATGGCGAAGACGGGCTCGATGAAATCACCACCACCGGCGTCAGCTATGTCGCCGAACTGACGCCGGACGGCGAGATCCGTGAATACGAGATCACGCCTGAGGATGCAGGGCTGCGCCGCGCCGCACTGGATGATCTGAAAGGCGGCGAACCTGAAGAGAACGCTCAGGCGATCCGAGACCTCCTGAAGGGCGCGCAAGGCCCCTATCGCGATATCGTCCTGATCAACGCCGCCGCCGCGCTGAAGCTCGCAGGCTTGGCTGAAGACCTGAAGACCGGCGCGGAACTGGCTGGCGCAGCGATTGATGACGGCCGCGCGCAAGCTGCGCTCGACGCCCTTGTCACAGCCAGCAACGCCTAAGCGCTTAAACCTTGAAGAGAACACGCCCGATGAGCGACGTCCTGAACCGAATTGAAGCCTACAAGCGCGCCGATATCGCCGAGCGCAAGGCCGCGCTCTCCTATGAAGCGGTCTGCGAGCGCGCCCAGCAGGCGAGCCCGGTCCGCGGCTTCAAGGCGGCGTTGGAGCGCGATGCGACCGAGCATGGGCTAAGCCTGATCGCGGAAGTGAAGAAAGCCAGCCCGTCCAAGGGCCTGATCCGCGAAGACTTCAACCCGCCCATACTCGCCAAAGCCTATGAAGACGGGGGCGCAAGCTGCCTGTCTGTTCTGACCGACGCGCCCAGCTTTCAGGGCCATGATGACTATCTGGTCGCGGCGCGCGCGGCGGTGTCTTTGCCGGTCCTGCGCAAGGATTTTCTCTACGACCCCTGGCAAGTCGCCGAATCACGCGCGCTGGGCGCGGATTGCATCCTGGTGATTCTCGCCAGCGTTGATGATTCCCTCGCCGCCGCGCTGATCGAGGAAGCGTTCAAATGGAATATGGATGCGTTGGTCGAAGTGCATGACGCCGCCGAAATGAAACGCGCTCTGGCCCTCCCCAGCCCGCTTGTGGGGGTAAACAACCGCAATCTGCGCACCTTCGAAACCTCACTGGAAACCTTTGAAACTCTTGCCCCTATGGTGGGTGATGACAGGCTTCTGGTGGCGGAAAGCGGCATCTTCACCCGTGACGACGCTGTCAGATTGCAGCACGCTGGCGCGAAGTCTCTGCTGGTCGGTGAAAGCCTGATGCGGCAGGACGATGTCACCGCGGCGACGCGCACCCTTATGGGGCTCTAAACGCGTCGCAGCTTCACTTGACGTTAAGACGGAACATGCATAGAACACTTTTAGTAAGTTTCTATTTTGTTCCAAGAGGCGACCATGCTGACCAAAAAGCAGCACGAGCTTTTGCTCTACATCAACAAGCGTCTGTCTGAAGACGGCGTGTCGCCTTCCTTTGACGAAATGAAAGAAGCGCTCAACCTCGCCTCCAAGTCCGGCGTGCATCGACTGGTCAGCGCTCTGGAAGAACGCGGATTCATCCGTCGGCTGGCCCACCGGGCGCGCGCTCTGGAAGTGCTGAAGCTGCCGCAAACCGGCGCTCCCGCGTCAGCGCCTGCCTCCAATGTGGTGAAAGCGCCCTTCGGCGCCCCCGCTCACGAAGAGAGCATTCAGGGCGTGGACGTGCCGGTTCTGGGCCGAATCGCAGCCGGCGTGCCGATTGAGGCGATCCAGCATGAAACCGACCGCTTGCCCGTCCCGGCGAACATGATTTCCGGCGGCGAGCATTTCGCGCTGGAAGTGCATGGCGATTCCATGATCGACGCCGGCATTCTCGACGGCGATCTGGTGGTGATCAAACGCGGCGACACCGCCAATAGCGGCGATATCGTTGTCGCCCTCGTCCATGACGAAGAAGCCACGCTGAAAAAGCTGCGCAAGAAGGGCGGTTCCATCGCTCTGGAAGCGGCGAACCCGGCCTATGAAACCCGCATTTTCGGCCCGAACGAGGTCAAGGTGCAGGGGCGTCTGGTCGGCTTGATCCGGCGCTATCACTAGGCGCGCTGATTTGCGCGGTTTAGTATTGTCGCTCGGGGCTTCGCCCGATCAGGACAGCACAGACCATGACAGATCAGACCGCGCTCAGCTTTGACCTTTATTGGTCGTTTCGAAGCCCCTACAGCTATATCGCAGCACAGCGCCTGCTGGCCCTGCGCGATCAATACGGCTTCACGCTCAATGTCCGTATTGTGCGCCCATTGGCGGTGCGCAGCCCTGAGTTCTTCGAAGAACGCGATTCGCGCTGGATCCATTATGTGCTCATTGATGTGGCGCGCGAGGCGGAACGCCTGGGTCTGCCCATCAGCGCGCCTTCGCCCGATCCGATCGCTCAGGATCTAGGCACACTGAAGATCGCCCCTGAACAGCCGCGCATCACCTATCTCAACCGACTGGGCGTTCTGGCCACGCAAACCGGCGACGGGCTGGCGTATATCGCCGCCGCCAGCCGGCGCATCTGGGGCGGCGCAAGCGCGGGCTATGAAACACCCTGGACCGATGACGGCGCGCTGGATGAAGCCGCTCACAAGGCTGGACTGGACCCGGACTGGCTGAATGCCGAAGCGGACGCCCAATCCGACCAGATTGACGCCCAGATCCTCGAAAACGAAGCCAATCAGGATGCGGCGGGTCATTGGGGCGTGCCGCTGATGGTGTTTAACGGCGAACCTTTCTTTGGTCAGGACCGCATCGACGCCCTGCTCTGGCGCATGTCTCAATCCGGGCTCAAGCTTCAATAAGCTAGCTGCCCTGCGCGCCGCCCCATAAACGGCCCTGCCGGGCCTGCTCGGCGCCGCGCATGCGGACCACCCGGCCCTCATGCACCCAGAACTCCAGCCCGCCGAGTTCGGCGCGCGCCGGGTCATCTAACAGCAAGGCTGCACAGCGGCGCTTACGCCAGGCGGAGACGACCCCGTCAAAGACGATCAGATCCGCCTGGTCGCAATCATCCTCTAGCGCCTCGGGATTATCCGTGACGGCGAGCAGCAAGCCTTCCGCGGTGCGCCCCGTGCATCCCAGAGAGTCGCAGGCCAGCGCCGCACGTTCCGGGCGATAGCTCGCTCCGGTGCGTTGCAGGAAGACGCGCGCATCAAACCGGCCCCGCCTGCGGTCACTGACGGTGAAGGCGTCTCCCGCCCCCTCAAACCGCGCCAGCACCACGCCGCCATCCGTAATCATCATCTGCGGCGGCGCCTGCACCATGAAAAGCGCCAAGGCGGCGCAAACCAGCACACCGCCGCCCAGCCGCATCCACCCCAGCCCGATCACCAGACAGGCGAAACCCAGACCGTACAGCGCCAGCAACGCGGGATCTGCGGCGTTGGCGCCCACCACCGCCCCTTCAAGCGTTGACGCCCAATACGCCACGTCCAGAACCCGGCGCAGCCCTTGGTCCATGATCCATAGAAACGGGCCTTCCAGCCCAATCACCGAAAACAGGAGCGCCGCGCCGCCCGCCGGCATCACCCAGAACGTAAAAAGCGGCATGGCCGCCAGATTGGCCAAAAGCCCATAAGCGGCCATGCGCTGGAAATGAAACACCGCAAACGCGCCGGTCGCCGACCCCGCGATCAGGGATGTGGCGCTCAAGCCGGCTATCGCGTCCTTGAGCTTGGCGAGGATCGAGGTTGAGCCGCCGCCCTCGGGACGCCAGCGACGATAAACGTCAAAGCTGGCGATCAACGCCGCAACAGCGGCGAAGCTCATCTGAAACCCCGGTTCGATGACGCTTTCAGGCGTGATGAGGATGATGAAAATGGCGGCCAGCGCCAAAGACCGCATGGAAAAGGCCTGCCGGTCGCACAAGACGCCGACCAGCACCACGAACGCCATGATATAGGCGCGCTGGGTGGACACCGCAGCGCCTGACACCACCAGATAGAGGCTCGCCGCGACCAACGCGCCCAGGGCTGCGGGCTTTCGCGGATCATTCCCGCGCGCCCAAGGCTCCCATGCGGCGAAGATCAGGCGGATCAGCCAATAAGCGCCGCCGGCGAACAAGGCCATGTGGAGCCCGGAAATCGCCAGAATATGGCCCAGACCCGACAGGCGCAGGGCCTCTGCATCCTCAAAGGACACGCGCGCCCGCTCCCCGGTCAGCAAGGCCGCCGCCACGGCGCCGGTGCGCGACCCGGCCCCCGCCTGCAATCGCTCAGACAAGCGCCAGCGAAACCGCGCCAGATCCAGAATTCGCGGTCTGGGCGCGGCGATCTCGGCGGGCTCCAGATCGGAGATCGCGTATCCCGTCAAACCGATCTGATCAAACCAGGCCGCTCGGCCCGGGTCATACCCGCCTGCGGCCACGGGCGCTGACGGCCGCGACAGGCGGGCGCGCACTTGGATGGCGTCGCCGGGTTCAAAAGCGCCCAGCCCCGCCCGGACCCGCACGCGTACAGGCGGGGTCTCGGCGTGTTCCAGCTCATGGACCCGGATCAACAGGCGCGCACGCCCATCCAGTCGCTCCACGCGTTCGATCCAGCCCGTCACTTGCGCGCTGCGTTCGCTGACATAGCGCTCCAGCGGCGGCGGCGCCAACGCATGGCTGCGATGCCCCGCGAGAACAAAGCCCAGACAGATGCAGCCAAGAAGAACCCAGACATACAGCGTGCTGACATCACGGCGCACGCTCCAGCCCAGCCCACAAAGCGCGGTGATAATTACGCCTGTCAGGACCGGAATTCCTCCCGGTTCAACCGGCCAGGAGAAGTAAGCCGCGGATCCCACCGCAAGCGCGACCGGCGCCCATAAGATCAGCCGGTATGGATCAGGTGCATTCACAGTCAACGGGGCGCCCAGCCCGGCGAGCATCGCCTGGCGCAGGGCGGGACTTTCCCCTGTGGGTGGAAACTTGAAAGACTTCACACCTTCATTTTGGCGTGAACATCAGGCTGAGGCTATGACGGATGCGGTTTGGCGTGCTAAAGAGCACGACCCTTCGCACTGCAGCATGAATTCGCAATTGCAAGATCATATGAAAATCATCACCCGGTTCGCGCCGTCCCCGACTGGCTACCTGCATATTGGCGGCGCTCGCACCGCGTTGTTCAACGCGCTGTTTGCGCGGGCGAATGGCGGCGAATTCAAGCTGCGCATTGAAGACACCGATCGCGCCCGCTCAACTGACGAGACGGTTCAGGCGATCGTGGACGGCCTGAGCTGGCTGGGCCTGGAGTGGGATGGCGAGACCGTCTCCCAATTCGCCCGCGCGGACCGCCACCGTGAAATTGTGGACGCGCTGATCGAAAAAGGCGCGGCGTTCCGGTGCTATTGCACGGCGGAAGAAACAGAGGCCCTGCGCGAACAGGCCTTCGCTGAAGGCCGGGCGCTGCGTTCGCCCTGGCGCGACCGCGCCTTGTCCGAAGCGCCTGCAGACGCGCCTTTCGTCGTGCGCTTTCGCGCCTCGGACACCGACACGGTGATCGAGGATGCGGTTCAGGGACAAGTGCGCTGGGGCGCCAAGGAATTTGACGATCTCGTGCTTCTGCGCGGTGACGGCAATCCCACCTATAATCTCGCCGTCGTGGTCGATGATCATGATATGGGCGTCACCCACATCATTCGCGGCGATGACCACCTGGTGAACGCTGGCCGACAGGCCCAGATCTATAATGCGCTGGGCTGGGACATTCCGGTCTTCGCCCATATCCCGCTGATTCACGGGCCGGACGGCAAGAAACTGTCCAAGCGCCATGGCGCGCTGGGCGTGGAAGCGTATCGCGACATGGGCTATTTGCCCGAGGGCCTGCGCAATTATCTGCTGCGGCTCGGCTGGTCCAAAGGGGACCAGGAATACTTCACCGACGCTGAAATGGTTGAAGCCTTTGACCTCAAAGGCCTCGGCAAAGCCCCGGCGCGGCTGGATTTCGACAAGATGTCCAGCGTCAACGCCTGGCATATGAAGCGCGCCGAAGATGCGCGTTTGACCGATCTGTTGTGGGATCGCCTTGAAGGCCGCAAAGATGTGCGGCTGGATGATCAGGCGAAAGTCTGGGTGTCTTCAGCGATGAAAGTGCTGAAAGAACGGGCGGCCACCCTCGCAGAACTGGAAGATCAGACCTATTTCCTCATCCGTCCGCGCCCGATCGAGTTGACGGGCAAAGCCGCAAAGGCGCTCAAGGATGACGCCAAGGCGCTTTTATCGCGCCTTGCAGAGGTTTTACGGGTTACGCCAGATTGGACCGAGGCGGCTTTGGGCGAGGTGCTTAACGCTTTCGCAGAGGCTGAAGACGTTGGATTTGGCAAGGTGGGCCAGCCGCTCCGAGCGGCTCTCACCGGTGGCGCGCCAGCGCCGGATATGAGTTTCGTACTGGCGGTTCTGGGACGCGATGAAGTTCTGGATCGGCTCAATGACGTGATGGACTAGGTCGCGCCCCTTCACAGGCCGCGTTCATCATGACCCATAGAAAAGGGGTTGGAGATATGGAAAACAAGATTCAACCGAAAGGTTCCGCACAGCTGTCGATTAATGGCGAGACTTATGACCTGCCTGTGTATGGCGGCTCCATCGGTCCGGACGTCATCGACATTCGTGCGCTTTATAAAAATGCGGGTGTTTTCACCTTTGACCCCGGTTTCACGTCCACCGCGTCATGCGAAAGCCAGATCACCTATATCGACGGCGATGAAGGCACGCTTTTGTATCGCGGCTATCCGATCGATCAGCTGGCCGACAACGCCAGCTTCATCGAAGTCGCCTACCTGCTGCAAAACGGTGAACTGCCGAACGCCAAGGAACTCGAAGAGTTCGATTGGACGATCCGTCGCCACACCATGCTGCACGACCAGTTTGACCAGTTCTTCCGCGGCTTCCGTCGTGACGCGCACCCGATGGCGATCATGGTCGGCACTGTGGGCGCGCTGTCCGCGTTCTATCACGACTCTACGGACGTCAATGATCCGAAGGCCCGCCTGATCGCGAGCCATCGCATGATCGCGAAAATGCCGACCATCGCGGCGCGGGCGTACAAGTATCACATCGGCCAGCCCTTTGTGACTCCGCAGAACGATCTCGATTACGCGTCCAACTTCCTGCAGATGTGCTTTGCGGTTCCGGCGGAGAAATACGAAGTCTCCCCGACCCTGGCGCGCGCCATGGACAAGATCTTCACCCTGCACGCCGATCACGAGCAGAACGCGTCGACTTCGACCGTGCGTCTCGCCGGCTCTTCGGGCGCCAACCCGTTCGCCTGCATCGCGGCCGGCATCGCCTCGCTGTGGGGCCCGGCGCATGGCGGCGCCAATGAAGCGGCGCTCAACATGCTGGCGGAAATCGGTTCGGTGGAGAACATCCCCGAATACGTCGCCAAGGCAAAAGACAAGAACGATCCGTTCCGCCTGATGGGCTTTGGCCACCGCGTGTACAAGAACTACGATCCGCGCGCCAAAGTGATGCGCGAAACCTGCCACGCCGTGCTCGACGAGCTGGGCGTGCGCAATGATCCGCTTCTGGCCGTCGCCATGGAGCTGGAGAAGATCGCGCTGGAAGATCCGTACTTCGTCGAGAAGAAGCTCTATCCGAACATCGACTTCTATTCGGGCATCACCCTGAAAGCCATGGGCTTCCCGACCGAGATGTTCACCGTGCTGTTCGCCCTGGCCCGCACTGTCGGCTGGATCGCGCAATGGTCGGAAATGATCGAGGATCCGAGCCAGAAAATCGGCCGTCCGCGCCAGGCCTTCACCGGCGCGACCGCCCGCGACTTCGTCGGCATCGACAAACGCTAATCGGCTTATAAGTAGATTACAAAAAAGACCGGCGAAGCAGTAGCTTCGCCGGTTTTCTTTTGTCAGCACACTAGCCTTTCAGCGAGCCGAATCCATCTCGTGAAAACAAGTCATCGAGCCCAACTCCCAGCGTCTCAGACAGCCTTAGCGCAACTTCGATGGTGGGATTGAACTGGCCCCGCTCGATGGCCCCGATCGTCTGGGGGTGGACCTGAACCCGGTTCGCCAGCTCCTGCCGGGACAAGCCGCGATCCACGCGATAGGTCTTCACCCGGTTCTGGAAGGCGACGGGATCAGCCATCTGCGTCCCCATCCTCATCGCCTGAAAAGTTGAAATCAGAGGCTTTCAACGTCCAGGCCAGCACCAGTTGAGGTCCGGACAGGGCTAGTGCGATCGCCGCCAAGCCTACACCGATTGAATATCCTGCTGGCAAGGGCGACGCGCCAACCGCCGCGACGATGACCAGAAGCGCGAGCGCCAGTTTCAGCCCTTGCCGAGTCGCCATGGCGACAAGCGCTTGCTGCCGCTCATCATAGGGCTCCCCCGGCACGGCGAAGGCTGGTCGACTAGCCAGATAAAGCTTTCTGTCCAGCCAGATCGCAGCCCCCGCGCCAATCAGCAGAACGGGCGCAAGCCCCGTCATGGACTCAATAATCGCCGTTTGCGCGATCAGGGCCTGAAGGACGCCGTCGATCACGACGGACAGCACGATTGCGAAGACCACAAACATCATCACGGTCAGGACCACCAATGGGCGCCGTTTGGACGTCTGCGCCCAGGCTTGCGCCTTTTGTGGATCGTCGCTGGAGTCAGCGATGTAAAAACCGTGGAGCGGGCCCTGAGCACGCATGATGACCTCCTGCTTAAGCTTCGAAAGATAGTATATATGCTACATTTCTAAGCGCAAGCATGTCCCTTGTATGGAATCAGTCACCGCTCAGATCAGGGACAACACCGCCGCGGCGGCGTTCGCGGACGGAGATCCGCCTTCACCGCGCATATGATCGGTCACCGCACGCAGCTTGGCTGATATGTCCGACCGGCGCTCAGGATCATCCAGCAAGGCGCCGACGCTGTGCGCCAGCACATCGCCCCGACACTGGGTCTGGACATGTTCTGGGATCAGCATTTCGTCTGCGGCGATATTGGCGAGCGAGATGTATTTGGATTTCATCAGGAAGAACCGCGCCGCCGCCCAGGCCAGCCAGCCCAGACGATAGGCCGCAACCGTAGGCACGCCCAAACGCGCCAGCTCCAGCGTCACCGTGCCTGAACAGGCCAGAGCCACATCCGCAGCATGGAACGCGTCCCGGCGCTCTTCGCCATCCACGATGATCAGATCTTCAAAGGCGGGCTCCGCCTTGAGCATCTCCCGCGCCTGCGCCGCAATAGACGGAGCCAGCGGGGTGACCAGCTTGAGGTCCGGCCGCTCGGCCTTTAAACGGCGGGCGGCGTCGGCGAAGCGCGGGAATAGCCGGGTCAATTCCGAAGCCCGACTGCCGAACAAGACCAGCAAAAGCGGATCCTCGGGGCTGACGCCGTGACGGGCGCGAAAAGCCGGGCCGTCGCCGCTGAGGTCACGCTCAAGCGCCGGATTGCCCACAAAGCTCACATCCATGCCGTGTTCGGTGAAGTATGGCGCGTCAAACGGATGAATCGCCAGGAGGTGATCAAACGTGTCTGCTGCGACTTTGGCGCGCTCGCGCCGGGCCGCGAAGACCTGAGGCGCCACATATTTGATCAACGGCACGTCCGGCAAAGCTTCACGCAGTTTCCAGGCGGCGCGCAGCATGAACCCCCACGAATCAATCAGCACCACAGCATCCGCGCCAAACGCCTTGGCGGCGTCCGCGGTCTCCTGAGCGCGCTGATGGACGAGGTTGATGATTTTCAGCCCGTCAAACAGTCCAAAAACCGACAGCTCGGAAATGTCAAAGGGAGAGACGGCGCCGCGCTTCGCCATCTCTGGCCCGCCAACGCCGGCGATCTCGACATCCGGGCGTAGTACGCGCAGGGCGTCGATCAGATCGCCCGCCAGCGCATCGCCAGACGGTTCCGCCGCCACCAGGAAAATCCTGGGCGCACGCGCCAGATCAGTGTTTGCGGTCAGAGTTTCGGTCATCGGCGACACCCGCCAGCTCGTCCATAGATACGGCCCAGACTGCGAGCCCCGCCGCATCGGCGGCGCGCGCAACAGCCTCCCGGCCTAAAACCATAGCCCCGCCCGCAGGGATGACGATACCGGCGAGACCCGCGCGCGCGGCGCCCTCAACCGTAGAGACGCCGATCACCGGCAAATCAATACGCCGTTCCTGATCGGGCTTGGGACGTTTGGCGAGCACGCCCTTGCGGGTCATGGCGGAGCCTCTCAGCTCGGGCGGCAAGCCGGCGACGCGCGCCAGCATCTGATCGGTGCCTTCCTGCGCTTCCACGGCCAGCACAAGCCCGTCGCACACCACAGCGCCCTGCCCGATATCCTCCGCGCCCGTCACCCCAGCGATATGAAGCGCCTTGGCGGCGTCCGCCCGCACGCCTGGGCTCGGCTCGACCGTGCCGATCAGACCAGGATCGACCAGAAGCTCGTCCGCAATGTCATTGGCCCCGATGACTGTGAAACCCTCTTTCTCGAAGAACCCGACAATGGCGCGCAACAGCGCGTCATCGCCCCGGGTCGCGGCCGCCAGCGCCTGGGGCAGAAAGGTCATGCCCTTCAGGTCAGGTTTGAGCGCCGAGAAATCTGGCCGTGTCACGATGCCGGCGAAGCAGACTGCGTCGCAATCGGCCAGACGCAGATCCTTCACCACCTGCCCCAGCTGGGCGATGCCGCGAATGATCGGGCTCTCATAACGAGTCGGATCGGCAAATCCTTTGAGCGCGATGACGCACGCCAGCCGGTCTCCGCCCTGAGCGGCTTCGGCCACATAGACAGGAAGGTCGCCGCCCCCCGCAATCAGCCCCAGACGCTCAAACTCCGCCAAGACCTAGCGCCCCTCTGGCGAACAAAGCGGGCGTTTGGCCGGAGTGCGGATGAACTCAACGATATCCATCACTTCAGGCCGGTTCTCAAACAGACGCGCCGCGTCCTCGATGCGTTCATTGAACGCGCCTTCATTGGCGAAGACCAGACGGTATGCCGCGCGCAGATCATGGATCGCATCGCGCGCAAAGCCGCGACGTTTGAGCCCGACCAGGTTGAGACCCGCCAGCGCACCGAGATTATCCACCATGCCATAGGGAATAACGTCGCCCGTCACCGGGGCGCCGCCGCCGATAAAGGCGTACTTGCCGATCCGGCATTGCTGGTGCAACGCCGACAGCCCGCCCATGATCACGTAATCGGCCACCGTGGAATCACCGCCCAGCGTCGCATTGTTGGCGAACACCACATGGTTTCCGACGGTGCAGTCATGGGCCACATGCGCCCCGACCATGAAGAAGTTATCAGAGCCGACCTGGGTCACGCCCTTCGCGGTTTCGGTGCCCATATGCATGGTCACCTGCTCGCGCAGAATGTTGCGATCCCCGACGATCAGCCGCACATCGCCGCCCTTGAACTTGAAGTCCTGGGGCGGTTCGCCAAGCGAAACGAACGGGTGCAGCAAGCAGTCCGCGCCCAGATCCGTCTGACCACTCAGCGTCACATGAGAGATCAGGCGCGTGCGGTCGCCGATCTTCACATTCGGACCGACAGTGCAGAACGGGCCGATCTCGACGCCGTCGCCAAGCTGGGCGCTGTCGTCTACAAGGGCGGTAGGATGGATGGTGTGAGTCATGCTCGCTCCGTCAGGCTTCGCGCGGCGCAGACGTCGCCGAGAAGGTCGCATCCGCGCATCGGACGCCGTTCACGCGCGCTTCGCCCTTGAATTTGAAAACGCCGCGGCGGTTCGCAGTGACCTCAACGGGCATCTCCAGCACATCACCGGGACGGACAGGACGCCGGAATTTGGCTTGCTCGACACCCATGAAATAAATCAGCGTGTTGGAAATGTCCGCATTGAGCGTTTTTGACATCAGGATTGCGCCCGTCTGGGCCAGCGCCTCGATGATCAGCACGCCGGGCATGACCGGGTTTTCGGGGAAATGCCCCTGAAAGTGCGGTTCGGCGGCCGAGACGCACTTGAATCCGACAATGGACTCTCCCGCCACATAGGCTTCCGCCCGGTCCACCATCAAGAACGGATAGCGATGGGGCAGACGGCGCAGGATTTCATCAGGCCCGATGGCCGTGGACTCATCGCTCATGTCTCATCCTTCTTGCGATCAGGTTTGGACTTGCGTCCAACCGCACGCCGCAACCAAGCCGTCTCCCGCATGAAGCTCTGGATGGGCTGCGCGGGCGACCCCGCCCAGGTTTCCCCCGGCGGCACGTCCTTCATCACGGCGGCGTCCGCCGCAAGCCGAGCCCCGGCGCCGATTTTCAAATGGTCT
The DNA here is from genome assembly GCF_000420265.1 of Oceanicaulis alexandrii DSM 11625. Taxonomy (NCBI): domain Bacteria; kingdom Pseudomonadati; phylum Pseudomonadota; class Alphaproteobacteria; order Maricaulales; family Maricaulaceae; genus Oceanicaulis; species Oceanicaulis alexandrii. The sequence continues at coordinate 129,947 of NZ_ATUP01000001.1, forward strand.
GCAACGCCCACACGGCCGCCAAATTGCGCGCCAGCGCCAATGATGGTGCTGCCTGAGATGCCGGCAAACGCCGCCATCACCGCATACTCGCCCACATCCACGTTATGGCCGATATGGCAGAGATTATCGATCCGCGCGCCCTTGCCGATCCGGGTGTCCTTGAGCATGCCGCGATCCACGGTCGCGTTGGCGCCGAGCGTCGCCTCGTCTTCGATAACCACGCGCCCCAGATGCGGCAGGGTGAACACCTCACCCTTTTCATAGGCCAGGCCGAAGCCGGCCTCCCCGACAACCGCGCCTGCGGAAATTTCACATTTCGCGCCAATCAGCGCGCATTGCACATTCGCGCGAACGCCGATCCGTGTGTGCGCGCCGATGACGACGCCAGGCCCGATAATCGCTCCGGCCTCAATGCGCGCGCCTTCGCCAATGACAGCATCCGGGCCGACGATGACGCCGGGCGCCAGACGCGCTGTTTCGGCAATCTGTGCAGTGGAGTGAATGAAGTCCGCGCCGTCATGAAATCGCGTAGTCAGGAGCCGGGCCGCCGCCTGCGCAAAACCTGCGCGTGGAACCCGGTGCACCAGAACAGCCTCGCAATGGGGCAAGGCGTCCGCCCAGCTGGCGTCCGGGACAATCGCGACGCCAGCAACGGGCGGCGTTTCCGGCGGCGCTTTGCCGGCCTGAAACATCAACTCGCCCGGCTGCGCCGCGTCAGGTGTTGAGACGTCAAAAACAGCGACATCGCCGTCGCCGATCAGGTCAGACCCGATAAGCGCGGCGATGTCAGAAGCCTTGAGCGGGCCGAGCCGCTCAAAAAATCGCGGGTCGGCCCCCATATCAGACCAACCTTATTGCTGCTGTTGAGCAGGCTGGGTGGGAACGCGCACGCGGTTGACCGGCGTGGTCGAGATCCGCTGGTTCAGGCGCTCGATCGCAGACTGGCTGATGTCGACGGAATCTGCGGCATAGACCACCACAGAGCGGTCGATGAGCACGTCCGCATTGCGTTCATTGACGATCTCTTGCAGCACTTCCTGCAGGATCGGCAGAACAGGACGCATGGCCTGTTGCTCGGTCGCTTGCAGTTCCTGAGCGCGAATGCGGCGGGTCTGCTCGAAGGTCGCCGCGTCACGCTGCAGGCTTTCATAGCGCGCAGCCAGGTCGGGACGCTGGCGGATCGCGTCTTCGGACAAAGCCGAGAGCTCAGCGTTCAGCGCTTCGCTTTCAGACTGGATCGCAGCCTGTTGCGGCTGAAGTTCGGCCTGGATCTCCTGACCGATGGCTTCAAGTCGCGTGGTGATGTGCTGGCCGACAGCGCTCTCTCGCAAGATGCGCTGTTCGTTCATGACCAGCACGCCTTGAGCAAAGCTCGCAGCGCTGAAGCCGATGCTCAAAGCCAGGGCTGCGGCGAGCATGCGCAGCGGGCGCATAGTGGCGAAAATCTGACGTTTCATGAGTTTAGAACCCCGTTCGTGTGCTGAAGCGGAAGAACGCCCCTTGGTCGTAATCTTCCTTGATAAAGGCGTGCGCCAGGTCAAACCGCACCGGGCCGAAAGGAGAATCCCAGAAGATGCTCATACCGGCCGATGCGCGCAGCGCCAGGTCGTCAACGGTGAAGATGGCCGCGTCCGTGCCATCATCGGCGATCTGGTCGTCATCGGGAAGGACGCCGACCGTGCCGAATTCAGTAAACAGGCTGCCGCGAATGCCATATTGCTCCGGCAGACCCAGCGGGAAGCCCATTTCCAGAGCGCCGATGGCGTAAAAATTACCGCCCAGAGCGTCGCCGGAGACAAACTCATCGCCGTCTTCCAGCGCTTCATCGCGTCGCTGCACGACCCGAGGGCCGATACCGGCGGTTTCAAAGCCGCGGAACGAGTTCCCGCCTTTGAAGAAGCGGTCATTGATTCGCGCCGTGTCGCCGCCCCAGGAGAACAGATAGCCGGCAGACCCGGTGGCGCTGAACACCAGGCGATCGCGCCAGACGCTGCGATAGATGCCGCCCTGCAGCTCGGAGCGGACATACCGCACATCCCCGCCGAGACCGGCGAAATCCTGGTTGAAGCTCAGCTGGAAGCCCCGGGTCGGTTCCCGATAATCGTCCGTCCGGTTCCAGCGCAGCGAATAGCCCATCAGCGAAGTGACGCGTGAGCCGGCAGCGCGCTGAATGGATTCCGAGACGCCCGAATAGGTCGTCACGTCATCGGTGCGCATCGTATAGCTGACGCCTGCCTGCACAGCCCGCGTCAGCGGGAAACCGGCGCGCAGGGTGAAGCCCGTTGATTCCGTCTCAAACGAGGCTTCGCTCGAGAAATCAGAGCGCACGCGGAACAGGTCAAAACCTGCGGCCAGATTGCGATCCAGGAAGCGCGGCTCGGTGAAGCGGATATCGATCTGCTGCTGGCGCGAGCTGGTGGAGACCCGCAGACGCAGGAACTGGCCACGGCCGCGCAAATTGCGCTCGGAGATCGAGAAATCGACCAGGAAGGAGTCCGTCGATGAGAAGCCGGCGCCGAAGGCCAGTTCACCGGTCGGCTGTTCCGCCACGCGCACCTGAACCTGGGCGCGATCAGGCGCGCTGCCCTGGATCGGCTCGACCTGGACGTCTTCAAAGAAGCCCAGCTGCCCCACACGCGAGCGCGACACGTTCACAAGGGCCTGATTGAAGGCGTCGCCCTCCACCAGATCCAGCTCGCGGCGAATGACGCGGTCCAAGGTGCGCGTGTTGCCGATGATGTCGATGCGCTCGATGTAAACGCGCGGGCTTTCCTCGATCACGTAGGTGATGTCGACCGTCTGGTCTTCCCGGTTCAGCGCCACGCGCGGGCTGACATCCACAAAGGCGTAGCCAGCGGCGCCCGCGGCGAAGGTGAGCGAATCCGTGGCGTCCTCGATCAGGCTGCCCACGTAAAGGCGGCCCGGCTGGGTCGGCAGAACCGCTTCGAGATACTCGATGTTCAGATCAGAGATTTCAGTTTCGACGCTTATATCGCCGAACTCATAGCGCTCGCCCTCATCCATGGTGAAGGTGACGTAGAATTCAGATTGATCAGGCGCCAGCTCGGCGGAAACCGACGTGACGCGGAAATCTGCAAAGCCGCGGTCATTGTAGAAGGTGCGCAGCTGCTCACGGTCATATTCGATCCGGTCCGGATCGTAATTGTCGTTCGAGCTGAAGAATTTCCACCATCGCGCCTCGGTGGTGACGATTTCGCCGCGCAGTCGGCGGTCAGAATACGCTTCATTGCCCACAAACGAGATGCGCTCGACGCCCGTCACCGGGCCTTCAGAGATTTCAAAGACCAGATCAACCCGGTTTTGCGGCAGCTCGACGATTTGCGGGGTCACTTGAGCCGCGAACCGACCCGAACGGCGATACACTTCGAGAATGCGCTGCACATCTGACTGCACCCGGGAGCGGGTGAAGATGGCGCGCGCCTGAAGCTCGATCTCGTCGGTGATCTTCTCGTCGTTGATGGCGCGATTACCCTCGAGAATCACACGGTTGACGATGGGATTTTCTTCCACAAACAGAACCAGGGACGCGCCGTCGACCGCCACCCGGACGTCCGAGAAGAGGTTGGTGCTGTAAAGGGTCTGGATCGACAGGTTGATCAGGCGCGAATTGGGCAGGTCGCCCGGCTGGATCAGCAGATAGGACAGAATCGTATCCGCTTCGACGCGCTGATTGCCTTCCACAAGGATTTGCAGGATGGGCTGCTGGGCTCGCTGCGGCGCACTTTCCACCTGCGCCGTCTCCGGCGTGGAGGCTGCGGGGTTAACGCCCGCATCCTGCGCATGGCCGACGCCTGCGGTGATCACGCTCAGGAGCGCAGCCGCCAATCCTTTGAAAATCACATTCATGAAAGGCCCTCGTCCCTCGCCCGCGACGTCCCCTGTCACAGGAACTGTCCGCGCAAATAGCTCAAATCATTCCAAGTGGCCACCAAGAACATGGCCAAAATCAAGCCAAGACCCAGCCGAAACCCCATTTCCTGAACGGAGGGGCTTGGCGGGCGCTTCGCTATCGCTTCATAGGCGTAGTACACAAGGTGCCCGCCGTCGAGAACCGGAATGGGCAGAAGATTCATTAACCCCAGTCCGACGCTCAGCAGGGCGGACAGCGCCAACATCACCACAAACAGCCGCTCAAGACGCGTTAGCAGGCCGACTGGCTGGGCCGCGCCGCCATCGCTGACCGCCAGATTGGCGAGTTGCCCCGCCGTGGTGGCGATCCCGACCGGGCCGTTGATATGTTCTGTGGATGCTCGCCCCGTGACCAGTCGCGACAGATAACTGATGATCGTGCCGGTCGTCTCGACCGTTCGCGTCACGCCGTAAATCGGCGCTTCCCAGAGCGCGGGTCGGACCACCTGGATCTGCGCATCCTGAGAGACGCCCACCCCCATGAATCCGACAGCGCGCTCGCCGCCCAGGCCGTCAGGCCGCAAGGTGCGATCGGGCGTGACGGTGAGCTCAACAGGCGATCCGTCACGCTCGACCGTGAAACGGATGGGCTGATTGGCGCGGGTGGCGACATATTCGCGGATCGAGTTGAAATTGCTGATCTGTGATCCGTTGATCTCTGTCACAAGATCGCCGGGCATGAACCCGCCTTGCGCCGCCGCAGAGCCCTCTTCCACCACGCCGATGCGCGGTTCGATCACCCGCTCGCCATTCATCACGCCGAGGATCGAGAACAACACCATCGCCAAAAGGAAGTTGGCCAGCGGCCCCGCCGCCACAATGAAGGCGCGTTGCCAGACCGGTTTGAAATGCAGCACGCTATCGGGATCGGGATGTTCAGCGCGCAGTCTGTCGAGCGTTTCGTAATCCGGCGCGCTGGCGGCGTTGGCGTCGCCGCGGAACTGCACAAACCCGCCCAGGGGCAGTGCGCTGACTTTCCAGACCGTTCCAAGCTTGTCGGTGCGCGAGACCAGCGTCGGGCCAAACCCCATTGAGAACGCATCCGCTTGTACGCCGCAGAGCCGCCCGGCCCAGTAATGGCCCAGCTCGTGAATGATCACGACGAACCCCATCACCATGACAAAGGCGAGAATGGACAGGGTTCCGGACCCAAGCCAGTCGAGCATGTAGTCTCCTTACGCAGCGGCCGCTTTAACGGGTTCGCTGCTTAACCGCGTCCATCGCCAACCGGCGGCCTTGCCGGTCCACGTCCAACACAGCCTCAAAGTCAGATGGCTGCACGGATGCGACGCCGTCTGCTTCCCCTCGCTCCAGAGAGTCAGAGACACATGCCGCGATGTCAAGAAAGCCTATCTGACCATTCAGAAAGGCGGCGACCGCCACTTCATTGGCCGCATTGAAAATCGCTGGCGCGCCCCGCCCCGCATCAAAGGCGGCTCGCGCCAGGCCAAGCGCAGGAAACCGCACCGGATCAGGAGCTTCGAAGGTAAGCTGGCTGAGCTTGGCGAGATCGAGCCGCTCGACAGGCGTCTCAAGCCGGTCAGGCCAGGCCAGGGCGTGAGCGATGGGCGTGCGCATGTCCGGCATGCCAAGCTGAGCGAGCATGCCGCCGTCTGCGTACTCCACCAGGCCATGAACAATGGATTCCGGGTGCACCAGAACATCCACATCGGTTTGAGGCAGACCGAACAGATGGCACGCCTCTATGATTTCAAGACCCTTGTTCATCATGGTGGCGCTATCCACCGAGATTTTCGCGCCCATGGTCCAGGTCGGATGCGCCACCGCCTGCGCCGGGCTCGCTTGCCCCATCTGCTCGAGCGTCCAGTGCCGGAACGGGCCGCCCGATGCGGTGAGGATGATCTGGCGAATGCCAGCGCGCTGCTTTTCGTCAAAGGCCTGGAAGATGGCGTTATGTTCTGAGTCCACGGGCAACAGGCGGGCCCCCGCCTCCCGCGCAGCGGTCATGAACAGATCCCCGGCGCAAACCAGCGCTTCCTTGTTGGCGAAAGCCACTGCTGCACCGCGACGCACGGCCTCCAGCGTCGGCGGCAGTCCGGCTGCGCCGACGATCGCCGCCATCACCCAGTCCGCAGACATGCGCGCGGCTTCACAGACAGCGTCAGGCCCGGCGGCGCTGCGAATGGATGTGCCTTGCAGCGCAGCCTCGAGCGCAGGCCCGGCTTCCGGATCGGCGACGGCGCAGAACTGCGCCTTCGTCCGGATCGCAAGCGCGGCCAGGTCAGCGGACTGGCTGTTCGCCGTCAGCGCCACGACATCAAACGCGCCCTGGGGCGCCCGTTCAATCAGATCCAGCGTCGCGCGCCCGACAGAGCCGGTCGCGCCCAGAATTGTAACGGTCCGTGCGCTCATGCGCCCCCTCCAGGCCATCCGCCCGGCCCGACCCAGGACCATATCCCGGCGAAAAGGGCCGCCATCATCAGCGCATCCACCCGGTCCAGCACGCCGCCATGCCCGGGGATCACCGTGCCGGCATCCTTGACCCCGAAGCGGCGCTTGGCCAGCGACATCAACAGATCACCCGCCACCGCCGACAGCGCCGTGGGCGCAGCCAGCATCGCACCATGCCTTGGGTCCCAGCCCGCCCACCAGGCCGAAAACGCGCCGGCGATCACACCAAAGGCGAGCCCCGCAACCAGCCCCGCCCAGGTCTTGTTGGGGCTCGCGGCGGGTAACAGCTTCCAACCGCCCAGCCAGGACCCCGCCAGATAGGCGAACGTGTCCGCCGCCCAGACGACGCTGATCAGAAAGACGACGCCAGCCAGTCCCGCACTCTCCTCATGACGCAAAGCGCCCAGAACGCTCGCGGCCAGCGCCACATACGCAACGCCGAACAAGGCCTCATAACCCCGGCTGCGAGGTCTCCGGTCTGCGTAGGCTGCGAGAGCGCCGCCCAGGATCCAGGCCGCAGCCCCCAAAAGCTCAAGCTGGCTGGCGAGCATCACCCCGCCCACAGCGGTGCCTGTGGCGATCGCAAAGGCGCGCGGCGGAGCCATCGGATCGGACATGCGCACCCATTCCCACGCCATGGCGGCGGAGAAAGCGGCGATGAAGATGGAAAACGCCGACCCGCCCCAGATCACCAATCCGATTGAGACAGGCGCAAGCACCAGCGCGGACAGCACCCGTCTGGAGAACATGGGATCGCCGCGCATAGGCTTGCGAGGCGCGGTGGTGCTTTCAGGGTCATCAGGGTCAGCCATGGCGCACGCCGCCATAGCGACGGTCCCGGCTGGCGTATTCAGACAAGGCGGCCTCAAAGGCTGATTTGTCAAAGTCCGGCCAGAGCGTGTCCATAAAGACGAATTCGGCGTAAGCGGCTTGCCAGAGAAGAAAGTTGGAGATGCGGCGTTCACCGCTGGTGCGGATCACCAGATCTGGGTCGGGCAGGTCAGCCGTGTCCAGATAACGGGCGAACTCGGCTTCGTTCAGTGCGGACAAATCGCCGTCATGGGCCTTGGCTGCACGCTGCGCGGCGCGGACGATCTCGTCACGGCCGCCATAATTGAAGGCGATGTTGAGAAAGAAGGCGTCATTGTCCGCGGTTCGCGTTTCCACAGACTCTATCAGGCGCAGCAACTCATCGCTCAGCCCCTCGCGGCGGCCCAGGATGCGCACGCGAACGCCTTCGGCATGCAACCGGTCGAGATCGGCCGCCACGAACCTCCGCAACAGCTCGAACAGCGCCTCGACCTCGGCGACGGGACGGTTCCAGTTCTCGGTGGAAAAGCTGAAGAGGGTGAGATAGCGCACCCCAAGCTGACCGGCGGCGCGCACGGCCTCGCGCACCGCCTCAACCCCTTTGCGATGACCAAAGGCGCGCGGGCGCCCCCGAGACGCCGCCCAGCGACCATTGCCATCCATAATGATGGCGACGTGCTGCGGCGTCTGGCCGGACGGTTCGGTCTCGCTCATGGAAACGGCCCTCCCGCCGTTACAGGGCGCCGCCCTAGGGCGGGCGCCCGTCCCATCAGACCTGAGTGATCTCGTCCTGCTTGGTCTTCAGCAGGGTGTCGATGGACGCCACTTTGGCGTCGGTCAGTTTCTGGATCTGGTCAGCCAGCTTCTTGTGCTGGTCTTCGCTGATCTCGTTGTCTTTTTCGTCGCGCTTGAGCTGATCCATGCCGTCGCGTCGCACATTGCGCACGGCGACCCGGGCGTTTTCCGCGTAGGAGCCGGCGGTCTTGGCCAGCTCGACGCGGCGCTCTTCATTGAGCGGCGGAATCGGAATGCGCAGGGTTTCGCCTTCGGAGACCGGGTTCAGGCCCAGCGAGGAGTTGCGAATCGCCTTTTCCACAGCGCCGGCCAGAGTTTTGTCCCAGACCGAAATCGTAATCATCCGCGGCTCAGGCACGGAGACATTGCCGACCTGGTTGATCGGGGTCAGCGCGCCATAGGCTTCAACCTTGATCGGGTCGAGCAAGCTGGCGTGAGCGCGACCGGTGCGCAGGCCGGCGAATTCTTTCTTGAGCGCGTCAATCGCGCCATCCATGCGGCGCTCGATGTCTTTGATGTCGAAACCGGACATGTCCGTGTCTCCCCTTTATTTATGCGGCTGAGCTGGATGAGCCGCCCACGACCGTACACGTGCCCTCGCCATCCAGAACCCGGGCGAGACCGCCCTGCTCTCGAATGTTGAACACCACGATCGGAATCTGGTTGTCGCGCATCAGCGTCACCGCCGAGGCGTCCATAACTTTGAGATCGCGCGCCAGAACGTCGATATAGTCAAGGGACTCAAACCGTTTGGCCTGCGGATTTTTACGCGGATCGTCATCATAAACGCCGTCCACGCTGGTGCCTTTGAACAAGGCGTCACACCCCATTTCGGCGGCGCGCAGGGCGGCGGCCGTGTCGGTGGTGAAAAACGGATTGCCCGTGCCTGCGGCGAAAATCACGACGCGTCCGCGCTCCATATGGCGCACAGCGCGGCGGCGAATATAAGGCTCGCACACGGTGGTCATGGGAATGGCGGACTGGACGCGGGTCTGGACGCCGACACGCTCGAGCGCGGTCTGCATGGCCAGCGCGTTCATCACCGTCGCCAGCATGCCCATATAGTCGGCGGCGGCGCGCTCCATGCCCTTGGCGGCGGCGGTCAGACCGCGGAAGATGTTTCCGCCGCCAATCACCAGGCACAGCTCGTAGCCAGCCTCGACCGCTTCGCCGACTTCGCGGGCGATGCGATCTGCAGTTGTCATGTCGATGCCGTAGGGCTGATCGCCCATCAGGGCTTCACCGGAAACCTTCAAAAGAACCCGTTTATAGGGGCCTTTAGGCGTAATGAGCGGTCGGTCCTCGGTGTCGGTCACGGCAAACTCCGCATGATTGCTGTCTTCAGATGGAGTCCGGCCCGGACGTGACTTCACACGCCCGGGCCGAAACCTTTAGCCTTTAGCGACGGCTGCGACTTCAGCGGCGAAGTCTTCTTCTTTTTTCTCGACGCCTTCGCCCAGAACCATGCGGACGAAACCGGTCAGTTCGATCGGTGCGCCTGCATCGCCTTCAGCCGCCTTGATGGCTTCGGCGACGGTCTTGTCGGTGTCGAACACGAAGACCTGCTTCAGGAGCACGACTTCTTCGTAGAACTTGCGCAGACGGCCTTCGACCATTTTCTCAATGATCTGCTCAGGCTTGCCGGATTCACGGGCCTGGCCGGCGAACACTTCACGCTCTTTCTCGACCACGGTCTGGTCCAGCTCGCCCTCATGGACGGCCAGAGCCGGTGCGGGAGAGCCAGCAGCGACGTGCATGGCGACCTTGCGGCCCAGCTCGGCGAGAACCGCCTTGTCGCCTTCAGACTTCAGCGCAACCAGCACGCCGATCTTGCCCATGCCGTCGCCAGCCGCGTTGTGCACGTAAGCTGCGACAACGCCCGGATCCACAGACAGGGTGGCGGCGCGGCGAACCGACATGTTCTCACCAATCTGAGCGATCAGATCGGTCATGGTGTCGGCCACGGACTTGCCAGAAGACATCTGAGCCGCGTTCAGCGCGTCCACAGAGTCAGCGTTGATCGCCAGAGCGGCGATCTCGCCAACAGCTTTCTGGAAGATTTCGTTGCGTGCAACGAAATCGGTCTCTGCGTTCACTTCAACAGCGGACGCAGCCATGCCAGCGCCTTTGTCTTCAGACTTGACGGCCACCAGGCCTTCAGCTGCGACGCGATCTGCTTTTTTCGCGGCTTTGGACAGGCCTTTCTTGCGAAGCCAGTCGACGGCGGCTTCCATGTCGCCGTCAACTTCCACAAGCGCCTTCTTGGCGTCCATCATGCCGGCGCCGGTTTTGTCGCGAAGCTCTTTGACGAGAGCGGCGGTGATCTGAGCCATGGGGAGGTCTCCTTGGATCGCGCGTTTGGCGCTATTAGGATTTGGCGTCTTCAGCCGGCGCTTCCGCAGCAGCGGGCGCGGCTTCGGCGGCGGGTTCTTCGGTCGGAGCGGCTTCGCTCTCGTCCACGCCCAGAGCCATTTCGCTCGGCGCTTCAGATTCGCCCAGATCCATGCCCAGAGCGGCCTGGCTGTCGGCGATGCCGTCCAGCACGGCGTCCGCGATCAGGTCGCAATACAGCGACAGGGCGCGAGAGGCGTCGTCATTGCCCGGAATCGGGAAATCAATCGGATCCGGGTCGCAATTGGTGTCCAGGATGGCCACGACCGGGATGTTCAGGCGCTTGGCTTCCTGAATGGCGATGGACTCCTTGTTGGTGTCGATCACGAACATCAGGTCCGGCGTGCCGCCCATTTCCTTGATGCCGCCCAGGGAACGCTCGAGCTTTTCACGCTCGCGGGTCAGCATCAGGATTTCTTTCTTGGTCAGACCGGTCGGGCCGCCTTCGGCGTCCAGCAGGGTCTCCAGCTCGCGCAGACGCGCGATGGACTTGGAGATGGTCTGCCAGTTGGTGAGCGTGCCGCCCAGCCAACGGTGATTCATGTAGTATTGCGCACAGCGCGACGCGGCCAGAGAGATCGGCTCGGCGGCCTGGCGCTTGGTGCCCACGAACAGAACGCGACCGCCTTTGGCGGCGACTTCACGCACCTTCACCAGCGCCTGGTGCAGCAGCGGAACGGTCTGCGACAGGTCGATGATGTGGATGTTGGCGCGTTCGCCGAAGATGTAATCTTTCATCTTCGGGTTCCAGCGGTGGGTCTGGTGACCGAAGTGACAGCCGGCTTCGAGCAGCTGGCGCATGGAGAAATCAGGAAGAGCCATAATTTTAGGTCCTTTTTCCGGTTGGCCTCCGCGGAGCGGAGCCGCTCGCCTCATCTGACATCCAGCTTGGGCGTCAGACATGACTTGCGGCACCGGAGCGACTTTTCACCTGAAAAGCCGAAGCTCCGCGTGCGGGATCGGGCGCGCTTATACGGGCAGCAGCCCAAAGCTGCAAGCCATGAGAGCGGACTTTCCGCCTCTGCCTGCCGCTTGAACTGTCATTTCTGAGGCCAAGGACGCCCAGAGGTGCAGCTTACAGCGTCTCCACCTCCAAAACGCCGGCGACCGCTTTCACCGCAGCCCGGGCCGCCGGGTCGACCGCATGACGTCCGGGAAGCCGCACTTCAGCGAGACGTCCGTCAGACAAAGGCACGATCAGATGGATGGAGCCTTTCACGGCGCCCTCCCGGCCATCGGCCCGGTCGATGCGCTTGCGCAAGGGCTCGAGCGCGCCTGATTGCCCCAGACGGATCTTGAGCCCCTGACCAATATGCTCAGCCGCAAAGGGGTCGATCGTGTCGGCACCGTCAATGATCAGGCGAAGCCCTTCATCCTGCGCCTCGATCTTGGCGTTCACCAGCACTGACGCGCCCGGTTCGATCACCTCGCGAATTTCTCGCAGCACTTTCGGCGGAACCAGCGCCTCAAACTCCCCTGAAGGGTCAGACAGCGTGACGAACGCGAATTTCTCGCCCGAACGCTGAGACACCTTTTCCTGACGGCGGCGCACCACGGCGGCGAGCCGCGCGGCGCGTGCGCCCTCGGCGGCCTTGGACGGCAGGTCTGCAAAAACCACCACGCCGCGCCGGGCCAGGGCCGGCATCATGTCATCAAGCGGGTGACCGGACAGGTAGAACCCGATGGCGGCGAGCTCTTCATCAAGACGCCGAACCGGATCCCAGGGCTCAGGGTCAGGCAGAATGGGGCGCTCAAGCCTGGCGCCGCCAGACTCCCCGCCCCCGCCAAACAGGGAGGCCTGCGCGCTGTCGCGTTCGGACTGGGCGTTCTGGGACACGGACAACAGCATTTCAGCGGAGGCCAGCGCCTTGGCGCGGTCGGGCTCCAGGGTGTCAAACGCGCCGGCGCGAGCGAGGTTTTCAAACGCGCGCTTGTTCACCTGACGCGGATCCACCCGCTCGGCGAAATCAAACACGTCCTTGTAAGGCCCGCCCCTGCGACGCACTTCGGCCACATGTTCCATCGCCGCATAGCCCACATTGCGAATAGCGCCGAGGGCGTACCGGATATGACCGTCTTCAAGCGCGAAATCCGCTTCCGACGCATTCACATCCGGCGGCAGGACCTCAAGACCGATGCGTTTGGATTCCTGGAAGAAAACCGCAAGCTTCTCGGTGTTGGCGCTATCAAGGCTCATCAGACCGGCCATGAAGGCGGCGGGATGATTGGCTTTCAGCCACCCCGTCTGATAGGCGATCAGAGCGTAGGCGGCGGCGTGTGACTTGTTAAAGCCGTAACCGGCGAACTCAGCCACCAGGTCAAAGATGTAATTGGCCTTATCCTTGGAAACGCCGCGCTTTTCAGCCCCCTCATTGAAGCGCACGCGCTGCTTGTCCATCTCCTCCTTCTTCTTCTTGCCCATGGCGCGGCGAAGAAGGTCGGCCTCTCCAAGAGAATAGCCGGACAGGATCTGGGCGATCTGCATCACCTGTTCCTGGTAGATGATGACCCCGTAGGTCTCCTTCAGGACAGGCTCGAGGTCCTTGTGCAGGTAATCGGGCTTCTTGCGCCCGAATTTGCGGTCCACATAGACGTCGATATTCTTCATCGGGCCCGGCCGATAAAGCGAGATCAGCGCGATGATGTCCTCGATAGTGTCAGGCTTGAGCTTGCGCAGCGTGTCGCGCATGCCCGTACTTTCAAGCTGGAACACGCCGATGGAGGATCCAGCGCCCAGAAGCTCGTACGTGGCGGGATCCTCCAGGCTGATCTCGTCCATGTCCGGACGCGCAAGTCCCGCGCTTTCAATATAGCTCAGCGCACGCGCGATCACGGTGAGGGTTTTCAACCCCAGAAAGTCAAACTTCACAAGACCCGCAGGCTCGACCCATTTCATGTTGAACTGCGTGGCGGGCAGGTCCGAGCGCGGATCCTGGTAGAGCGGGACCAGATCTGTGAGCGGCCGGTCGCCGATCACCACGCCCGCGGCGTGGGTGGAGGCGTTGCGAAACAAGCCTTCCAATTGCAAAGCCACGGTGATGAGCTGATCGACCATGTCGTCGGTGCGCTGCATCTCCTGCAGCTTGGGCTCGGTCTTGACCGCTTCCGCCAGAGTGACAGGTTGCGCGGGATTGTTGGGCACCTGTTTGGCGATCCGGTCCACCAGACCGAACGGCAATTGCAGCACCCGGCCCACATCGCGCACCACCGCGCGCGCCTGCAGGGTGCCGAAGGTGATGATCTGCGCTACCCGGTCCTGACCGTAGCGCTCCTGCACATACCGGATCACCTCGCCGCGGCGATCCTGACAGAAGTCCACGTCAAAGTCCGGCATGGACACGCGTTCGGGGTTCAGAAAGCGCTCAAAAAGCAGACCGAACCGCAGCGGATCAAGATTGGTGATGGTCAGCGCCCAGGCGACCAGAGACCCCGCGCCCGACCCCCGTCCCGGCCCCACAGGAATGTCCTGGGATTTCGCCCACTGGATGAAGTCAGACACGATCAGGAAGTAGCCCGGAAACCCCATGCGTTCGATAACGCCGAGCTCGTAATCCAGGCGCTCGAAATACGCCTCTCGCGTATCGGCCATTTCGATTTTGACCAGCCGGTCTTCCAGACCTTCAGTCGCCCGGGCGCGCAACTCCTCAGCCTCGTTGCGATCGCCTTGGGTGGGGAAGCGCGGCAGGATCGGCTTGGAGGTGCGCGGCCGGAAGGAACAACGCCGGGCGATCTCAATCGTATTGGAAATCGCTTCAGGCAGGTCGGAGAAGCGCTCCGCCATCGCAGCGCCGGATTTGAAGTCATGTTCGGCGGTCAGCTTGCGCCGGTCATCCATGCTGACATAGGCGCCTTCGGAGATGCACAGCAGCGCATCATGGGCCTGATAGAATTCAGGCTTCGGGAAATGCGGCTCGTTCGTCGCCACCAGCGGGAGGTCCAGGGCATAAGCCTGGTCGACCAGCCAGGACTCGGCGGTGACGTCGTCCGCACGCCCGTGACGCTGAAGTTCGAGATACAGGCGATCGGGAAAGCTCGCGCGCAAGCGTTCCAGAAGGGCCTGCGCCTGCCCGTCCCGCCCTGTGCAGAGAAAACGGTTCAGCGCGCCGTCAAATCCGCCCGTCAGACAGATCAGACCTTCACTCAGCTCCAGCACCTTTTCAATCGGCACATGAGGCTCATCCGTAGCGGCGACGTCAAGATAAGCCGCCGAAGACAGCTTCATCAGATTGGCGTAGCCCTCTTGGGATTGCGCCAACAACACCAGCGTACCGTCCGGCTTCGCCCGTTCGCCCGGACGCGGCGCTTCGACCTGAACCGACAGCGTCACGCCGGTGATGGGCTGGACGCCCTCATCCGACAGCACTTCAGAAAATTCGAGCGCGCCAAACAGATTGTTGGAATCGGTGATCGCCGCCGCCGGCATGGAGAAGGTCTTGCATAGCGCCGCCGTCTCCTTGATCCGGATCGCCCCCTCCAGCAAGGAGTATGGCGACCGGACACGCAAATGGACGAAGGGGGCATCGCTCACGACGGGCGCTCCAGATCTGGCGGACTCACCGCTTCATTCTAGCGCCCGTCCGGCGCCGAGGTCAGCCTGCGATTGCGGCGGACAGGCTGAGAGCCACAGCGATGAAGCCTACGATCACAGCGGCGGACGTCATGTCTTCAATCAGGTTACGCATGGGGACAACTCCTTGATCAACTGCGTCTAAAGCAGTTATTCCTGTTTTGTTCCATTGCATATTTTCTGCTTTTGTTCCGACCGTCAAGTCGTTTTTGATTCGATCTGAAAAGCTGCGGAAAACCCGCAACTTGGAACACTTGGAGAACGGAATTGGAGGCGCGTCAGGCGCTCGTGAACGGGACGACGCGGCCGCGATCCAGCGTTACGACGCGATCCATGCGCGACGCCAGCTCGTGATTGTGCGTGGCGATCAACGCCGCCGCCCCGGCCCCGCGACACGCGTGCGCGAGCGCTTCAAACACCTGATCGGATGTGGCGGGATCAAGATTGCCCGTAGGCTCGTCCGCCAGCAGAATGCGCGGTTCGTTCACCAGAGCCCGTGCAATCGCGACCCGCTGCTGCTCGCCCCCTGACAACTGCCCGGGACGATGGCGCAAGCGCCCGCCCAATCCCAAAGCGGTCAATTGGGTCTCCGCCGCCTCACGTGCGACCTTGTGGCTGGTTCCAGAGATCATGCGCGGCAAGGCGACATTATCCAGAGCGTCCAGTTCAGGCAGCAAATGATGAAATTGATAGACGAACCCCACCTCACGGCGGCGCAACGCCGTCCGGTCGCGCTCCGACAGCGCCAGCCCGTTCTGACCGCCGATCCAGACTTCGCCGGCATTGGGCGCCTCAAGCAACGCCGCCGCATGAAGCAGCGAGGATTTGCCTGAGCCAGACGGCCCCACCAGCCCCACGAGCTCGCCGGGATTGAGGTCGAGATCGGCGTCGGTCAGAACCTCCAGCCGCTCGCCCTCGGTTTCATAAATGCGCGTGATGCCCTTTAGGGAGAGCGCTGGCTTACTCATAGCGGAGCGCCTCCACAGGATCGATGCGGCCCGCGCGCCAGGACGGCGCCAGCGTGGCCACCAGGGACGCGAACACCCCCCAGAAGGACACGAACGCCACCTCGCCCCAATCGAGCCGCGCCGGCAGGCGATAGAGCGAATAGACGCTGGGGTCGAACACGTTGACGCCGCTGGCCCAGGACACGAAATCCTGGATCGGGCCAATGCCGATCACCGCCAGCAATCCCAGGGCGATGCCGGCCAGCGTGCCCAGCACGCCCACCGCCGCCCCGGCGATGAGGAAAATACGCATGATGGCGCCCTGACTGGCGCCCATGGTGCGCAAAATGGCGATGTCGCGGGTCTTGTTCTTCACCAGCATGACGAGACCGGAGATGATGTTCATCGCGGCGATCAGCACGATGGCCGAAAGAATGAGCCGCATGGCGACCCGCTCGACTTGCAAGGCGTTCCAGAACGCCTGGTTCTGCCGCCGCCAGTCAAACATGACGCTGCCCTCAGGCGCGATGGCGCGGATGGCCTCGATCACCGGTTCGGGCGCATCGGGATCGGCGATACGGACGTCGATATAATCGCCCTGAGCGGGCCGATTGAAAAACAGCGCCGCCTGGTCAAGCGGCATGTAGATGAGGATCTGGTCCAGGTCCTGAACCCCCACGCTCAGAAGCCCGCCAATGGTGTAACGCTTGGAGCGCGGCGTCATGCCGAGCGCGGTGGTGGCGCCTTGGGGCGACACCAGGGTCACCTGGTCGCCTACGCCAACGCCGAGCTGAGCGGCCATGACCGTGCCCATGATGATCACGTCGCCGCCATTACGCCCCGCCCCGAAATCATCAATCGAGCCAGACACAAGCCCGCCGCCGACCGCATCCGCGCCTTGCGCGCCGGTGATCAAATCAAAACGCGCGAGATCGTCAGGCCGGACGCCGGACACCTGCGCAAAGGCGGCGGATCGCCCTGACGTCACCAGCGCTTGTCCGGTCGCAACCGGGCCTGCCTGGCGCACGCCCTCCAGCTCGCGAATCCGGTCCGCCAGCGTCAGCGCCGCCTCACCCTGCTCAGACGGGACATAAACATAGATATGAGGCTGAACGCCCAGAAGCCGCGTCAGAAGCTCGTGCCGGAACCCGTTCATCACGCTCATGACCGTGATCAGCACCGCGACCGCCAACATGATGCCCACAAACGAGATCACCGAGATCAGCGTCACGCCGCCATGTTTCTTGCGGGCGCGCAGATACTTGAACGCCAGCATGAATTCATAGCCGGAGAACGGCGCCGCGCCTGAGGATGGCGGCGTATCAGGCGCTACTGTTGACGCGGCGTCAGAGCTCACTTGAACGCGCCCTCCACCAGGCGATTGACGGCGTCTTCAAGGCTGAGCTCATGGCGCTCGCCAGAGGCGCGAATCTTCACCTCGACCTTGCCCTCTTTCAGGCCGCGCGGACCGATGACCACCTGATACGGCACGCCGATCAGGTCCATGGTGGCGAATTTCGCGCCTGCGCGCTCATTGGTGTCGTCCAGAAGCGGCTCAAGCCCGGCTGCGTCGAGCTTGGCGTAGACATCACTGGACGCGGCGTCGCACGCCTCGTCGCCCGCGCGCATATTGATCACGCCTGCGCCGAACGGCGCGACGGCATCAGGCCAGATCACGCCGTTCTCGTCATGGCTGGCTTCGATGATCGCGCCCAGAAGACGCGACACGCCGACCCCGTAAGAGCCCATATGAACCGCCGTGTCCTTGCCGTCCGGCCCGGTGACCAACGCCTTCATCGGGTCAGAATACTTGGTCCCGAAATTGAAGATATGGCCCACTTCGATGCCGCGCGCGGAAACGCGTCGCTCTTGCGGCACTTCCGCTTCAAAGCGCGCGGCGTCGTGCATTTCCTCGGTGGCGGCGTAGAGCGCGGTGCGCTCGTCGACCAGCGGCTGAAGATCACCGTCAAAATCGACCTCACCCGGCGCGGGCATGTCCACCAGCCGGGCGTCACAGAACACTTCGCTCTCACCGGTTTCGGCCAGGATGATGAATTCGTGCGACAGCTTGCCGCCAATCGGGCCGGTGTCCGCCCGCATCGGCACGGATTTGAGGCCCATACGCGCAAACGTGTTCAGGTAGGCCACAAACATTTTATTGTAAGCCTTTACAGCACTGTCGTAATCCAGGTCGAAGGAATAGGCGTCCTTCATCAGGAATTCGCGGCCGCGCATCACGCCAAAGCGGGGGCGGATCTCGTCGCGGAACTTCCACTGGATATGATAGAGGATCTTCGGCAAGTCCTTGTAGGACCGGCAATAGCCGCGGAAGATCTCCGTGATCATCTCTTCATTGGTCGGACCGTACAGAAGATCGCGCTCATGGCGGTCGACAATGCGCAGCATCTCCTTGCCGTAATCGTCATATCTCCCGCTCTCACGCCACAGATCCGCCGGCTGCAAGGTCGGCATCAAAAGCTCGATCGCGCCGGCGCGGTTCTGTTCCTCGCGCACGATATTTTCGATCTTGCGCAGCACCCGCAGCCCGAGCGGCAACCAGGCGTAAATCCCCGCCGCTTCCTGGCGGATCATGCCGGCGCGCAACATGAGCTGATGAGAGACGATCTGCGCGTCAGAAGGGGTTTCCTTCAAAACAGGCAGGAAAAAACGGGACAGGCGCATGGGGCAAGAATCCGGCGACTATGAAAACAGCGGGAACCCAACGATTAGACTTAGCGTTGGAGAAGGACAAGCCATGCAGACCCGCCCCGCCTCACTGAACTCATACGCCAAACGCCGGATCACTCCTAATGAGCGAACGCCCCGCCTCTTCTGACAGCCAAACCTCTCAAAAAGCGCTCACGATCACGCAACTGATCGCAGGCATGGCGATGTTCGGATCGGCCACGCCCGTCAGCAAGATCGTCACCCAGGCTGCGCCTGTGTTCATCGCCTCTTTGTTCCGTGTGGGACTGGGCGCGGTGTTTCTGGCGCCCCTCGCCTGGCGACGCCGTGACACCGTCCGCGACATCGCGACGGCCGACTGGGTGCGGATCGGCTTCATCGCTCTCTTCGGCATGGTAGGTTTTTCCGCCTTCATGCTCTACGGCATGCGGCTCGCATCCGGCGTGACGGGCGCCGTGGTGATGAGCACCACGCCAGCGGTGACGGCCGCCGCCTCCATGGCGTTTCTGGGAGACAGATCCACCTGGCGCAAGCTGGTCGCGATTGGCTGCGCTGTTTCAGGCGTCCTGATCTTGCAACTGGGCGGCTCTGGCGCTGAAACTGGCGGCTCGCTCTGGGGCGTCGTTCTGGTGTTCGCAGCGGTGTGTTGCGAAAGCGCCTATACGCTTCTGGGCAAGACTCTGACCAAGAGCATGGACCCTGTGCTGGTGGCCTTTCTGGCGTCGGCGCTCTCCATTCCGCTCTTTGTTCCGCTGGCGGTCTGGCAATGGCCGTCATTCACGCCGTCCGACTTTGACGCCGGCGTCTGGACCGCGCTGGTCTGGTATGGCGTGGGCACCCTCGCACTGGGCAGCTGGCTCTGGTATGCGGGCGTTCAGAAAGCCGAAGGCGCGACCGCAGCGGCGTTCATGGGCGTGATGCCGGTGTCCGCGCTTGTTCTATCCTACATCCTGCTTGGCGAGGCGTTCGCCTGGGTGCACCTGGCCGGCTTCGCGGTGGTGTTTTCAGGCGTCATGCTGATGAGCTGGGAGCACGCCAGCATGTCAGATGACAGCGAGACTCCAGAGGAGGACTGATCGCTAGTCGTACTCGATATAGCTCGGCCCCCAGGTCAGGGAGTCCAGATCGACCAGGCCAAATTCAAGGATCGTGAACAGGACCAGCCACACTCCCGCAGTCAAAACGGTGGCGAGCCACATCTTCTCTTTGATGCGAGGCGATACGGGCGCGCCGGGCTCGGAGCCTTCGACCACATCATCATCTTCAAACTGCCCGCGGACCTTGAGCGGCAAAACGCCCAGAAACAGCATCCACCAGGAAATCAGGAAGATCACCACGCCAGTGACCAGACCCACGCCACGGTCGGGCAAAAAGCCCTGCGCGATCCAGATCACAAAGACCAGGCCCAGAAGGGCGTATTCCGCATAGCGCCTCAATGGTCCGCCTCGCCCTGGTATAGCGCCGGGTCCTGCATCAGCTCGACCAGCACGCCGCCTGTGTCCTTGGGATGGACGAAGATCACTGGCACCCCATGGGCGCCGATATAAGGCTCTCCGGTCCCGAGCACCGTCGCGCCGCGCTCCACCATGGCGTCACGCGCTTTGACGATGTCCTCGACCTCAAAGCACATATGGTGCTGACCGCCCTTGGGGTTCTTTTCGAGGTATTTGTGGATCGGGCTCGCCTCGCCCAGAGGCTCGATCAGCTCGATTTGCATGTTCGGCAAGGTCACAAACACCACCCGGACGCCCAGATGCGGGAAATCCTTGGTTTCGGTCCGCTCGGTCGCGCCATAAAGCTCGGCATAGACCGCCGCAGCGGCGTCCACATCCGGCGTCGCAACGCCCACATGGTTCAAACGTCCCAGCTTCATGACGACTCTCCGTGCTTATCAAACCGTGAGAATAATGGCTTCCACATGGGGTTTCTTGCCCCAGATCCGGCTCGCCTCCCGCCGCACGCCGCGGCGGATCGCTTCTTCAACCGCGCCCGGATCCTTGCGCGCCCGACGATCCAGGCGTTTGAACGCGGTGTCCGCCGCCTCCGCCAGATCATCCAGGAAGTCATCAAGGTCATAGGCATGGGTGGACGCCACGCCCATGGCGCGCACATCAATTTCTGACACCAGCTCGCCGTCCGCCAGTACGGCGGCGACGGTCAGATGACCATTATAGGCCAGACGGCGGCGCTCCTTGATGGATTCCGCATCCGCCTCGGTCAGGAAATTGCCGTCCACATGAAGGCGCCCCGCAGGCGCTTCATCCACGATGGAGGCGCCGTCCTGGGTGATGCGAATGATCGAGCCATTGCGCGGCACCACGGCGTTGGGCACCTGAAGGTCACGCGCCAGCTGGGCGTGCTCGACCAGATGGCGATATTCGCCATGCACCGGGATCGCGGTGGTGGGCTTGGCCCAGGCGTACATCTGGCGCAATTCGTCCCGGCAGGGGTGGCCCGAGACGTGGATATGCTCGTCGCGCTCGGTGATGATGTCCACGCCGCGCTCGGCCAGACGGTTCATCAGATCAAAGATCCCGCGTTCGTTTCCGGGAATAATCCGGGAGGAGAAAATCACGCTGTCACCTTTATTTAGCGTGACATTGCGATGTGATCCCTCAGCAATGCGCGACAGTGCGGCGCGCGGTTCGCCCTGAGAGCCTGTGCACAGCAGCAAGATCTTGTCGGGCGGGAAATAGCCGATCTCCTCTTCCTCGATGAAGGGCTGGCAATCGGCCAGAAGACCGACCGCTTTCGCGGCCTGGGTCATCCGGTGCATGGACCGGCCCACCAGGCAGACGCGACGCCCATTGGCTTCGCCTGCGCGGATCGCGGTTTCAAGGCGCGCGACATTGGACGCGAACGCCGCGATGGCCACGCGGCCCGTCTGCTTGCCGACGAGCTCGATCAGGTTGTCGCGCACATCGCTTTCAGAGCCGGATTCCCCTTCGGTGAAGACATTGGTGCTGTCGCACACCATCGCCATCACGCCCTCTTCGCCCGCCGCTTCCAGCGCGGCGACATCGGTCGAAGCGCCGATCAGCGGTTCGGGATCGATCTTCCAGTCGCCGGTGTGCAGCACCGTGCCGACCGGCGTGCGGATGATCACGCCATTGGGTTCGGGGATGGAGTGGGTCAGCGTCACCAGCTGCATGTCGAACGGGCCCAGCTCGAACCGCGTGTGCAGGTCGATCTCGTGCAGCGCCACCTGATCGAGCAGGCCATGCTCGGCCAAACGATCGCGCATCAACCAGGCCGTGAACGGCGTCGCGTAGATCGGACATTCCAGCTGACGCCACAAATGCGCCACCGCGCCCATATGGTCTTCGTGGGCGTGGGTCAGCACGATGCCCAGTAGCTGGTGCTTGCGCTCCGCGATGAAGCGCGGATCCGGGGTGATGATGTCCACGCCCGGCGTGGTCAGGTCGCCAAAGGTCACCCCGCAATCGAGTATGATCCATTTGCGATCTTCTTCGGGACCATAGCCATAAAGGTTCAGGTTCATCCCGATCTCGCCGGAGCCGCCGAGCGGGACGAAATACAATGCGTTGTCAGTCTGGCTCACGATGCGTGAATCCCCTCGCCTTGAGGCGCGTTACGTTTCCAGATTTCCAGAAGGCCCCGCATGGTCAGATCAGGGTCGTAATGGTCGATTGTGCGCGCCGCGTCCTCAAACAGGGAAACAACGCCGCCAGTAGCAATAACGGTCATGGGCTGGCCGTACTCGGCTTTGAGCCGCGTCACAAGCCCGTCGATGAGATCGACATAGCCCCAGAACACGCCCGACTGCATGGCGCCGACGGTATCCCTGCCCATAACCCGTTGAGGTTTCTCGATTGCGATGCGCGGCAGTCGCGCCGCAGCCTGATGCAGCGCTTGCATGGAGAGGTTGATGCCCGGCGCGATCACCCCGCCTTCAAAATTACCATCGGCGGAGACCACGTCGAAGGTCGTGGCCGTGCCGGAATCCACGATGATCATCGCGCCGTCATACCGCACCCGGCCGCCAAGCGCGTTCACCAGACGGTCTGCGCCCGCTTCCTCGGGACGCGGCAGGTTCACGCCCACGCCCAGATCCACATGCGCATCGCCCACAACCACAGGATCAGCGCCCACATAGCGCCGCGCCAGATTGCGCAGGTTGAACAGCGATTGCGGCACCACGGAAGAGATCACGCAACCCTTTAAGTCTTTAAGATCAAGCCCCTGAAGTTGAAGCAGTTGCTGCAACCAGACAGCATATTCATCCGCCGTGCGCGTGGAATGGGTCGCGGTGCGCCATTGCGCGCGCCAGTCATCGCCGTCATGCACGGCGAACAGCGTGTTGGTGTTGCCGCAATCAATCGCGAGAAGCATGGACCGGCTCCTTGGAGCGGCGCATCAGGTTGAAGCGCCGGGGAAAAAAACGTCACCAGCGGAGATAAAGCGCCGACCGCCATCTTTCAAATCAAGTCGCAGCGAGCCGTCCGGCCCCAGATCGGCGAACACGCCCTCCAGGGTTTCGGTTTCCAGTCGGACGACGCAGCGTTCGCCCAATCCGTGAACGCGCGACAGCCAGGCTTCACGGATCGGCGTGAACCCATCCTGAGCCCATCGGTTCAGCCAATGGTCAAAGCGTTGGGAAATACGTTCAGCGGCGTCCTCCACGCTGAGTTCAGCGCCCTGAGCGCGCAGATCCGTGGCCGGGCGCTCGGAGTCTTCAGGGTGGTGGCTGAGATTCACGCCGATGCCGACCGCCAGCCACAGCCCGCCGTTCGCATGCTGGCCGGATTCCAGCAAGATGCCGCTGATCTTGCGTCCGCCCACGAGGACGTCATTGGGCCATTTCAGGCGGACGCGGTCAGGGTCCAGAACACTGGCGCACAGATCACCGACCGCCAAAGCCGCCGCAAAGGACAGCTGGGCGGCCCGCGCCGGCTCGCAATCAAGCCGGTAGAGCCCGGTTGCGAAGAGATTGCCCGGTGTCGAGGTCCAGACGCGCCCCCGGCGCCCTCGCCCTGAACTCTGACGATGCGCAACGATCCAGAGCGGACCCGTTGCGCCCGCCATCGCCTGACGTTTGGCTTCCTCGTTGGTGGAGTCCAGCGTGTCGAAATAGGTGATCGGCAGGCCGGGCTTAGCCGCCAATGCCTGCCCCGGCATTGACCACGAGCGCGATGATCACGCCCACGACCGGCATGGACACCGCCACCAGAGCCGCCAGACGCGACACGATGGCCGGACCGGCCGGCGCCGGCAGGAAATCGCCATTGGGCTCGTCAAACCAGATCACCTTGATGACCCGCAGATAGTACGCGATCGACACGGTGGAGAAGAGCACCGCCAGAATGACCAGCCAGATCAGACCCGCCTGCACCGCCGCATAGAACACGAAGAGCTTGCCAAAGAAGCCGATCATGAACGGCATGCCGCCAATGGAGAACATCAGGGCTGTCATAGACCAGGCGAGCGCCGGGCGGGTCTGCGACAGACCGGCCAGATCCTCGATCCGCTCCACCATGCCCTCAGAGCGACGCATGGAGAGGATGACGGCGAACGCGCCGGCGACGCCGATCACGTACAGCGTCATGTAGAACAGCACCGACCACAGGCCGAGCGCGGTGCCGGCGGACAGACCGACCAGCACATAGCCCATATTGCCGATGGAGGAGTAGCCCATCAGGCGTTTGATGTTGGACTGCATCAGCGCGCCGAACGAGCCGAACGCCATCGACAGCACCGCCATCACCATGGTGACTTGCTGCCATTGCTCGGTCATCGGGCCGAACGGCTCCATCAGAACGCGGGCCAGCAGCACCATGGCCGCCAGTTTCGGCGCGGTGGCGAAGAAGGCGGCGACCGGAGTGGGCGCGCCTTCATACACATCCGGCGTCCACATGTGGAACGGCGCAGCGGACACCTTGAAGGCCAGACCGGCGATCACGAAGACCAGGCCGAACAGCAGACCCATATTCTGGCCGCCTTCAGCCGCCGCGACAGCGATGGCGTCAAATGCGGTGGAGCCTGAGAAGCCGTAAACCAAAGACGAGCCGTACAGCAGCAGACCCGAGCTGAGCGCGCCCAGCACGAAGTATTTCAGGCCCGCTTCGGACGCACGCAGGGAGTCGCGGTTGAACGCAGCAAGCACGTAGAGCGCCAGAGATTGCAGCTCCAGGCCCAGATAAAGCGTGATCAGGTCGTTGGCTGACACCATCACGCTCATGCCGGTGACGGCGAGCGTCACCAGGACCGGGTATTCAAACCGGGCGAGCTGTTCGGCGCGCAGGTAATGCCCCGCCAGCACCAGAGCCACCGCACCGGCGAGATACACAGCCGTCTTGGCGTACATGGAGAAGGAATCGAGCACGAACGCGCCGTGAAAGGCCGTGCCGCCCGGGCTTTGCGCCATCCAGACCGACACGCCAGCCGCCACGATCAACAGCGCCGTCGCCAGCGTCATGATGCGTTGGGCCGCCTTGGCCTCGCCCTTGGTGTAGACCCCGATGAGCAAGAGCGCCATGGCGCCGACAGAGAGCAGAAGCTCCGGCGTCAGCAGTTGAAGGTCGGCGAGCAGCGTCGAAACAGTCATGACCTGTCCTTGCTAGTGCGCAGCGGTTTCAGCCGGCGCGACGTCAGAGGCGATCGCCTCGACCGTCTGCGCGGACTGGTAGTGCTGAATGAGTTGGTCCACGGAGGCGCGAGTGGTGTCGGTGATCGGCGTCGAGAAGAAACCGAAATACACCGCCAGCACGGCCAGAACGCCCAGATTGATCCATTCGCGGCCATTGAGGTCGGTCGCGGTTTCAAGCTTGGGATTGGTGATCACGCCGAAGACGACTTTCTTGTAGGCGACCAGCATGTAGACCGCCGAGAAGATCACGCCGAGCGCAGCGCCGGCGGCGACCCGCGGATCCACCTGGAAGGCGCCGGTCATGGTCATGATCTCGCCAATGAAGCCCGACGTGCCCGGAAGCCCGACATTGGCCATGGCGAACAGGCCGAACACGGCCGCAAACACCGGCATCTTGTGCACGAGGCCGCCGTAGAAGGAGATCTCGCGGGTGTGGAAGCGGTCATAGATCACGCCGATGCACAAGAAGAGCGCAGCGGAAATGACGCCGTGGCTGAGCATCTGGAAGATCGCGCCCTGCACGCCGAGCTCGGTCATCGTGAAGATGCCCAGGGTTACAAACCCCATATGAGCCACGGACGAATAGGCGATCAGCTTCTTGATGTCGGTCTGACGGAAAGCGATCAGCGAGGTGACGACAATGGCGATGATCGACAGCACGAACACCATCGGCGCGAAGAAGTCGCTGGCGTTCGGGAACATCGGGATCGAGAAGCGCAGGAAGCCGTAGCCGCCAAGCTTCAGCAAGATGCCCGCCAGAATCACAGAGCCCGCCGTCGGCGCCTGCACGTGGGCGTCCGGCAGCCAGGTGTGCACCGGCCACATCGGCATCTTCACCGCAAAGGACGCGAAGAAGGCCAGCCACAGCCAGATCTGAAGATCACGGGCGAAGGGATGCGCCAGCAGCACCTCGATATCGGTGGTGCCGACCTGGACGAACATCACGATCATCGCCGCCAGCATCAGAACCGAGCCGATGAAGGTGTAGAGGAAGAATTTGAACGCCGCGTAGATCCGGTTCTGACCGCCCCAGACGCCGATGATCAGGAACATCGGGATCAGCGAGCCTTCAAAGAAGATGTAGAACAAGATCATGTCGAGCGCGCAGAACACGCCGATGACCAGGGTCTCAAGCAGCAAGAAGGCGGCCATGTAATCGGCGACGCGCTTGTCCAGCTTCCAGCTCGACAGGATGCAGATCGGCATCAGGAACGCCGTCAGCACCACGAACAGGACCGAAATGCCGTCCACGCCCATCTTGTAGGAGATGCCGAGCGCGGGCAGCCAGGGCAGGTTTTCCACGAACTGGAAGCCAGCCTGTGAGGAATCAAATTCAGCCACCAGCAGGAGCGACAACGCAAAGACAAAGAGCGACACGAACAGCGCGACGCCCTTGGCGTTGCGGTCCAGCACCGCGCTTTCCTCGCTGCGCATCAGGGCGCGCAGCAGCAAGATCGCGACCGCCCCGAGAGCGGGCAGGAAGGTGATGGCGGAGAGGATGGGAAGTTGACCGAGCATGAGACCCTACGCTCCAGCGCCAGCGATCAGCCACAGGGCCAGTCCGAGGACCCCGATGAGCATCACGAATGCATAGTGATAGAGATAGCCGCTCTGCAGCTTGGCGATCCGGCGGGCCGAGGACATCGCCGTGGCGGCGATCCCGTTCGGTCCCAGACCGTCGATGATTTTCTGGTCGCCGAACTTCCAGAACAGATCCCCCAGACCGCGCGTGGCCCGGACGAATGTGGCGTTGTAGATCTCGTCCACATACCATTTGTTCAGCAGGAAGCGGTGCAGCGGACCGCTCTTCTCGGCGATACGGCGCGGCAGCTCAGGATTGGCCATGTAATAGTACCAGGCCAGCGCAAAGCCGAGCAGCGTCACCGCCACAGGCGCAAACAGCACCCAGGTGGGCGGATGGTGCCCGGCATGCTCGCCATCATGAGCATCGCCATGATCATCAGCGGCGCTGACAGCGTGTTCCTGAGCCGAATGGGCCTCATCGTCGGACATGGCCGCTTCCAGCGAGGCGGCTTCCGCCTCGCTCAGCTCGACGCCATGCTCGTCGGCGTGGCTCTGGCCATAGCCTTCGACCAGATGACCGTAATTGCCTTCAGCGTAAGGTCCGGCCGGCAGGCTTTCCTCCCAGAAGGTCAGAGCGCCCTTGCCGACGAAATCGGACTTGAACGCCATGCCGGCGAACAAGGCGCCGATGGCCAGCAGCACCAGCGGGATCACCATGACGGGACCGCTTTCATGGGCGTGCTTGAGCACCTCTTCCTTGCCGCGGTGCTTGCCGTGGAAGGTCATGAAGATCAGACGCCAGGAATAGAAGCTGGTCAGGCCTGCCGCGATGACGCCGATCCAGAAGGCGAACATGCCGAAGGCGACGCCGTCCTGGCCCATCATGAAGGCTTCCTCGATGATCATATCCTTGGAGTAGAACCCGGCGAAGCCGATCCCCAGGAGCGGAATGCCCACGCCCGTCAGCGCCAGCGTGCCGATGATCATCATGATCCAGGTGACCGGCAGCAATTTGTAGATGCCGCCCATATTGCGCATGTCCTGCTCGTCATGCAGGCCGTGAATGACCGAGCCTGCGCCGAGAAACAGAAGCGCCTTGAAGAAGGCGTGCGTGAACAGGTGGAACATGGCCGCCGAATACAGCCCCAGACCCGCCGCGAAGAACATGTAGCCCAGCTGCGAACAGGTCGAGTACGCAATCACGCGCTTGATGTCGTTCTGCGCCAGCCCCACGGTCGCCGCGAATAAAGCCGTCGACGCGCCGATAAAGGTGATGAAGGCGGAGGTGTTGGGCGCCAGTTCGAAGATCGGATAGGCGCGGCACACCAGGAACACGCCCGCCGTCACCATGGTGGCGGCGTGGATCAGCGCGGACACAGGCGTCGGGCCTTCCATCGCGTCGGGCAGCCAGACGTGCAGGAAGAACTGTGCAGACTTGCCCATGGCGCCGATGAACAGCAGGAAGCCGATCAGTTCGAGCACTTTGAAATTCATGCCGAAGAAGGCGATGGTTTCATCCACCATGCCCGGAACCTGGGCGAACACCTCATCAAACTGCAACGACCCGAACACCAGATAGATCGCCATGATGCCGAGCGCGAGGCCGAAATCGCCGACGC
This sequence comes from Oceanicaulis alexandrii DSM 11625, assembly GCF_000420265.1. Classification (NCBI taxonomy): domain Bacteria; kingdom Pseudomonadati; phylum Pseudomonadota; class Alphaproteobacteria; order Maricaulales; family Maricaulaceae; genus Oceanicaulis; species Oceanicaulis alexandrii. The sequence goes on from NZ_ATUP01000001.1 coordinate 158,234, forward strand.
GGTTGGTCACGAACGCCTTGATGGCGGCGCTGGTGGCGCTCTCTTTCTGGTACCAGAACCCGATCAAGAGGTAGGAGGCGAGCCCCACGCCCTCCCAGCCGAAGAACATCTGGATGAAATTGTCCGCCGTCACCAGCGACAACATTGCGAAGGTGAACAGCGACAGATAGGCGAAGAACCGCGCGCGGTGCGGATCATGGGACATGTAACCCCATGAATAGACGTGCACCAGCGAGGACACCGACGTGATCACGACCAGCATGACCGCCGACAGCGTGTCCAGGCGGATCGCCCAGTTGATCTCGAAATTACCGACCGCCATCCATTGCGCCAGCTCGATCGTGCGGGCGTTGCCGCCGACCGCGACGTCAAAGAACAGCACGACAGAGCCGAGCGCCGCCGCGATGGTGGCGCCGGTGGTCAGGATCTGGGCCAGACGGTCCCCAATCTGCTTTTGCAGCAGACCGGCGATGATGGCCGCCAGAAGCGGGGCGAAGACGACGATATAAGCCATGACCGTGCGCTAGCCCTTCATCAGGTTGACGTCATCAACCGCGATATCGCCGCGGTTGCGGAAGAAGACGACGAGAATGGCGAGACCGACCGCCGCTTCGGCGGCCGCGACCGTAAGAATGAACATGGCGAAGACCTGGCCGGTCAGATCGCCCAGATGGGCGGAAAACGCGACCATGTTGATGTTCACAGACAGCAAGATCAGCTCGATCGACATCAGAAGAATGATGACGTTCTTTCGGTTCACGAAGATGCCGAAAACGCCAATGGTGAACAGGATCGCCGCCAGGGCGAGATAATGACCCAAACCAACTTCAAGCATCAGCCAATCCCCTCGCCGCTTTTGATGTCGACGATCTCGACGGAGTCTTCGCGCTTGCGATTGACCTGAGCGTGCATGTCCTGGCGCTTGACGCCGTCGCGATGGCGCAGGGTCAGCACAATGGCGCCGACCATGGCGACCAGCAGCACGAGGCCCGCAAGCTGGAAGAAGAACACGTAGCGGTCATAAATGAGCGCGCCCAAGGCGGCGACATTGGTCATGTCGTCCGGCGTCGGCGATTGCAGGGCGGAGCTGGCGCTGTCGGCGCTGACCCAGCCCAGCCCCGTGGTCGCCAGAATGCCGGCGAGCGCGATGGCCACCAGGCCGCCGAGCGGCGCGTGACTGATGAAGCCTTCCTTGAGCTGGGCGAAGTCGATGTCGAGCATCATCACCACGAACAGGAAGAGCACCGCAACCGCGCCCACATAGACGATGACCAGGATCATCGCCAGGAACTCGGCCCCGAGAAGGACGAACAGCCCCGCCGCCGAAAAGAAGGCGAGGATCAAGAACAGCACCGCTCGAACCGGGTTCTTGGCGATCACCACCATCAAGGCGGAGAACACGGCGGTCGCTGAGAGAATGTAGAAGGCCGCTGCTGACAGCACTGTTGCCCCCCTTACGGGCGACGAGCTGAGGCTCGCCGGACTGAGATCAAGTGGAGCGGGAGAGAATCCCCAGCCCCGGTATGGAGTCGCGCGCCGTGATAGCGTTAACGGTAGCGCGCGTCGAGTTCGAGGTTCCGCGCAATTTCACGTTCCCACCGGTCGCCGTTATCGAGGAGCTTGGCTTTGTCGTAGTAGAGCTCTTCGCGGGTTTCGGTGGCGAATTCGAAATTCGGCCCCTCAACGATTGCATCCACCGGGCATGCCTCCTGGCAATATCCGCAATAGATGCATTTGGTCATGTCGATGTCATAGCGCGTGGTGCGGCGCGAGCCGTCCTCGCGCGGTTCGGCTTCAATGGTGATCGCCTGCGCCGGGCAAACCGCTTCACACAGCTTGCAGGCGATGCAGCGCTCTTCGCCATTGGCGTAGCGGCGCAGCGCGTGTTGGCCGCGGAAGCGCGGGCTCAGACGTCCCTTTTCAAAGGGATAGTTGATGGTCGGCTTCTTGCGGAAGAAGTACCGCATGCCAAGTGCGAACGCGCCCCAGAAGTCCATCAGGGCGGCGCCGCGCAGGGTTTGTGCAATCCGGCTCATGTCAGATCCTTAGCCCTTAACCAGCGTTCGAGTAGGCGACGATGCCGCCCATAAGCGCCACGGCGGCCAGCGAGGTGGGCAGGAAGATTTTCCAGCCCAGACGCATCAGCTGGTCATAGCGGTACCGGGGCACCAGTGCTTTGACCATGGCGAACATGAAGAAGAAGAGAACCACCTTGATCGCGAACCAGAACACCGGGGGAACCCAGGTGAACGGAACGATATCAAACGGCGCATGCCAGCCGCCCATGAACAGGACGGTCATGAGGGCGCACATCAGAACGATGTTGAGATATTCGCCGATCATGAACAGCAGATACGGGGTGGAGGAGTATTCCACCTGATAACCGGCTACCAGTTCGGATTCCGCTTCGGGAAGGTCAAACGGCGGACGGTTGGTTTCCGCCAGCGCCGAGATGAAGAACATCACGAACATCGGAATGGTGATCACGAACACCGGGACCGGGAACATGTCGAACGACAGCACATGCCAGTTCCAGAACCCGCCGGCCTGCGCCTCGACGATATCGGTCAGGTTCATGCTGCCGACCATGAGAAGGATGGTCACCAGAATGAAGCCGATGGAGACCTCATAGGACACCATCTGCGCCGCCGAGCGCATGGCGCCCAGGAACGGATATTTCGAGTTGGACGCCCAACCGCCGATGATGATGCCGTAAACGCCCAGCGAGCTGATGGCGAAGATATAAAGGATGCCGACATTCAGGTCCGAGATGACCCAGCCCGGGGCGACCGGGATCACCGCCCAGGTGATAAAGGCGAAAGTCAGCGTCAGAAGCGGCGCCAGAATGAACAGCGGCCGGTCCGCGCCGGCGGGCACGATGATTTCCTTCAGGACGAACTTGATGAAGTCCGCAAAGGACTGCAGCAGGCCGAACGCGCCGACCGTGTTGGGGCCTTTGCGCATCTGAACCGCTGCCCAGACCTTGCGGTCCATCAGCAGCAGGAAGGCCAGCGACAGCAGCAAGACGACCATGAAGCCCAGGATCTGGCCTACAGACGCCAGCGTGCCCCAGAGCGGTCCCCATTGAGTGACGAAATCGTACATGCGCCCTACTCCGCCGCTTGCAGGGTTTGCCGCGCCGCCGTCGCCGCAGCTGAACACTCAGCCATGGTCTTGGACGCCCGCGCGATCGAATTGGTAAAGTAGAAGTCGGTGACCGCGCTCGTGAACGGCGCGTCGGACACATCGCCCGCCTCACCCAGCTCGGCCGGTTTGAATTCAGCCGAATTCAGAGCGCCCGGTGCGTGGTCAATCTGGCCCAGGATCTCATGATCCCCGATCAGCTTGGCGCGCAAAGCGTTCAAGTCGTTATATGGCAGCGTCTTGCCAAGGCGTGCGGACAGAGCGCGGAAGATGGCCCAGTCCTCTTTCGCCTCGCCCTTGGGGAACACAGCGCGTTCGGCCATCTGAACCCGGCCTTCGGTGTTCACGTAAAGGCCCGGTTTTTCGGTGTAAGCTGCGGACGGCAATACCAAATCCGCGCGTTGCGCGCCTTTTTCGCCATGGTGGCCCACATAGATCACGAAGGCGGAGCCCAGCTTGGCCATGTCGATCTCGTCCGCGCCCAGAAGCACGACGGTGTCCACGTCGTCCGACGCCGCGCCCTCAAGAATGGCGGTGGTGTCGCGGCCGCCTTCGCCCGGCACGAAGCCGAGATCAAGCGCGCCGACGCGGCTCGCCGCCGTATGCAGCACGTTAAAGCCGTTCCAGCCGTCTTTCACTGCGCCGATCTTGTCCGCGAGTTCGCCCGCCGCGCGCAGCACCTGCGCGCCATCTTCACGCGCCAGCGCGCCAGCGCCCAGAATAATCATCGGACGCTCGGCGTCTTTCAGGGTCTTGATGAAGCCCGAGCGCTTGCCGCCAAGAGCTGCGAGGTCTTTGGCGCCCTCGCCCACATGGGCATAGTCATAGGTCAGGTCGTGGGCTTCGCCGATGACGCCGATCTCGCACTTGCCGGTCAGCCAGCGCTGACGGATGCGGGCGTTCATCACCGCCGCTTCCACGCGCGGATTGGCGCCGACGATGAGAATGGCGTCGGCCTGATCAATGCCCTTGATCGTGGAGTTGAAAAGATAACTTTCGCGCGGACCGGCGCCGAGTTTCGAGCCGTCCTGACGCGCGTCGATAGATTTGACGCCAAGCGCATCAAACAGCTCTTTCGCGGCGTAGAGTCCCTCGACATCGTTCATATCGCCGGCGATGACGCCGATTTTGGACGCGTCGCCTGAGAGCTTCTCTTCGGCAATGGTCAGGGCTTCATCCCAATCGATCGGCGCGAGCTTGCCGTCTTTCTTGGCGAACGGGCGATCCAGACGCTGGCGACCAAGGCCATCCCACACAAAGCGGGACTTGTCGGAAATCCACTCTTCATTCACGTCGTCATGCAGGCGGGGCATGATGCGCAGCACGGCGCCGCCGCGGCTGTCGACGCGGATGTTGGAGCCAAGCGCGTCCATCACGTCGATGGTCTCGGTCTTGGTCAGCTCCCACGGACGCGCATTGAAGGCGTAGGGGCGAGAGGTCAGCGCGCCCACCGGGCACAGATCGATGACATTGCCCGACAGTTCGGACGTCATGGACTGTTCCAGATAGGTGGTGATCTCCATGTTCTCGCCACGGCCGATCGCGCCCAGCTCGGGCACGCCCGCGATCTCGGTGGAGAAACGGACGCAGCGCGTGCACTGGATGCAGCGGGTCATCTCCGTCTTGATCAGCGGACCCATGTATTTTTCTTCGACCGCGCGCTTGTTCTCGTCAAAGCGGGAACCGGAGCGGCCATAGGCCAGGGACTGGTCCTGAAGGTCGCATTCGCCGCCCTGGTCGCAGATCGGGCAGTCGAGCGGGTGGTTGATCAGGAGGAACTCCATCACACCCTCGCGCGCCTTTTTCACCAGCGGGCTGAGCGTACGCATTTGCGGCGGCTCGCCATTGGGCCCGCCGCGCATGTCGCGCACCAGGAAGGCGCAGGAGGCGACGGGTTTGGGCGCGCCCACCAGCTCCACCAGGCACATGCGGCAGTTGCCCGCCACAGACAGACGCTCGTGATAACAGAAGCGCGGGATTTCCCGGCCTGCCGCTTCGGACGCCTGAAGCAGGTTGTAATCGTTGGGGACGGTGACTTCCTCGCCGTCGATCACGATGGTGCGCAGATTATCAGACATGTCTGGTTCCTACTCCGCAGCCTGGGGCGTGAACACCGGCTTGCCGGCGCGGTAGTTGTTGATGCGATCTTCGATCTCGGAACGGAAATGGCGGATCAGACCCTGAACCGGCCAGGCCGCCGCATCGCCGAGCGCGCAGATGGTGTGGCCTTCCACCTGGCCGGCGACGTCCAGAAGATCGTCAATCTCGCTCGTCTCCGCTTCGCCGCGGGACATGCGATCAAGCACGCGCCACATCCAGCCGGTGCCTTCACGGCACGGCGTGCACTGGCCGCAGCTCTCGTGCTTGTAGAAATACGAGATGCGCGCGATCGCTTTGACGAGATCGGTGGACTTGTCCATCACGATCACCGCCGCCGTGCCCAGACCCGATTTGTGCTCTTTCAGAGCATCGAAATCCATCAGCACGTCGTCGCAGATCTCTTTCGGCAGCAATGGCACGGACGAACCGCCCGGAATGACCGCCTTGAGATTGTCCCAGCCGCCGCGCACGCCGCCGCAATGGGTCTCGATCAGGGTCTTGAGCGGGATGCTCATCACCTCTTCGACATTACACGGCGCGTTCACATGGCCCGAGATCGAGAACACCTTGGTGCCGGCGTTGCCCTCGCGGCCAAAGCCTGCAAACCAGTCCGCGCCGCGGCGCAGAATGGTCGGCGCGACGGCGATGGATTCCACGTTGTTCACAGTCGTCGGCGCGCCATACAGGCCGGCGTTCGCCGGGAATGGCGGCTTCAGGCGCGGCTGACCCTTCTTGCCTTCCAGGCTTTCGAGCAGCGCGGTTTCCTCGCCGCAGATGTAAGCGCCGGCGCCGTGGTGGATGTAGAGATCGAAATCCCAGCCATGGACATTGTCCTTGCCGATCAGCTTGGCGTCATACGCCTCCTTGATGGCGGCTTCCATCCGGCCCAGCTCGAACTGGTACTCACCGCGGATATAGATGTAGCAAGCGTGCGCCTGCATGGCGAAAGACGCGATCAGGCAGCCCTCGATCAGGGTCTGGGGATCATTGCGCATGATCTCCCGGTCCTTACAGGTGCCCGGTTCGGATTCGTCAGCGTTCACCACCAGATAGTGCGGGCGAGCCCCCACTTCCTTGGGCATGAACGACCATTTCAGACCGGTCGGGAAGCCCGCGCCGCCGCGGCCGCGCAGACCGGACTTCTTCATCTCGTCGATGATCCAGTCCCGGCCCTGATCCAGAATGTCCTTGGTGGCGTTCCAGTGACCGCGTTGCTTCGCGCCTTCAAGGCGCCAGTCATGGCGGCCATAGAGGTTGGTGAAGATCCGGTCTTGATCCTGCAATAGCTGGGTCATGGATTACCCTTCCGCCTTGCCGGCCAGGGCTTTCGCCTGGTCGATCCAGTTATCGCGCTCGATCCGGCCGCGCAGCTTCAGCGCCGCATCGACCCAGACCGCTTCTTCAGCGCTCCAGCTTGCGATCTGGCTGTAATGATAAACGCCGATTTCGTTCAGCGAGGTTTCAAGCTTCGGCCCGAGACCGGTCAGCTTTTTGAGATCGTCGGCCTTGCCGCTCGGCTTTTTCAGGAGCTTGGGCTCCTTGCCGGCGCCAGCGTCCGCTGCAGCGCCTTTCGGCGCAGGCGATTTCGCCTTGGCTTTGGGCTTGGCCTTGGTCTCGGCTGACTTTTCCTGCGGCTTGGCGGGCTCCGCCTTGCGCACGTCAGCATCGGTCGCGCCCTTGGTGTTGGGCAGCTTGACCTTTTTGGCGCGCGAGCCGTCATACAGGCTCTCATCGACCAGGGTCAGGGTGGTCGCCTGGGTCGGCTCAGAGCAAGAGCGCCCCGAGATCGGGCCCGCCTTGACCTCTTTGCCGGCGCGCAGATCGTCGAGCATCTGCTCGAGCGCATCCGCCGTCAGGTCTTCGTAATAGAGATCGCCTTCAGTGTTGGAGATCTGGACCATCGGCGCATTGGCGCAGGCGCCCAGGCACTCGACTTCTTCCCAGGCCAGAAGGCCGTCCGAAGAGACGTATTCGCGCCCCTTCTTGCCGATCTTTTTCTCGCACACCGCCTTGAGGTCATCCGCCCCGCGCAGCCAGCACGGGGTCGTGCCGCACACCTGGATCAGGTGTTTGCCGGTCTGGGCGAGATTGAACATGGTGTAGAAGGTCGCCACTTCGTAGACGCGGATATACGGCATGCCGCAGCGTTCCGCGATCTCGCGCATGGCGGGTTCTGACACCCAATTGTCCTGCTTTTGCGCGATCCAGAGCAGCGGAATGACCGCTGACGCCTTGCGCTCTTCAGGGTATTTGGCGAGCCAGAACTGGACCTTGGCTTCGCTCTTCTCATTGAAGACGAAGCTTTCGGGTTGCTCGGCGGCGATGCGACGCGCGCTCATCGGTCAATCTCCCCGAACACGATGTCGAGTGAGCCCAGGATCGCGGAGACGTCCGCGAGCATGTGGCCCTTATTGAGGTAATCCATGGCCTGAAGGTGCGCGAAACCAGGCGCGCGAATTTTCAGGCGATAGGGTTTGTTGGTGCCGTCGCCGATCAGGTAAACGCCGAACTCGCCCTTGGGCGCTTCAACGCAGGCATAGGCCTGACCTTCGGGAACATGCACGCCTTCGGTGTACAGTTTGAAGTGCTGGATCAGCGCTTCCATGGACCGCTTCATCTCGGCGCGACGCGGCGGCGCGAACTTGGAATCCACCGGCAGCACATCGCCCTGGTTCTCCTCGCGGGAGAGCCAGTCGCAGCACTGCTTCATGATCTTCATGGATTCCCGCATCTCTTCCATGCGGCACAGATAGCGGTCGTAATTGTCGCCGTTCTTGCCCAGCGGAATCTGGAATTCCAGCTCGTCATAGACTTCATAGGGCTGCGAGCGGCGCAGATCCCAGGCCATGCCCGAACCGCGCACCATGACGCCGGAGAAGCCCCATTCAAGCGCATCCTGCTTGGACACCACGCCGATATCGACATTGCGCGCCTTGAAGATGCGGTTCTCGGTCAGAAGGGTCTCGAGATCGTCCACATGCTGGGTGAACTGGTCACACCAGGCGTCGATATCGTCAATCAGCTCTTGCGGCAGGTCCTGGTGAACGCCGCCCGGACGGAAATAATGAGCGTGCAAGCGTGCGCCGGAGGCGCGCTCGTAAAAACCCATCAGCTTCTCGCGCTCTTCAAAGCCCCAGAGCGGCGGGGTCAGCGCGCCCACATCCATCGCCTGCGTGGTGACGTTCAGCAAATGGTTCAGGATACGGCCGATTTCAGAATACAAGACGCGCACATAAGAGGCGCGCTTGGGCACGGGAATGCCCGCAAGCTTCTCTATCGCCAGGCAGAACGCATGCTCCTGGTTCATCGGCGCCACATAGTCGAGGCGGTCAAAATAGCCGATGCCTTGCAGATAGGTCTTGTGCTCCAGCAGCTTCTCGGTGCCGCGGTGCAGAAGACCGATATGCGGGTCCACGCGCTCGACCACTTCGCCATCCAGCTCCAGCACCATGCGCAGCACGCCGTGGGCGGCGGGGTGAACCGGACCAAAGTTGATCGTGAAATTGCGGATGTCGGTTTCAGCCATGACGTTTACGCCTTCCCTTCCGCTTTCTCATCGCCGGGCAGCACGTATTTCGCGCCTTCCCAAGGGCTGAGGAAGTCAAAGTCACGGTAGTCCTGAACCAGCTCGACGGGCTCGTAGACCACGCGCTTCTGCTCGTCGTCATAAACGACCTGGTTGAAGCCCGAGAGCGGGAAGTCCTTGCGCAGCGGATGACCATGGAAACCATAATCGGTCAGGATGCGGCGCAGGTCGGGGTGGTGGTCAAACAGGATGCCATACATGTCGAAGGCTTCGCGTTCATTCCAGTTCGCCGCCGGAAACAGCTCGACGACAGAATCGACCGCTGTGTCTTCATCCGTGCTCAGCACCACGCGAATGCGCTGGTTCAGATGCATGCTCAGAAGGTGATAGACCACGTCAAACCGATCCGCGCGAGACGGCCAGTCCACGCCGCAAATATCGATCAGCGTCGTGAAGCGGCACAGGGCGTCGTCACGCAGGAAACGCAAAACCTTCACCACGCGGTCGCGGTGAATGGTCAGCGTCAGTTCCTCATGGGCGACATCCACACTGCGGACATCGTCGCTAAGCGCCGCAGAGATATGCGCGCCCAGTTCTGTCAGCGTTTCGGTCTTGCTCATAAGAGCGTCTCCTGGACAGGCGCCTTAGCGCTCAATCGAGCCTTCGCGGCGAATTTTCTTCTGAAGCTGCAAGATGCCGTACACAAGAGCCTCAGCGGTCGGCGGGCAGCCCGGCACATAGATGTCGACCGGCACGATGCGGTCACAGCCGCGCACCACAGAATACGAATAGTGGTAATAGCCGCCGCCATTGGCGCAGCTGCCCATGGAGATGACATAGCGCGGCTCAGGCATCTGGTCGTAGACCTTGCGCAAAGCCGGAGCCATCTTGTTGGTCAGGGTGCCGGCCACGATCATCACGTCGGACTGGCGGGGCGAGCCGCGGGGCGCAGCGCCCAGACGTTCCACGTCATAACGCGGCATGGAGGCTTGCATCATCTCCACCGCGCAGCAGGCCAGACCAAAGGTCATCCACATCAGCGAGCCGGTGCGCGCCCAGGTGATGAGGTCGTCGGCGCGCGCCACAAGAAAGCCCTTGTCGGCCAGCTGATCGCTGACGCCGTCAAAGAACGGATCGTGCTTTTGCGGGTCGTAATGCGGCGTCTTGGCAGTCGCGGCGGCGCCCGCCGGAACAATCAGGTCAGACATGAGCCCTACTCCCAGTCCAGCGCGCCTTTGCGCCACTCATAAAGAAAGCCAACCGTGAGAACCCCCAGGAAGACCATCATCGACCAGAAGGCCGTGATGCTGCCGTCGAAGATCGGGAACAACCAGGGGAAGAGGAATGCGACTTCCAAGTCGAAGATGATGAACAGGATCGCCACCAGATAGAAGCGCACGTCGAATTTCATCCGCGCGTCGTCAAAGGCGTTGAAGCCGCATTCATACGTGGAGACTTTTTCCGGATCCGGATCAGACGGCGCCAGCACGAAAGCGGCGAGAATGAACGCCAGGCCCAGCCCAGCGGCTATGCCCAGAAAGATCAGGATCGGCAGATATTCCAACAGGAGCGCGTTCATGAGAGGTCGCACCTTCCCCGCATCAAGATGGCCAATGGGCCGAAGCATCACAGCTGTTCATTCGGTCAGATAAATCCAAACAAACGCTTGCACAGTGAGTCCCCGGCCGCGGTTGAGGCGGAAGCTAGTCCGGTGACTGCCCGCTCGCAAGCCGAAAGCACTGTCCAAATGCGGTCTAATATGGGGAAAAGACGACAATAATTGCGAATGCTTCTCAGTTACCGAACTAATCCTTTCAAGTGTTTCATTTTCTGCAACAGATCCAGCCATGATACGCCGTACGTATGGGCATGATGACGCAACAGCGTCCACATTCGGCCAGGGGCATCTACGTGAAACGCATTTTACTCGCAGGCGGAGCGATTCTCGCCGCCGCAGCATTGATTTGGTTCCTCTTTTTACGCGGGGACGCCGCAGCGACCGGCGACCTTCTCGTGGAGACCTCTCCTGTTGAGGCGCGCGACATCTCGCGAATCGTTTCCTCCTCAGGCGCCATCGCGCCCCTGATCACCGTTGAGGTGGGCTCACAGCTATCCGGTCAGGTGCTTGAGCTGCATGCCGACTTTAATGACCAGGTCTCTTCAGGCGATCTCCTGGCGCGCATCGATCCGCAGACCTTCCAGACGCGCGTCGAGGAGGCTCAGGCCACGCTGCAAGTCGCGAGCGCCCAGGTCTCTGTGGCGGAGGCCAATCTGGAACGCGCGCGGGTGGATCGTGAAATCTCCCAACGCAATTTCGATCGGGCGCAGGAGCTGGTCCAGCGCGGCACCTATTCAGCCGCTCAGTATGACGCAGCGGAATCAGAGTTGGCGGCGGCCAATGCGGCGCTATTGGTGGCCCAGGCCAATTTGCGGAACTCCCGGGCCAGCGAACAGCAACGCCGCGCTTCGCTTGAAAGCGCGGAAGTGGATCTGGAGCGCACTTTCATTCGATCTCCCATCGAGGGCGTCGTGATCGACCGCCAGATTGATGAAGGCCAGACCGTGGCTGCATCCTTTAATGCGCCCGTGCTGTTCCTGATCGCGCAGGACCTGTCGCGCATTCAGATCGAAGCGGAAATCGATGAAGCTGATATTGGTCAGATTGATGAGGGTCAGACCGTCACCTTTGACGTGGACGCCTATCCCGACCGGGAATTTGCCGGTGAAGTCACCCAGGTGCGCCTCGCCGCCACCAATGAAGGCAATGTGGTCACCTATACGGTCGTGATCCAGGCGGACAATCCGGGCCAGCGCTTGCTGCCGGGCATGACGGCGAACGTCTCAATCGTGACCGGTCAGGTCGAGGGCGCGCTGTCCGTGCCGAACGCCGCGCTGCGCTTCGCCCCGCGCGGCGCGGCGGAAAGCCTGGTCGTCGCCGCTGAAGACCAGGCGGACGGCGGCCAACGCGGCGGTCGCGGCGGCGCCGGCATGATCGACCGGCTCGCCGAAGAGCTTGAGCTGACCGATGAGCAGCGCAGCGAAGCCGAACGCGCCTTACGTGAAACCTTCCAACAAATGCGCGCCCAGTTCCAGAACCCCGCCCCCGGCGCCGCGCGTCCCAATCCGCAAGCGCTGATCCGGCGCGCTCTGTCTGACATTCTGACCACAGAACAATTGGCGCGATATGACCAGATGAGCCAGGAGCGCTCGCGCCAACGCGATCAGGTGCGCCGCGGCTCGATCTGGATTGAAACCGCCGAGGGCCGCCTTCAGGAACGCCAGGTCGGCATCGGTCTTTCTGACGGGCAGTACACCCAGATCCTCGGCCCTTCGATCACCGAGACGGATCGCGTCGTCACGCGCGTTCGCGAGACCAACGGATGACCGAGCCACTCATTCAGGCGCGCAGTCTGACGCGCGTCTATACTCTGGGCGGCAGTAACGTTTACGCGCTCGCCGGAGTGGATTGCACCATCAACGCCGGCGAATACGTCGCCATCATGGGGCCTTCCGGCTCCGGCAAATCCACCTTCATGAACATGGTGGGAGCGCTGGACCGGCCCAGCTCTGGCGAACTTGTGATCGCCGGGGAAGCCCTGTCGGGCATGACGCCTGACGAGCTGGCTGACTTTCGCAATCGCAAGGTCGGTTTCGTGTTCCAGCAGTTCAACCTGCTGCCGCGCACCACGGCGCTCGACAATGTCGCCCTGCCCCTGCTCTATCGCGGAATGCCTCCCAAACAGCGTCAGGAACGCGCCGCGGAATGCCTGACGATGGTCGGGCTCGGGGACAGGATGGACCACCATCCGTCCCAACTCTCCGGCGGTCAGCAGCAGCGTGTCGCCATCGCCCGCGCCCTGGCGGGCAAGCCCTCCATCCTGCTGGCGGACGAACCCACAGGCGCTCTCGACAGTCAGACCACGATTGAGGTGCTTGATATTCTCGATCAACTCAATGCCGAGGGCATCACGATCGTGCTCGTCACGCACGAAAACGAAGTGGGCTCTCGCGCCAGACGCCGGATCTGGTTCCGGGACGGCCTGATCGTGGAGGACGACCGATGAACATGATGGCGGCGATTGGAGTTGCGCTGACAGCTTTGCGCGTCAACGCCCTGCGCAGCTTCCTGGCCATTCTGGGCGTGATTTTCGGCGTCATGGCCGTGATCACGACCGTCTCGCTGGCCGATGGCGCCAGCCAGGCCGTGCAGGACCAGATTTCCTCTCTGGGTTCGAACTCGCTCAACATTCGCGCCGGGTCCAATAATCGCGGCGGACGGCGTGGCGGCGCCGGCAGCGGTACGCCCTTTTCCTCTGATGATGTCGACGCCATGCGCAATCAGGTGGACGTGGTCGTGGCGGCCTCCGGCACGATCGACGGAGCCGTCACCGCGGTCGTGGACGGCGTGAACTGGCCGACGCAAATCACGGGCGTTCATCCCGATTATCTCGAAATCCGCGACTGGACGGTCTCGGACGGCCGCATGTTCTCCGTAGTCGATGTGGACCGCAGTTCCCGCGTCGCGGTTCTGGGTCAGACCGTGGCGGATGAACTCTTCCCCTCAGGCGGCGCCATCGGCGCTTCGGTCCGGCTCAACAGCCAGCCGTTTGAAATCATCGGCATCCTGTCCGAGCGGGGCCAGTCGAGCTTTGGCCAGGACCAGGACGACATCATCATGGCGCCCATCTCCACCGTGCGCTCGCGCGTGGTGGGCTATTCGCGCGCTGGCGTGCGGGATCCGGTCCAGCGGGTCTGGGTGAAGATCGCCGCGGGCGAGGACATGGATTACGCGACGGAAGAGCTGGAAAACTTCCTGCGCGTCCTGCGCGGGATTGATCCCGGAGAGGACGACGATTTTCAGGTCCGCAACTTCGCTGAATTCATCACCGCCTTCCGCGCCACTGAAACCGTCATGGGATTGCTGCTAGCTGTGGCGGGTTTGATCACCCTGATCGTCGGCGGCATCGGCATCATGAACGTGATGCTGGTCTCGGTGACCGAACGCACGCGTGAAATCGGCCTGCGTCTCGCCATCGGCGCGCGCCGGGCGGACATCCGCAATCAGTTCCTGATTGAATCGGTCGTGCTGTGTTCGGTGGGCGGCGTGCTGGGTCTGTTGTTCGGTCTGGGTCTGGCGCTCAGCATCGAGCAGTTCGCGCCAGCGCTGGGCGTCAACCTGAACGTGGCGGTGAAACCCACCATCGCGTTGGTCGCGATTGGGGCCTCGACGCTGGTCGGCGTTCTGTTCGGCTTTTATCCAGCGCACCAGGCCAGCCGCCTCGATCCGATCACGGCGCTGCGCCACGAATAAAGCCCTCCCCCGAAATACGAAACCATCAGAGGCCGCTCCGTCAGGCGCGGCCTCTTTTGCATCCATTTCGAACCAAGCAGGCATCTGACTTTGAACATTCATGATTTCAAAGCGAGCCCGCCATGACCACCACGCCCCGCCCCCTCATGTTACTGGAGGTCCTGATCGCAGCCCTCGCCGCGATGACGATCAAAGCCCTGATCGGCCTCGTCTTGTGGCGCTATGCCGGGCCCTTGACCCTGCTGATCGTTTTGTCGGGACTAACCGTCTATTTGCACTGGCGGGGGCTGGGTTGGCGGTCCTTTGGTCTAATCAAACTGCCCAAGCTGAAATCCTGGCTCCTGCTGCCTCTGCAAGCTTTGCTCGGCGTCGTGGTCATTCTGGCGACGGGTGTGGGCTCAGCCTCTATCGGGACCGCTTTGGGTTTTGAGTTCATGGGTCAGGAGCCCGCAGGCGTCACGGATCGCTTCGGCGCGGTCGCGGACGGAAGCCTGCCTCATTACCTGTTATGGCTCGCAATCTCGATCCTTGCGGCGGGCCTAGGCGAAGAGCTGTTCTTTCGCGGCTACATGATCAACCGGCTGCGTGACGCCTTAGGATCAGGCGTTGTGATGACCGCCGTCAGCGTGATCTTGCCAGCGCTCTATTTCGGCTACGGTCATGTGTATTATCAAGGATTGCGAGGCCTTATAACGACCGGTCTGATCGGGCTTTCACTCGGCCTTCTGTTCCTGATCTACAAACGCAATCTGTGGCCCCTGGTGATCGCCCACGCCGCCGTGGACTGCCTTGTGTTCACAGCGTTGTATTTCAATCTGGACATCTAGACGCACACTGTCAGCCGGCGCCTGACGACAGGCGTCGGCGATTGTGAAACGCGTCTGAAAGTCGGGAAATATTCGATCTGAACTGGCGCGAGTGACCGGGCTCGAACCGGCGACCTCCGGCGTGACAGGCCGGCGCTCTAACCAACTGAGCTACACCCGCTCAGATCAATGCGTCGATAAGCTCGGCGCCAACTAAAACGCCGCTCGAAGCGGCATGTCCTGATGATCTGATGGCGCGAGTGACCGGGCTCGAACCGGCGACCTCCGGCGTGACAGGCCGGCGCTCTAACCAACTGAGCTACACCCGCTCAGATCATCTGCGGCGCTGGGCCGCGTCAGGAAGCGTGTGTCTAAAGGCGCACCCGCGAAGGGTCAAGCGGGTTTTGCCAGCAAATGCAGCGTTCGCCTGTGGGAAAATCACAGCGTTGTGAGCCCGCTCGCCGCGGGCCCGGGACGACGCTAAGCTGACCTGATGACCCAGCCCCGTTTCGTCCTGAGAACCGCCCTTCTCCTCGCGCTCATCACGCCCTTGATGCTCGGCCTCGCCGCATCGTGCAGCCCCGTGCGCTATATCATGATGACCGCCAATCCCCATGGCGCGGGTCCGGCCGCGGAGCCGCCTCTGCCTGGGCTGAGCGCAGGGCTGGAGGGATGGATCCAGACCCGCCCCCAGGTCGCACAATCGCTGTCTGACACGCTGTTCGGCGCCCCGTTGCCCGCCGCGGATGTGCAGGTCATAGAACGCGAACTGATCGATCCGCAGGCCTATCATCAATCGGGCGTACTGGAGCGGGTATCGCTTTCCATCGCGCTTGAAAACGGCGGTCAGGGCGCGATTGAGCTGGCGCTGATTACGCCGCGCGATGCTCAAGGCCCGGTTCCGGTCATTCTGATTCCCAGCGATTGCGGCTTGCGCGCCCAGCTGCGCCGTCCTGACTGGCCTCAATCCCAAAACCCGGTTCCAGGCTATTGCGAACCCTCGGGCTCGGCGCTCGAAGACTTCGCAAGCAGCTTTTTCGGCGATTACGTGGTCAGCCCGCCGCTTGAGCAGATCCTGCGGCGCGGCTATGCGGTCGCCGCCTGGCATGAAAGCGATATCGCGCCCGACCGCGCAAGCGTTCATGACGCAACACTCCGCGCGCTCAATCTCGACCCAGACGCGCCTGACAGGCCCGGCGTGATCGGGGTCTGGGCGTGGATGATGAGCCGTGTGGCCGATCATCTTCAAACCGATTCCCGCATCGCGTCCGACCAGCTGAGCGTCATGGGCCATTCACGCCGCGCCAAAGCGGCTTTGCTGGCGGGCGCACGCGATGAACGCTTCGGCGTCGTGATCGCGCACCAGTCAGGCACCGGGGGCGCCTCGCTGCACCGGGACAATCTGGGCGAACCGCTCGCCTCGATCACACAAAACTATCCGCACTGGTTCGCGCCCGCCTATGCGACCTATGCAGACCGCGAAGACGCCTTGCCGCTGGATGCGCATTATCTTCTGGCGATGATCGCGCCGCGCAGCGTGCTCCTGGGCAATGGCCGCCGCGATGTCTGGTCTGACCCGGCGGGCGCCTGGCGCGCGGCGGAAGCGGCGAGCCCGGTCTGGTCGCTTTATGGCGAGGACGGGCTGATGCAGGACAGTCTTGAAGAGATGAACGTCACCGGCCGTATCGCGTTTCACATCCGCCCCGCCACGCATGGCGTGCGCGGGGAAGACTGGGATGCGTTCTTGCGCTTTCTGGATACGCAGTTCGGAGCGTGATCAGCGTCCGAACGCTAGCGCCATTGCTTGATGCGGCCCTCGCGCACTTCGGTCAGCTGTTCGCCGCCTTCCGCGCCCAGCATGGCCCGGCTCCAACCGAGCCGCCAGGCGGAATAGGCGCGCTGACGGTCATCGCCCTCAAGCCCCGCCTCGTCCATCGCTTTGAGGAAGGCGGCGTAAGTCTCAAAGTCGGTGTCGATATGAGCGGCGATAAACGCGTCATACGGGGTCATCAGGCTTGCTCCCCAAGCCAGGAGGCGCAATGACGCCTCTCAGACCTGAAACACTGGCTGAGCCGTCTTCCGACGGCAATGGGGAAATATCCCGACACGTCTCGTCCTGTGAGAAAACTTGAGCCGGATGGTGGGTGGTGACGGGGTCGAACCGCCGACCTACTGGGTGTAAACCAGTTGCTCTACCAGCTGAGCTAACCACCCGCTCCCGACTCGGAAGGACGCTCTTTTAGCCTTCAAGCGAGGTCGGCTTCAAGCGGTCTGAACCGTAAGAGCCGAAGCGCCGGACAGATTTCGCATAGCCGGACAGATGCTCCAGCGCCTTGGCCACGGTTTTGTCCTCTTCATGGCCTTCCAGATCGAGAAAGAACATCTGCTCCCAGGGCGATCCGGGCACCGGCCGGCTCTCGAGCTTGGTCATGTTCACCCCGTGCTGGCGGAACCCGTCCAGAGCATCCACCAGTGAGCCGGACGCGTCCGAGGTGATGAAGACCAGCGAGGTCTTGCACGGCAAGAGCGGGGATGCCGGGGCCGGGTCAACCGCCAGAGCGACAAAGCGGGTCTCATTGCCTTCAAAGTCGGAGATCATCGGCTCGATCAGGTTCAGACCGAACAGGCGCGCGGCGTCCGGCCCTGCCACAGCGGCCACTTCAGGCCCTTCATCAAGCGCACGTTCCAGCGCCCGCGTGGTGGAAGTCACCGGAACTTTCTTCAGATCGGTGCGCGAATTGAGCCATCGCTGCGCCTGACGCAGCGCCTGGGGGTGGCCGTAAACTGTGCGCACGGGCCCCAGATCACTCGCCTTGCCCATCAGCGCATGCTGGATCTTCATATGGTGCTCGCCGGCGATCTTCAGGTTTGAATCACGCAGCAGGTCATAGACTTCGTTGACGCCGCCCGTGGCCGTGTTCTCGATCGGCAGGAAGCCGTAATCGGCTTCGCCATTTTCTAGCGCTTTGAAGATCGACGCGTAATCACGCTTGATGACCGGCGCGACGCCCGAATACCGGCCCGAGAAGTGCGCGTTCGCCGCGAACTGCGAATAGGAACCCGGCCCGCCCAGATAGGCGACCCGCGCCTCGGTCAGCATGGCGTCACCGACGCGTGCATCCAGACCGGCGCGCTGTCGGCGCAGGGAGTCGTCGATGATCGCCTGGAACAGGGTTTCAACGAAGCTGTCAGACAAGCCGTACTCGCGCCCCTTGGCCACGGCGCGCTCGATAACGGCGCGCTCGCGATCCGTATCGCGCACTGGACTGTGCTCGCCCGCTTTCAACGCCCCAAGCGCTTCACCCAGACGCCGGCGTTCGGCCAGGATTTTCAAGATCTCTGAATCGGACGCATCGATCGCCTGTCGCAGAATTAGACGCTCATCGCGCGGCTCGGTCTGGCTCATGGCCGACTCCCATTAAAAAACCCCGCCGAAGGGCGGGGCTGGTGACTTCATCTTGCAAGCAAGCAGCGTCAACCGGCCCCGAGAGGACGATAGAAATAGCCGCCGAAGACAAAGAGGTTCGTGTTCATCATGCATCGCAGCATGAAACCGTATGCCGCGTACGGTCAAGCCCTTTTGGCCGGACAATTGACATTCCGCCTGCAACACCGCCCGATAGCGTCACCCTCTCAAAGGACACGCCCCATGCCTGCACTCTTCACTGCGTTCTCAGTCGCAGCCCTCACCCTGGCGCTTCCCCAGGCGGTCATCGAAACCAGCCACGGCGCCATCGTGGTCGAACTTGATGAGGCCGCCGCGCCTTTGAGCGTCGCCAATTTCATCGCTCACGCCCAGGCGGGGCATTTCGATGACGGATCTTTCTATCGCTCAGTCCGCGACGATAACGAGCGCGAAGGCGTGGTTCCGATGAACCTTATCCAGGGCGGGCACAGCTTTGACGGGTTGGCTGAGGCTGAGGGTATCGCCCATGAATCAACCCTCGACACCGACCTGAGCCACACGCGCGGCGCCATCTCCATGGCGCGCGACGAACCTGGCACCGCCACCACAGAGTTTTTCATCATGATTGCCGACTATCCCGGCCTCGACGCCGGGCCGGATGGCCGCAACCCCGATGAAGCCGGATACGCGGTGTTCGGCGAAGTGATCGAGGGCATGGATGTGGTGGAACGCATCTGGATGAGCCCGACCAGCCTGGACAGTGCGCCGGACGACTTCCCTTACCCGCAATTCTTGACGGAGCCGGTCGTCATTGAAACGGTCCGCATCCGCAACGCGGACTAGGATCTAGCTTTTCAGCTCGAGACGCAGCGTGTTCAGACGCTGGGCGACATCGCTGGCGATCTCCTCGCCCATCATTTTCTCAAGGCGTGCGTTGACCGCTTCAAAAGCTACACGGGCGCGCTCAGCCTTGGCGAGGCCATCTGTCGTGACTTTCAGGCGCCAGCGGCGGCGATCGTTTTCATCGCGCGTGCGTTCGATCAGGCCTTCACGCTGAAGCCGCGCCACCATCTGGGTCACCGCCGGTTCTGACAACTCCAGACGCACGGCGATATCGCTCTGGGTCGCGTCAGGGTCATTCAGCACTACGCCAAGAAGCGCGGCTTGCGCGACCGTGAGGCCCGCCGCCTCGATAACAACGGAATCCGCTTCCTGGCGAAGCCGTTCGGCGCTTTTGATCACGGCGGAATACAAACGGGGGCTGCTGGCGCTCATGGTTTTCAAGTCTCTTGTTCTTAGGGCCGCGCACCCATTAGCCTAATGCTTAAGTTATAATGGAGTTGCGAATGATCATAGACGTGTGGGGGCAGATTCTTACGACACGGATGACGCAAACTCCATGGCTTGGTTCACTTTTACGCTGGATGAAGGCTGAACAAACCGACCTGGAGTTGAGTGAAAGCGCCACATTGAGAGCTATGGACCAGGCTGGCGTCGACCTGATGATCCTCAGCGCCTGGAGCGCCCCTGAAGGCTGGCTGATCACCAATGACGAAGTGGATGCAGCCATAAACACTGCCCCGGATCGATTTCGCGGGTTTCTGAGCGTGGACATCAGCCAGCCCGAGGCCGCCGCGAAAACCATTCGCGACCGTTATGACGGCGAGCGCTTCGTTGGCGTCCGCGTATTACCCTGGATCTGGAACCTGCCGCCTAATCACGCCTGGTATTATCCGGTCTACGCCGCGTGTGTGGAGGTCGGTGCGCCGTTCTGCACCCAGATCGGCCATACCGGGCCGTTGCGCCGCTCCGAGGTCGGCCGGCTCATTCCCTATATCGAAGATGTCTTGCTGGACTTCCCTTCGCTCAAGGTCGTCGGCGGGCATGTGGGCTTTCCATGGGTGAACGAGCTGACCAGTCTGACCTTGAAATTTCCCAATCTGTATGTGGACACCTCCGCCTACGCCCTGCACCGGCTGCCGCCAGACTTTCAGACCTATATGAAAGGCCCGGGTCGCGACCGGGTCATGTTTGGCTCCAACTGGCCGATGATAACGCCTGAAAAATGCCTGAAAGGGCTCGATGCGCTGGAGCTCGACCCGGTTCACAAGGATCGCTTCCTGTCCGGCATCGCCCAGGACGTCTTTGGCCTGAAAGCCTGATGCAAAACGGCCCCGGACGGATGTCCGGGGCCGTTTCAGTGTCAATTGTCGTGTCAGTTAATGCGGGCGCTGCTCGCCCCCGCCGCTGACTTCAGTGGAGCCGGGAAGCGCGGCCAGCGCCGCCGCATCCGCTTCCGTCCACTCGATCGGCTGGATCGGCTCGGTCAGCGCGACATTGAGGACTTCCTCAACCGTTTCGACCGGGATGATCTTGAGCCCTTCCTTGACGTTGTCCGGGATTTCGGCGAGATCCTTTTCATTGTCCTTGGGGATCAGCACCGTCTTCACGCCGCCGCGCAGGGCCGCCAGCATCTTCTCTTTCAGACCACCAATAGGCAGCACGCGGCCGCGCAAGGTGATCTCGCCGGTCATAGCCACATCCTTGCGCACCGGCACGCCAGTGAGCGTGGAGACGATGGCGGTGATCATGGCCCCGCCTGCAGACGGGCCGTCCTTGGGCGTGGCGCCCTCGGGGACGTGAACGTGGATGTCGGTGGTGCGGAAGACCGTGGGCTTGATGCCCAGGGTCGGCGCCCGGCTTTGAACATAGGAGTTCGCCGCCGAGATCGATTCCTTCATCACCTCTTTGAGGTTGCCGGTCACCGTCATCTTGCCGCGACCGGGCATCTGAACCGCTTCGATGGTCAGAAGATCGCCGCCGACCTCAGTCCAGGCGAGGCCCGTCACCAGGCCCACCTTGTCCTCGGTTTCCGTCTCGCCAAAGCGGTGTTTGCGCACGCCTGCGAATTCATCGAGGTTTTCAGCGTTGATGATGATGTGGTCGCCCTCGCCCGCAACCAGCTTGCGCACGGTCTTGCGCGCAAGCCGTGCGATCTCACGCTCCAGATTGCGCACGCCGCTTTCACGGGTGTAATAGCGGATCAGATCGCGCAAGGCGCTGTCCTCAATGGTCCACTCAGCTTCCTTGAGCGCATGCACCTTGAGCTGTTTTGGGATCAGGTGACGGCGCGCGATCTCAACCTTCTCATCCTCGGTGTAGCCCGCGATCCGAATGATCTCCATCCGGTCGAGAAGCGGTTGCGGCAGGTTGAGCGTGTTCGCCGTGGTGATGAACATCACGTCGGACAGATCGTAATCCACTTCCAGATAGTGATCGTTGAAGGTGGAGTTCTGTTCCGGATCGAGCACTTCCAGCAACGCCGACGCTGGATCGCCGCGATAGTCCGCGCCCAGCTTGTCGATCTCATCGAGCAGAATGACCGGATTGGTCGACTTGGCTTTTTTCAGCGACTGGATGATGCGCCCCGGCATGGAGCCGATATAGGTGCGGCGGTGACCGCGGATCTCGGCTTCATCGCGCACGCCGCCCAGAGACACGCGCACGAACTCACGTCCCGTCGCTTCCGCGATGGAGCGTCCCAGCGAGGTCTTGCCCACGCCCGGCGGGCCCACAAGGCACAGGATCGGGCCGCGCATCTTCTTCACGCGCGTCTGCACCGCCAGATGCTCGATAATGCGTTCCTTGACCTTCTCAAGCCCGAAATGGTCGCGATCAAGCACCTGCTCGGCCACGCCCAGATCTTTCTTCAGACGTTTGCGCTTGCCCCAGGGCAACGCCAGCATCCAGTCGAGATAATTGCGCACCACGGTGGCTTCCGCCGACATGGGGCTCATCTGGCGCAGCTTCTTGAGCTCCGCCTCGGCCTTTTCGCGCGCCTCCTTGCTGAGCTTGGCGTCGGCGACTTTCTGCTCAAGCTCGGACAGCTCTTCACGGCCGTCATCGCCCTCGCCCAGCTCGCGCTGGATCGCCTTCATCTGCTCATTGAGATAATATTCGCGCTGGGTCTTCTCCATCTGCCGCTTCACGCGGTTGCGGATTTTCTTCTCGACCTGCAGCACGCTGATCTCGCCTTCCATCAGCGCAAACACCTTTTCCAGGCGCTCCACCACATTGGAATTGGCCATCAACGCCTGCTTCTCGGCGATCTTCACCGACAGATGCGCCGCGATCGTGTCCGCCATCTTGGCGGCGTCCGTGATCTCGCCCACAGCGGCCAGCGCTTCAGGCGGCACTTTCTTGTTCAGCTTGACGTAGTCTTCGAACTTTTCGGCCGCTGCGCGCATCAGCGCCTCGACTTCCGCCGGATCGGCCAGTTCTTCTTCGACCAGTTCAGCTTCAGCTTCGAAATAGGCCTGATTGTCCAGAAAGCGGGTGATGGTCATGCGGCGACCGCCTTCGACCAGTACTTTGACCGTGCCGTCGGGCAGCTTGAGAAGCTGCAGCACAGACGCCACGACGCCATCGTTGTAGACCGCTTCATGGGCCGGATCGTCATCAGCCGCATTCTTCTGGGTGGCCAGAAGGATCTGCTTGTCCGCGCGCATCACTTCCTCGAGCGCCCGCACAGATTTCTCGCGGCCCACAAACAGGGGCACGATCATGTGCGGGAAGACGACGATGTCGCGCAGCGGCAGCAGGGGAAGCGTTTTAGTTTCGCTCATAGTCATTCTCCAAGGGGCCGGGTCGCTCCCGAACCGGGGCGCAACTCAACCTCGCCGACCCTTGCGGCGCCGGCCTCACGACCTGGCCCGCTCATCAAGCCGAGCCTCGCCGTGTTTGCATGCCTAAACAAGTGGAGGCGGCGCCTTGCAGCTTCAAGCCTGAGGCTCAGCGCAGATTGCAGCGCAGGCCCCTAGCGGGTGATGAAAGCCGGCTCAGCGCGCGCCTCGATGCAGGGCGCCAGACTCGTATCTGCGATCATCTCATCGTGTGATGAAAAAAATCTCACAGCAAGCGACATGGCGCAGCCATCGCCATCCCACTGGGTGCTTTCAGTGTGAAACCCGCCGGGGAGAACGATGACGCGACTGCGGCTGAGGGTGCGGGCCGCATCATACCCCCAGGCCGGAGGGGTGAGCGCGTCCAGTTCTCCCGCCAGGATCAAGGTCGGCGCATCGCTTGTAGTGATCGCCACCTCAGATGCGGGTCGCGGAGGCACAGCCCAGCTCTCACACGTCTCGGGTGTGAAAGTGGCGCTGTCGATCCCGGCGAAACTGTCCGGCAAGGGGCCGTTGCGGCGCTGGGCGTAGGGCAGCGCTTCGCTGCACCACACAGACAGGCGCACACCCCAGTCAAAATCAGAAACGCCATAACTCTGGGACGTCGCGCCTTCCATACGGGTCGCCTGATCCATCAAGAGCGGCGCGCGCGCCAAATCAGCAGCGGAGCCGAGCGGAACCGAATTCACAAGAGTCCGCTGGCACACCTGGTCGGCTTCACACGCTCTGGGAGCGGCTTCGACCGCTGCGAAGAATCTGGCCTCGAGGTCCGGAAAAGCCGTGTCACACTCGGTTTGAGCGGCGCACATCTGCGCGACCCGTCTCAAAGCCTGTTCAAGATTAGCAGGGTATGCGTCGTCAAAGCGCGCGCTGTGAGGCAAAGGCGAGTCCAGAACCATGGACTGGACGCGCTCGGGATAATCCCGCGCATAGGTCAGGGCCAGCCGCGTACCGTAAGACAGAGCGAACAAAGACCATTGCTCAAAGCCCAGCACCTGCCGCAAGGCGTCTATGTCAGACGCGCTGGCGGCGCTGTGATAGGCGTCGCGCCTTACGCCCTGCGCATCAAGCGCCGCGCGACACTCTTGCAGAGCCGTCTCCAGCCGCGCCTCAGCGCCCGGCTTCGCGCTCGCCAGAGCCGGACCGATCGCTTCACACCGAAGGGAAGGCTCGGCGTATTGCGTCCCGCGCCGTCCCAGAATGACGAAATCGCGTTCCACGCTCCAGAGATAGGCGCCGGGATACTGCGCCGCAGATAACCCGCCCACCCCCGGCCCGCCTGGTAGAAACAGAACCGGCGCCAATCCTGGATGGGGCTCGGCCGCGCGGATGTGGATGACAGGCAGCCGGAGCTCCAAGCCATCTTCAGGATTGTCGCTTTGCGCGACAATCAAATAGCCGCGCTGATAGCGAGCGCCGCTCACCTCAATGGGAAACGCCGACCCTTCCGCCACCGGTTCAAACCGGGGCAGCGCGGCCTGTGACCAAGCCGGGGCCGTCAGCGTCAACACGGCGCACAATGCGATCAGCGCCTTGCGGACCTGATTTGATATCGCCATGCGCGCCCCCTGCCCAGACAGCAAAAAGGCTGCACCGGGGGTGCAGCCTTTGAAGCCTAGTGCGGGGTGCAATTCTGAAGCGAATTAACTCCCGGTAATGTAGACGACTACGCGCCCTGCTTCGGTGCAGCCTCGCCTTTGGACTTGGCGTAGATGTACAGCGGGGTGGCGTCGCCGGTGACGACTTCGGCGTTGACCACCACTTCCTCGACACCCTCAAGGCTTGGCAGGTCAAACATGGTGTCGAGCAAAATGCCCTCCATGATCGAGCGCAGGCCGCGCGCGCCGGTCTTGCGGTGGATCGCCTTGTTGGCGATGGCGGTCAGAGCATCCTCGGTAAAGGACAGGCCGACGCCTTCCATTTCGAACAGGCGCTGATACTGCTTGACCAGAGCGTTCTTCGGCTCGGTCAGGATCTGAACCAGGGCGTCAACGTCGAGATCTTCCAGCGTCGCGATCACGGGCAGACGACCGACGAATTCAGGGATCAGACCAAACTTGGTCAGATCATCCGGCTCGACTTCAGACAGGACTTCACCCTGACGGCGGGCGTCAGGATCGCGCACATCAGCGCCAAAGCCCACGGCGGAGCCTTTGCCGCGCTGGGAGATGATGCTTTCGAGGCCGGCGAACGCGCCGCCCACGATGAACAGGATGTTGGTGGTGTCCACTTGCAGGAATTCCTGCTGCGGATGCTTGCGGCCGCCCTGGGGCGGGACCGAAGCCACCGTGCCTTCCATGATCTTCAGAAGCGCCTGCTGCACGCCCTCGCCCGACACGTCGCGGGTGATCGAGGGGTTGTCGGATTTACGGCTGATCTTGTCGATTTCATCGATATAGACGATGCCGCGCTGGGCGCGTTCGACATTGTAGTCCGCCGATTGCAGCAGTTTGAGAACGATGTTCTCCACGTCCTCGCCCACATAACCGGCTTCGGTCAGGGTGGTCGCGTCGGCCATGGTGAAAGGCACGTCCAGAATGCGCGCCAGCGTCTGCGCCAGCAGCGTCTTGCCGCAACCCGTCGGGCCGATCAGCAGGATGTTGGACTTGGACAGCTCCACCTCGCCGTTCTGACCGGCATGGTTGAGACGCTTGTAGTGGTTGTGAACGGCGACCGAGAGCACGCGCTTGGCCTTGGCCTGGCCAATCACATAGTCCTGCAGGACCTGGAAGATTTCCTGCGGGCTGGGCACGCCCTCATTGGACTTCACAAGCGAGGTTTTGTTCTCCTCGCGGATGATGTCCATGCATAATTCAACGCATTCATCGCAGATGAAAACCGTAGGCCCTGCGATGAGCTTGCGGACCTCATGCTGGCTTTTGCCGCAGAATGAGCAATACAGCGTGCTCTTTCCGTCGCCTGTGGTCGCCTTGGTCATGGCTGCTCCCGTCGGTCCCGCTGTGCGCCGTGGCGCGGTTGGTTCGCTTTGGCCTAAATTCGTCAAAAGTGACTCGGCCCGTTCCTGCAAGATCAAGGCCGGACCTTAGCGAAACGTTTCTAAAGCGCATGTGATCACAGCCAGAGGGGGGTGATCAAGCATGCAAAACCGCGCTGGCCTGATCTGGCGCAGCGCGGCTTGGGTGCTCAGAACCGAGACAGACCTGACTTAAATCAGGACGCTTCGGGTCCGCCGCGCTTCTCGTAAACATGGTCGATCAGGCCGAAATCCTTGGCCTCCATCGCATCCATGTAGAAGTCCCGATCCAGCGTTTTCTCGACTTTTTCGAGCGGCTGGCCGGTGTGTTTGACGTAAATCTCGTTCATCCGGCGCTTGATCTTGAGGATGTCCTCGCCGTGACGCTCGATATCCGCCGCCGTGCCGCGGAACCCGCCAGACGGCTGGTGCAGCATGATGCGGGCGTTCGGCGTCGCAAAACGCATGTCCTTGTCGCCAGCCGTCAGCAGCAGCGAGCCCATGGAGGCCGCCATGCCGACGCAGGCCGTGGCCACCGGGCAGCTGATATATTGCATGGTGTCATAGATCGCGAGACCTGCGCTCACCGACCCGCCGGGCGAGTTGATGTACATGGCGATCTCTTTTTTCGGGTTTTCCGATTCGAGGAAAAGCAGCTGAGCCACCATCAGGCTCGCCATATGGTCTTCGATCGGCCCGGTGACGAACACGATGCGTTCCTTCAGCAGGCGCGAATAGATGTCGTAGGCGCGTTCGCCCCGCGCACTTTGCTCGACCACCATGGGAACGAGGTTCATCATCACATCCTGCGGCTCACGCATAGCCAGCTCCTCAAGGAAAGCAGTGTTCGTCTAGGTCGGCCGGATATGGCCATGGATCAGCACTGTGACAAGGCCCGCGCCTGGGCGCAAACCCTCAAATGCACAAGGCCCGGGCCTTTTTCCTCTCGTTCGAGAAGAAACCGACCCAGGCCTTGATGGTCCCGTCAGGGTTAAGACTGGATTAGTCCTCGTCGGACTTTGCAGCCTTTTTCTTCGGAGCCGCCTTTTTCTTGGCCGGAGCCTTCTTCTTGGCGGGCTTTTTCTCTTCGGCGGCGGGCGCCTCGTCGTCCTCAGCAAACAGGGTTTCGCGATCGACTTCCTCGTCGGTCACATCAGCCAGTTCGAGAATGTAATCGACGACTTTCTCTTCATAGATCGGCGCGCGCAGGGCCTGAATGGCGCCCGGGTTCTTTTGATAGAACTCGACCACTTCACGCTCACGGCCCTGGAAGCGGACAGCTTCCTGGTTCACGGCGCGCGACAGCTCTTCCTGCGTGACGTCCACATTGGCTTTCCGGCCGATTTCCGCCAGCACCAGGCCCAGACGCACGCGGCGCGCAGCGATCTTGCGGTAATCGTCCTTGAGCTCGTCCTCGGACTTGCCCTTGTCTTCATCGTCAAGCTGGTCGTTCTCGATGGCGTTCTGGACTTCGCGCCAGATCTGCTCGAACTCCTGCTCGACCATTTTCTCAGGCAGCTCGACAGAGCCGTGTTCAGCGTCGAGCGCGTCCAGCAAGGTGCGCTTGACCTTCATGCGAGAGGCCTGGCCGTGCTCGCTTTCAAAACGCTTGATCAGCGCGTCCTTGAGCGCTTCGAGATCAGACAGACCCAGGCGTTCAGCCAGCGAATCGTCGATCTTGGTTTCGCCCGGCCCCTGAACGCCCTTCACTTCGGTGGCGAAGACCGCGTCTTTGCCGGCCAGGTGTTCAGCCTGATAATCTGCGGGGAAGGCCACCTTGATGTCGACCTTGTCGCCGGCTTTCGCGCCGATCAGCTGATCTTCAAAGCCCGGGATGAACTGGCCGGAACCGATCACCAGCTCAGCGCCTTCAGCAGCGCCGCCCTGGAATTCTTCGCCGTCGATGGAGCCGACGAAGTCGATCACGACCTTGTCGCCGTCCGCAGCCTTGCCGGACTTGTCTTCATAGGACACCGACTGCTTGGCCAGCTCTTCAAGCGCCTCGTCGACCTGTGCGTCAGCCACTTTGGCGACGGGGCGGGTCAGCTTGAGGGTCTTGGGATCGACCGTCTCAAATTCCGGCATGATCTCGAGGCTGATCTCAAACGAGAAATCAGCGCCGCTTTTCAGAACGTCTTCCGCATCGGATTTCACATCCACGGCCGGCTGGGAGGCCGGGCGGATCTTGCGCTCGTCCAGGGTTTCCTGGGTGGCTTGCGGGACCAGCTCCTGAAGGATGTCGCCCATGATGGAGGCGCCGAACATCTTGCGGATGTGGTTGGCGGGCACCTTGCCGGGGCGGAAGCCCTTCAGGCGCACTTCAGGACGGATCTCTTCGATCTTGGCGGTCAGTTTCGCTTCGAGCTCCGACGCGGGCACGACAACCTCAAACGTGCGCGAGAGCCCTTCAGCGGATTTTTCAACTACGTTCATCTTGGCGAGGCCTTGTTAGAATGCGGTCGCCGCCTTGCTCAAACGTGCAAATGCACGCGGGCGGCGGCCGGGAATGAGCGCGCGTTATGTCACGCAGAATTTGCTGACGCAACGCCCAGCGGCGGTGAATGTGTGCAGCCCGGCCTCTCGCTCTGGAAAATCAAGGGCGTCAAACGGGTGCAGGCAAGGATTAAACAGCATGCTCCCGCCGCGGACTCAATCGAAACTTCTGCGCCAGCTGAGCGAGATCTCATTGCTGGAATCACCACTGACCTCGGACGCCAGGACGAATGACGGGGACAGACGCCATTCGATACGGGCGGCCCCCAGCGCCTGCCCCACGCCAGTCTCGAGCTCCAGATAGACATCTTCGGTCAATTGCCGTCCGCCCAATACGCTCACGGCGCCATCGCCGTTCTGACGAACATCGAGCCGGTCCATGCCCAAAACAGCGCGAACCCCCGCCATGGCGTCAAGCCACCCCGCGCCAGACAACTGGGCGGCGAGCTGTGACGCCTGCAAAGGACTGAGATCAGAAACACCGGACCCAAACAGGAGCCGAGACAAGATCTCGTCTTCGGGCAGGCTGGGCGTGCTTTCAAAAGACACCTCCGGCGCCCGCACCGATCCCTCAACACGCCCGATCACAGTCAGATCGCTGGTTTCATGAAGAGCCTCGATCGCGACGCGGCTTTGATTGACCGGACCGTCAAAGGTCACGCGTCCTGTCGTCAGGGTGAACGGCGCCGTCAGCAAGGACGCCTGCCCTGCAATCAAAGTCGCCTGGCCGGACAGATTCGGCCGGGTCGCCGTACCCGTCACATGCACGTCGGCGGACCATTCAGAGGTGAAGGCGCGGCTGGAGACGAACAACCTGTCATCCGCGCGCAGGTGATAATCGAGCTCGAGCCGGATCGGACGACGATAGGCGCGATCAAGACTGTCAGGCCGGTTCAGCTCCACTACTTCAATCTGGGGGATGGACGGGCCGCCATTGCCGCCCGCGCTCGGACGCACATCCAGGCGCTGCACGTCTGCTTCGCCCGTCACCGTCAGAACCCGCTCGCTGAGGGTGAAGTCGGCATAGCCGGACGCCCCGCCTGACAATTCCGGGCGGTCTACAAGATGGAGCCGGTTCAGCTCGATACGCCCTTCCCCTTCAAAACCGCCCTCGGTCATCCGAAATTCGGCCTGCGCATTGGCGCCGCTCTTCGCATCCTCGCCGACACGCAGCGATTCAATGACCAGCGCGCCATTGCGCCAGCCCCCCTGAGCGTTGATCGGCTCAAAACTGCGGCCGGCGATCGCGGAAGAAAGCGCGCCGTCTGTAAAGCTGACGACGCCGGACGTCTCCATCCCTTCAATCGAAGCGTCGACGGACAAGATGCCGCGCAAAATCTCGCCTTCTGGCAGATAGAGCCCCGCCAGCACGGCGACGTCTCCATTGACGTTTAAATCGCCCCGCCAGTCTGGCCGCGACAGATCACTATATCCCGTCACGGCGCCCGGCAGCGTCAGATCCAGTCCGATATCAAGATCAGTGCCTGCAAATTGACCGTTCAGTCGGGACTGGTCGGGCGTGAGCTCCAGCTCGATAGCGCCGTTCAACGCGCCGAACTGATTGTCCGTCGCCGAGGACAAGTCCAACACCGCCAGACGCGATTGGCCTGTCCAGCGGCCGTCTGCGCGTGAGAAATCGCCAGCCAATTGCAAGTCGCCCTGCCCCTGGGGCAAGCTGAGCAAGCCCATGATCAGGTCAGCAGGAAGGGCGGTGAAATCATAGGTAATGGAGGCGGCTTGAGGCGCGCGTTCAGCTCGGAAGGTCAGGCTCGCCTGATCAAGCGCCAACCGGGCGGCCGCCGTCATGTCGCCGTTCTCATAGTCCAGAGAAAGCGGGCCGGGCGAGGCCAAGCGCCGCCCTGAAACCTCACCAGATACGTCTAGAACAGCTTCAGCGCGACCGTCTGCATAGGCCACAGGCCCGCTCACAGACACATTAAAGGGCTCTGCGACCGCCCCTTCAGCATTCAAGTCAAATGTCAGCGCGTCCAGCGGGCCCGACAACCGTACGTCCGCAGCATTCACGGTGACGCCTGAAACCCGCACCCCTTCAAGCGCTGCGCTCAAATCCAGCCGTCCCGCCAGGATTTCCGTGCGAGAGGCCTGATAGGCAAGCGAGGCGGACCATAGCTCAATGGCGCCGTCCTGCTCGGCGGTGAAATCAAGTTCCACGGCTTGTTCGAGCAATCGCGCTTCGCCCTGAACCACGACATCAGCATATTGACCAGACCGCACGCCAATGCGGCCGGCCTGTCCTGACCAGTCCAGATCGCCTTGTAAGAGCACCTCGCTCTCGCCGCTCGCGGCGTCAAAGCGCCAATCACCCGCCACCCCTGTTTGAGACGGTGCAATCTCGATACGCAGCATCGGTCGGTCAAGCGCAACGCCGCCCAACGACAAGGCGTCCGCCTGCGCCTGGAGGCGCGCCGTCAGGCCGCGCCCGCTTTGGTCAAGCTCCGCGGCGCCCGCAATCACCCCGGAAAGGCTGGCGACGTCAAACGCCGCGGCGTCCACCGCATACTCGACCGCGCCCTGCCAGCTGCTGGCGTCTGCAGTGCGTGCAATATCGCCGCTCAGCCGCAGATAGCGTCCCTCTACATGCAGATCTGTGAGGGCCAGCCCATCGGTCAGGCTCAGTCGTCCCTGTCCGCTCAATCCCGAGGCGAGAACGTAAGGCACGCCCTCTCCGGTCAGGCTATCAGCCTGAACCGTCAGCGACAGTCCTGCCTCATCGCCGACGCCCTCAAGCAAAACGGGCCCGGACAGGCCGTCCTGAATCCGGCCGGCATCATCAAGCGCGACAGAGACACGTCCTTGAAAAGCGCGCGTCATCAAGTCGAATGCGCCTGCCGCACTGGCGGCGACGCCCTCAGACTGGAGTTGGGCTGTTTCAAATCTGAGTGTCTGCTCGTTCCGATCATAAGCGCCATTGGCGATAAAGCTGATTTGGTCGCCCAGCGCCGCTCCAGCCCGCGCGTTTTCCCAACGCACGGTCTGCGCTTCTCCGTTCACGTCATATGAAAATGTGCTGTCCTGACGCCCCACCACAAAGCGCGCACTGATGTGTTCCGCCTCGATCTGGGAATGCTCGACACCGCGCGCCTGCACATCGCCTGACAACCAGGCGTCACGATCAGCACGATTGAGCTGCGCCTGAACGCTCGCCTCTTGAATCGACAGGTCTTGAGGCAGAAACAGAGACAGGCCGTCCGATGACAGACGCCCTGTGAGGTCAATGAGCGGTGTTTCGGCCTTGCTCACGGAGAGCTCGCCGGCATCACTGGAGAAGGCCAGGCGGCCAGTTAGAGGATCAAGCGCGCCCTCGCCCGAAATCGTCCCGCCAGACAGAAGCGCCTGCACATTGGCCGGCAGCTCTGGCCAGGCGTCGGCGACCGTCAGACCTTCGAGCCGCCATGCGCCATCCTCCCACAGGCCGCGACCTTCAAGTCCTGCAATCTCGCCGACCACAAAGCTGTAATCGGCCTGTCCAGCCTGAGGCGTCCCGTTGATCGTCGCTTCCAGCTCAAATCCGCGCCCGCTCGCATAAACCAGATCAGCCAACGGGCTATCTGCTTCAGCATGAGCGGAGAGCTGCCCTGCAATCACCCCCTGAGCGTTGCGGGTCAGGTCCGCAACGAGGCGATCAGATGCGCCGTCAATACGCACGATTTCAGCCCTCAGACTTTGCCCCGCTTCAGGGCTGCTGGTCAGAGCCGCTTCAGCGCGCAAGGCTGCGCGTTCGCCCAGAACAGGCGCCTCAAGCACGAGCTCCGAAATCAGAAGCTGATTGAGCCTCACCCCCCGTGACGCCCCGCCTTGAGACGCGTCTGCGCGCTCAAGATCAGGACGGCGATGCATCACAATACGGTCCGCCTCGACAGCCTCGATAGCGACGGTTGGCCCCAACAAGGAGCGAGCGCGCCACCCCACGCGCACATTGTCTGCTTCAAGCCAAACACCCTGCTCGTCTGACAACGTAAGCTGCTCGACGCTGAAGTCTGACAGCACGTCGCCTTGCAGGCCGGCCAGATGCACGACCCCGACCGCATCGACCCGGCGTCCATCCACCAAGTGGGAAACCAGAGCACGGCCCGGCGCCTGGCTGAGACTGACAAGGCCAGCCAGAACCAGGACCACCGCTATGACCAGTATGGCGAGGCCGGTCTTGAGAAGCGTTGAAGCGCGCATGCTCAGAACGCCTCCCCAAGCCCGATATAAACCTGCAGTTCAGGATCGCCGGAAACAGGGTCCAGTGGCGTCGCCACGTCAAAGCGTACAGGCGCGAAATCGAGATAATAGCGCAGCCCGAACCCGACGGCGCTTCGCATCGCGCCGAAATCAGGGGTCTCATCGCGGCCAGCCGCTGCTGAATCCACAAAAACCACCCCGCCCCAGCGCCTTGATCGCCGCCAGCGCGCTTCAATGCTGGTTTCGATGATGGAGCGTCCGCCAATCAAGGCTCCAGCCTCGTTGCGAGGCGCGAGCGACTGATACTCATAGCCGCGCGCCGACCCGCCGCCCCCTGCGAAGAACCGCTGTTCGGGCGGCAGAGCGTATAAAGGCGCGCCGACGATGCTCCCCGCTCTCAAACGCCCTGCAATGATCAGCGATGAGGAGAGCCGTTGATAGGTGCGCACCTCACCCACGGTTCTAAGATACTGCGTCTGCCCCACAGTTCTTGAGTCTTGCGTCGCCGTGTCCCCGGTCACCACTGCCGGAGAAACATCCACCGAAAACAGATAGCCATCCGTGGGCGCGATCGCGCTGTCGCGATCATCCCAGACGGCGCCCAGCGAAATCGAACCTGTGTAAACATTCAGATCAAGCGTATCTGTTTCGCTGTGAGCGCTGGTGACATTCGCCCCAAGCGAAACAGTCAATGTCTCACTGAGAGGGCGTGACACACGCGCGCCGACGCCGGCTTCCAGCAGATCATAGGCGTCCGTCTCTTCACGTCCGGTATGCGCTTCCAGGGTCAGTTTCTGCCCCAGCCTGCGCCAGTGAGGAGCGCTGAGTTCAACGGTCAAACCGCTCAAGACGGTCGCCAGATTCAATGAGATGTCGAGGGTTTCATCGCCGCCGAACAGATTACGTCGTTTATAGGCGCCGCTGACCCCGCCCCCTTCGCTGGTGGACAGGCTGAACCCCGCTTCCGCCACATGGCGCGGGGCTGGTGTGGCGGATACAGTGACAGCGCGCCTTTGCGGTCCCGGCTGATCAACGGGGGCGGACAGCGTCACAGCTGCGCCCGAAATGCTCTCAAGCGCTTCGAGGCGACTTTCAAAGGTGCGGAGTTGGGCCCTGCTTACACGCTCGCCCGGTTCAAACGGGGCCTGCCGGCGAATGAACCCGGCGCGCCACCGGTCTGTATCCAGCGAAACATCACCATAAAGGCTTTCAGAGCCAGGCTCGTAAATGAAAACGGCGTCACCGCTGGCGTCTGCATGATCAACCGTGATCTCTCGGTGGTCCAGTCGCGCATCCGGCCAGCCTGAGTTGCGCAAGGCGCGCAGGCCGTCCGTCTCCGCGCTGAGCACGTCAGCAGCACGGACCGGATCGCCGGCTTGAAGCGCGATGGCGTTGCGCGCGACAGAGCGGGCGTCATCCTGTCCCTGCGCCGTCACAGCAATGCTGGCAAACCTGAACAGCTCGCCCT
The DNA here is from genome assembly GCF_000420265.1 of Oceanicaulis alexandrii DSM 11625. Taxonomy (NCBI): domain Bacteria; kingdom Pseudomonadati; phylum Pseudomonadota; class Alphaproteobacteria; order Maricaulales; family Maricaulaceae; genus Oceanicaulis; species Oceanicaulis alexandrii. Next base: position 192,332 of record NZ_ATUP01000001.1, read on the forward strand.
GGGTGACCTGAAAGCTTGGCGCATCATCGCTTTGGTCAACAATGACGCGGGCCGTGTAATACCCTTCAGACCGAAGATAGCGCAAAAGACGGTCCGCGCTCGCCTGAGCATCAGTTGCGCCGCTCTTGCTCCGCTCGTCCAAGAGGGATTGCAAGGCATTTGACAACTCGACGTTCGCGTCTCCTGACAGAGCCACGCTCTGCCCGTGCGCCTGGGCGGACAAGGTGAGGCACGCCGAAATGGCGAGTGCGCGAAGCACGGTCATCAGCTCTGGTCCCGCAGCCAACAGTCAAAAAGGACCGGCGGGGTCGCAACCCCGCCGGCTCTGCATCCTATGGGAAACAAGTATGGCCAAAAAGCAGCCTCTTATGCCGGAAACACTAATTCAGCGCACCGGTTTCAAAGCGGATATCCCCGTCCCCGAATTGGATTTCGACCGTGTTGTCTTGGGACTCCTGCCAGACAAGTGTCCCGAGCGTGCCCATCAGAACAAGAATGACAGCGGCACCGATGAGAACGACAGGGCTTGGTTTTTGATTTTTCATCGCCTGCTCCATGATGTCTGCCCCTCTAACGCGCATTCAAGGTGAAGGGTTCCGAGAAATCGGGAACGGACCGGTCTCATTGTGCGTTACACCGTCATGAAAACACATGCATTGATCACCTATGGCCGCAGCCTGATGGCGCTGACCATGGCGGAGTCGGTCCGGCCTTTGGTCGACCATGTCATCGGCCTGGATACGATCGGGATGACCGCCCTGTCGTTCTCCAAATACTGCGATGAGACGCGGACTGTCTGCGAGCCCTCTGACGAAGTCGCCTACACCAAGGACGTTGCAGCGATCTGCAAGGAGTTTGCGCCAGATACGGTGCTCATACTGCCAGGCTTTGAAGATATGGAAGGGCTGGCGCGTCACAGGTCGCTCTTGCCAGATAACGCGAAACTGGCGGCGCCCGATTGCGCCTCCATCGAACAGGTGACCCCCAAGCATCATTTCGCGACTCTGATCCAGGACAACGCCATCAACGCGCCAAAGACGCAGGTCTTTGAGAGCGCAGAAGAGGCTCAAGGCGGGCCGGATATGCCGTTCCCGGTGCTGATGAAACCAAGTCGAGGCGCCGGGGGGCGCGGCATCTCAAAAGTCTCATCTGAGGATGAATACACGGCTTATCTGAAGGCGCATGAAGACCAGTATCCATTGCTGGCTCAGTCGCTGGCGGAGGGGGATGACTATTGCGTCAGCGCCTTGGCTCACAATGGCGAAGTCCTTGTGATGTCCGCCTACACCAACCTTGAGAACCAGCCTGTCGAGGCCGGCGCCGGGGTGGTGCGCGAAACAGTGAGCAGCGCCCCGTTTGAAGACGATGTGCGCAAGATCGCGAAAGCCACCAACTGGACCGGTGTCTTTGAAGCCGATTTCATGTGGACCGGCGATGAGGCGGACGCCCCTTCCGCCATTGAAGTCAATGCACGGTTCTGGGCAGGCTTGCGTCATTCCACTCTCAGCGGCGTGGATTACGCCCGCTTGCTGGCTGAGCTGACCCTGCATGGCGGCTTGCAGTCTGATCCGGGTACGCCCGACATCGGTTTCCGCTCACAGGTTCCGCTCGCCTGGATCCCATCGGCCATCGACGGCGCGTTCAGCGAGAGCGACTACGCCAACCAGCTGTCCGATAGCTGGGACAGGCTCAAGAACTCCAAGGGATTCAGCTTGAAAAATTTCGGACGCCTGGTGGCGTCCTTGTCCGACGCCAAGGCCGCCAAGGAAGCGCTTGAGGATGTCACCCACCGCGTCATGGACCGCTCCCATCTGGACGTGGACCTTCTGGCGAAGGACGATCCAGCCGCGGCGCTCGGCGCATTGTTCATTGTGTCTCACCTGGCCAAGTACGGAGAGCTTCCGCCAGAAGTCAGCTTTGACTCGGTCGGATCATGACACGCCCCGTCATCGGTTACGTCACAGCCCCAAAAGGCGACACTCTGCTCTCTTTACTGGTCGGGGCCGTCATTCGTCTGTCCGGCGGCAAGCCCTTGCGGTTGAGACGCGAACCTGCGTCCGGCCAGAGACAGTGTGACGGCCTTATTCTGATGGGCGGACTGGATATACATCCCAGCCGGTACGATGCCTCTATCGAGGTTGAAAGCCGGTTTGATCCGGAACGGGACGCCCTTGAAACTGATTGGCTTCAACATGCGCGCGATCATGACCTGCCGGTCATGGGCGTCTGCCGCGGGCTGCAGATGCTCAACGTCTTTTACGGGGGCGATCTGCATCAAAAGCTCGACCCGGAGATGACGCGCGACTGGCCCAACGGTCCCATCGGCTACACCTTTTTCAGAAAGCGGATCTCCCTCACCGGAGAGAGTCTTCTCGCGGACGTTGTCGCGCCCCATGACAGCGTCTCGGTCAATAGTCTGCATCGCCGGGCGGTGCGTTCAATCGCGCCGGGTTTTCATGCTATCGCTTGCGGCGAGCGTGGCGGCGTCCAAGCCATTCAGTCCGATACGGCGCCTTTGCGCCTGGGCGTGCAGTTCCACCCTGAGCTTCTGGTTTACAGGCGCGATATGCGGCGTCTGTTCCGGACTTTTGTGAAGTCCTGCGCATAAAAAAAGCCCCGTCCTGAGACGGGGCTTTTTCACGCCATAGCGGCGATCTAGTTCCGGTTTTCTTCAGCCGTGTCTTCAATCGCGTCGCCAGCTTCTTCAATATCGCGACCAGCGCCAGCGATGGTGTTGCAACCGGTCAAAAGAAGAGTTGCGACGGCAAAAACACTAAGAACAACATACTTCATAAAAGCCTCCTGAGTTTGGACCTTTATAAAACGCGTCAGCTCAAGCCCCGTTCCCTTCAGTTCAATTCTTTTTCTCACCCACTTGCAGGACAAAATCCATACCGCCGTCTGCATTGGGTTCTGACCAGGTCCGACCATCCAGCTGCATGGCGAACGCCTCCATCAAGGACGAGCCCGTGCCCTGTGAGGCGGTATCGGTCATGCCTTCGCCATCGTCAGAAATCCGTAAGGTCAACACTTCAGGAGAGTCCGCCTTCAGCGAGATCAGGATGCGCCCCTGAGTGCGGCTGGTGAACGCATGCTTGTAAGCATTCGTGACCGCTTCAGCCACGAACAGAGCCACCGGCACCGCCGTGTCAGGCTCGAACGACACGTCATCGCACTCCGCCTGAACACTGACCGAACGCGATCCGTCATCACTGGCTTGCTGAAGATTTAGCGCCAGCTCATTCAGGAAACCGGGCATGTAGACCGCTCTGAGATCATCCGCCTCATAGAGGCTGCGATGCACAAGCGACAAGGCGTTGATCCGCCGACGCGCCTCCATCAGGGCTGTGCGCCCCTCGCCGTCTGTCATGCGACCCGCCTGAAGATTGAGCAAGCTGACGATGATTTGAAGGTTGTTTTTGACTCGGTGGTGAATTTCCTTGAGCAAGGCGCCGCGCTGGTCGACCGCTGATTCCAGCTCGTTTTGCTGCTTTTCCAAAGACGCCGCCATCTCACCCATAGTGTTGGCCAGTTCACGAATCTCGCGCGGCGCATTTCGCGCGCGGACAGGCACAACATCCAAACGCCCGCCGCCATATACGGCCGCGATCCGGCGCAAATAGCCCAGCCAACGCAAAACATAATGGTCGACGGCCAGCCAGACGCTGGCGAGCGCCAAGGCGTACATCAAAAGCGGCACCAGAAAGGTTGCAGCGACCGAGACGAGCCCCCATTGCGTGGTCGGAGTCGGTGAGACCAACAGCAAGGCCAGCTGTCCCTCCACGAGCGGCGCAAGCACGGCGGGCCTGTCTACGCCTTCAAACCGAATGCGTGTCGGTTGCGGCTGGTCGATCTGCAGAACGCTTTCAAGCAAGTCGCTTTGAATATCGATGCTCGCCGGCTTGAGCATGCGGGAGCGGTCCACTTCCCGCGCCTCCGTCGGGGTGACAAGCAGGACCTGACTGCCATCCGCCATAGCGTTGTCGATCAGAATTCTTGAGGCGCGAAGCACGTCAATGGCGGCCGCCGCCGTTCCTCTGAAGACTGATTCTTGTCCAAGCCGGTTGGCGACGACGAGAATAGGCGTTCTGGAAACCGGCCCCATCAAAACCCCGGAAACGGTTTGTTGCTCACCGCTGCTGAGCGCTGCGTGCCAATCCTCAGACGCCATGTTCAGGTTTTGAGCCCCTTCAAGCCCCGAACAAATGATTTCGCCGTCCGCATCGGTCAGAGCGATGTTGGTCAACACGGTATCGCCACTGGCGATTTGCGCCATGGCGCGGCTGCACCCTCCCGGCGCGCTCATGAACGCGAAACCGCGCGTGGAGACCGCATCGACGACGCCTTGAGCCCGTGCGATGGATTCATTGAGTTCAGACGCAGCCAACGCGCCCAGAATGATCATGCGATCTCTCTGAACGCGTTGCTCTTCACGCGCTTCACTCCAGGTTTGCGCTACGGCGATCATCAGGAGTGGAAACAGCGCCACAGCGAGGACCAGGGCGAGTACGAACCGCAATCTCCCGGTCAGCTCGCCCCCAGGTTTGAAGGGCATTGTCAGCGTACCTGTTCCGCCAGGTCGCTGACTTGGCCAAGCAATGTATCGACAGCATCAGATGCAGCGATCCCATCCGTATTCGCCTTGGCGGCGGGACCCGCTTTCATAATACCCTCAAGCGCCAGGCGAGCCCTGGAGACACGACTTTTCACGGTGCCGGTCGCGCAGCCGCAAATTGCTGCAGCTTCATCATAAGAGTATCCGCCCGCACCGACGAGAATGAGCGCTTCACGCTGATCTTCGGGAAGCTCGGCAAGCCCTCGACGCAATTCATCCAGCGCCACAACCTGTTCCTGGTTGTCGACAGCCGGCAGCGTGCGTTCAGCCAACTCCTGATCCCAGTCAGCCTGTCGCCAGGACCGGCGCTTGTCTGAGTAAAACTGGTTGCGGACAATGGTGAGCACCCAGGCCCGAAAGTTCGTACCCGCTTTGAATTTAGCGCGCGCAGACCAGGCTTTCATCAGAGCGTCCTGGGCCAGGTCGTCAGCACTTGCAGCATCGCCTGTGAGGCTTCGCGCAAAGGCGCGCATGTGAGGAATGGCCTCAGTAAGCTCCAACCGGAAGTGACTTTGAGACATGATCTCTGAAGGTTTCAGGCCTGTATCGTCTGAGTCAGACTCACTCATGACCGTCACCCTTTTCGGTCGTTCGGTCCGACTCGCTTTGTTCCAGTCGGTCAAGAAGGTCTGCAAATGCGTCAGGCACCCCTTCATCAACAACAGAATCAAACATATGTCGCAGCCCCGCGCCCAGAGTTTCCTGTTGCTTGCGGGTCCGCTGCACGAGCGCAGGGTCTGGCCTGCCGCCAGATCTGTTTTTGTCCTCAGACATTGCCATTATTAATCGCCAATCTCACATGAAAACGATCATACCGAATGTATCGGCCTTAAGTGAGAAACGTGGAGATCGGGAATGAGTTCCAAACAATCTGATTTTTTTTGGAACCCTTCTCATATTTGTTCGTTTGTAGCGTGACACCTTTGTGGGGAGAGCCCAATTATGAGTTTTGTTTCAGCGATACGCTCACACATTCCCTACCTGCGCAGATATGCGCGGATACTGACGGGATCACAGCAAAGCGGCGACGCCCATGTGCGCGCCTGCTTGGAGGCTGCTGTTGAAGGCAATGAAGAACTGGGACGGGATTTGCCGCCCCATGTAGCGCTTTTTCAATTGTTTCACGCCTGCTGGAACACCCAGCTGGACGTGACGGAAGACGGGGAACGCCAGAATCCTCTGGCTTACGTCACCCCGAAGGCCCGGCAAGTCATGTTGCTGACGTCCGTGGAAGGATTTTCCATCGAAGACGTGGCCTCCATTCTGCGCATTGATGACAGTGAGGCTCAGGCTTTGCTGATTTCCGCGCAACAGGAGCTGAACGCCGGGCTCGCCACGCGAGTCATGATCATTGAAGACGAGCCCGTCATCGCCCTCGACCTGCGGGCCATCGTGGAAAATGCGGGGCACACGGTGACCGGCGTGGCCCGCACCCGGGACCAGGCGGTTGAGCTAGCCAAAAAATCACCGCCGGGATTGGTTCTCGCTGACATTCAGCTGGCTGACGACAGCTCAGGGATCGACGCCGTCAAAGATATTATGGGCGAGATGAATTTGCCCGTGATCTTCATCACAGCCTACCCTGAGCGCTTGTTGACCGGCGAAAGGCCTGAACCGACTTATCTCATCACCAAGCCCTTCATGCCGGAAACCGTAACAGCCACCATGAGCCAGGCGCTGTTTTTCTTCGATAAGGACGCTGTTGCGGCAGAGTAAATCTCGCTTCACTTCCAATCAAAACGCCGAGGCCCTGCCTCGGCGTTTTTTGTGCGCCCAAGTTCCAATTGTGTCGAAACAAAGTCACTTGAACATAATAACTTCGCGAAATAGTCAAACTATATTTTGGAACACACTCAGCGCCTCAACGTTTACTTATTGCGTTCGAATTGATCGCTAGCAAAAAGGAAACGTTATGTTGAACAAGCTGATGCTGACCACCTCGATCGCTCTGATTTCCACAACCGCTCTCGCAACGGCGCAAGCCCAGGACGCGATGGCGCATACGGAGACGGAGACTCACGCCGAAGCCGCCATGATGACGGAGACCGTTAAAGCGTCTGACGTTGTCGGAGCCGACCTGCAATACGCAAATGGCGCTTCCGCGATCACTGACATCCGCATGAGCGACGCCGGCGCTCCCGAAGCGCTGATCATTTCCCGCGGCGGCTTTCTGGGCCTCTTCGATGAGGAAGTCGCGGTGTCCACCGTGGCCGCAAACCTGTCTCACAACTCAGAAGGCGAACTGGTTGTGACTGCATCCATCACGGATGCACAGCTGGATGACGCCGAAGTCATCAATGACAGCCCCTTCATGGTGTCTGTCGAGGACCAGCGTGAAGACGGGGATCTGTTTTACAGCGACCTGACTGGCGCTGATATCCAGAACGGCGCCGGCGAGACCATCGCCCACCTTGAAGACCTGGAGTTCACGACTCAGGGCGTCACTGAATACGCCATTATTCGCGACGGCGGGTTTCTGGGTTTCGGCGGCGAAGTCGGGCGCGTTGATTTCCAGGCTCTCGAACTGGGCTACACCGCTGACGCCGGCTGGACCGTGTCAGCCGATCTGACCGCCGATGATGTCGAGATTCTGGAGGAAACCCCTGTGAATGCGGGGGCCTATCTCGACGGGCGCTAAATGACCAAGGCCTGACCAGCCTGAATACTGGGGCGCGCTACGGCGCGCCCCTTTTTTATGAGAGCGACAGACAGGCGACAGATGCACGGCCAATCTTCGTCGACACCATCATCAGTGTCCGTCTCAGCCTCTAAAATGCGTTATAAATCCTGGCGGCCCACCGTCCCCGTCTGTCAGACAATTCCAGAGGCAGCGTCCAGGCAGGACGCACCACGAAGCGCGACGCGTCAGCCTTTAAAGCTCGAAAACTGTTGCGGCGCCGATCACCCGGAAACAAAAGAAGCCGCCCTCTGAAAGAGGACGGCTTCGATTGACGCTGAAAGCGGTGGTCAGGGGGAGGATCGACCGTACAGCGCGATTTTCACATCCCGTCAGGGGCCGGGACACTTCATCAACGCCTGGCGCCCCACAAGGTTCCAGACCGTCCTCTTCTTATTCGACTTCTTCGTGCACCTGACCGTACGCCAGACCCGCGAACAGAGCGGCCCCGCCAAGCGTATTGCCGATCAACACCGGAATAATGAAGCTGATCGCGTCTCCCACACCCCAAGTCCCGGCAACGATCAGAACCGTCGCCTCGACCGTACCTGCAACAATATGCGGAAAGCCCCCTGCTCCAACCAGATACGTGACGATGAAAACGGCCCCGAGCTTTTCATAGGGCAACCCGGGCAGCGACCAGGCCATGAGGCCGATCAGGAAACCGGCGGGCAGCGCAGCGATGAAATTGCCCACGATGTCGCGATGGGTGATATGCGATGACGCAGTGACCATGGCGTCAAACAGGTCCGGCTCGGTCACATGACTGAGCATGGCGCCGATAAAGACAGCTCCGACCAGATTGCCGAACAACACAATGGCCCAGAGCCTCATCAACAGGCGCACGGATCTCCACCGGCGATGCTTGGTCACCGGCAACACGGCTGTCAGCGTGTTTTCCGTAAACAATTGCATACGCGCCATGGCGATCAGAAGAAAGCCGGCCGGGTAGCCGACCGCGATGGCCAGATAGCTCCAGCTGGCATCGCCGACCGCCCGCTCGATCGCCCCCATCAGCAATACGGACGCGCCCATGGCGAGCCCCGCTGTGAGCGCGGAATACAGAAGCGAGCTGGAGGGGCGCAGAAGCTCCTCCTTACCCGTCTCGGCAATGATGGAATACAGGGTTTTAGACGCAATTTCGCTGCGCGCCGCAAATCGTTTGGCGCGCAGCTCCTGATCATTTTTTTTCGACAAGGGAAGACCCTTTAACTGGAGGCCGCAAACTTTGAGAGGGCTGACAGGGCAAGCTTTGGCTTACGAGCCAGAAGCGCGCCCAGTCCCATCAAGGCTGCCGTTGTTTGCAGCGGCTTACGTTTCATTGCGGTCTCGACCAGCGCCAGAGGCGACGCTGAACTCGTAGGTGTCTGGGCTGGGGGCTTGCTCGCCTTGGCATTCCACAACAGTGTCGCCGCAGCGATTGAACCCAGGCACGCATAAAAGGCGCCGATCAGCGCGCTGGCCACCCATGGGGAGTACTGGGTTGACGCCCAGCTCCATCCCGCATGAGTGGCGAACACTGCGCCGAGCACGGGCCCGATAAGCGCGATAGCTATCAGAAGCACGTTCACAGCGCGTCTCCTAGCGACGCATCAGCAAGGCGCCAAGAAAGCCTGCGCCGATCGCGGCGCCACAGGCGCCAAGCGGGTTCTCGCGAATGAGTTCACGCAGTTGATCGGGAGCTTCTTCAGCGGCGTCCAGGCCGTCCTCAATTGCAGACCGCCCGGCTTTGACGCCAGATTCCCCGCTTTGCTGAACGATCTTGGACAGATCGCCCACCAATTGATCCATATCCGCACGCAGCGAATCCAGATCGGCTTTGAGTTCTTCAGTCGTAACGTCGGAATTAGCAGTGGCGCGTGCCATGTCGCTCTCCTTTATTTCTGAAGGTTGTGATGGGCGAAAGAGACGAGTTAGCGAGACGGCTCGTCGGTCGCGTCTTCGATGGCGTCTTCGGCGTCATCGGCCGCGTCATCCATGTTTTCGCCAGCTTCCTCGAACATATCCTGGTCCTCACCAGTCACGTCCTCGACCGCCTCGTCCATGTTTTCGCCAGCATTCTCAGCCGGGCCGTCAGAACAAGCCGCGGCGGCCATGAAGAACGGGGCGATGAACAGCGGGGCATACTTTTTCATGATCAAATATCCTTGTTTGTTAAGCGGGTAAGGCAAAGTCCGGCGGCGATGACGCCGCCGAACTTGTTAGGGTCGCCTGGTTCAGGCTCGGGGAGATCGTCCGCGCAGCGCGCCAAACAGCAGTGACACGACGAACAGCACCAGGAACACGAAGAACAGGACTTGCGCGATCGAGGCCGCGCCAGCTGCAATGCCGCCAAAACCGAACAGGGCCGCGATCAGGGCGACGACGAAAAATCCAAGGGCCAGTCTCAGCATGGGTAGCTCCTTCAATATCAAACAGTCCCCCAATCAACGCCCTCCGCTCAAACGAGTTCCCAAAATTTTTCAGAAAATACCACCTCATCTTCAGCCCTTATAATAAAGCATAGTTTTTCTCTGCATCCTCAACCCGCCGGCTTCCAATGGATTTGTTTTTGGATCCTGGAGCACGCACTTCAGATTTACTGCTTCTTTTCGGAACCCATCCGCCCTGGCTCGCGTTGATACGGTCCGCAAATGATGGAGAATTGATATGAGCAGCGCCGCATTCGCGTCCAAAACCGCCGCCTTCGCACCGAAAGCCGGTATCGAGCCAGGAGACCGCGCCGAAATTGCGGGTGCGCTCGGCAAAGTCCTCGCCGACAGCTACATGCTGTTCATCAAGACCCAAGGCGTGCACTGGAATGTTGTCGGCCCGACCTTCTACAGCCTGCACAAGCTCACGGAAGAGCATTACGAGAACCTCTACCGCGCCATCGACGAGCTTGCCGAGCGGATCCGCGCCCTGGGTGAGAAAGCCCCCGCCTCCTATCGAAAATATGGCGAATTGTCCGAGATCCGTGATTACGACCTGGAACAATCCGCAGACGCGCATGTGCGCATGCTGGTGGAGGACCACCGCACAGCGGTGAAGTCCATGCGCGCCGCCATCGAATGGTGCGAAGACAAGAAAGACTTCGTCACCGCCGACATGCTGATTGAACGCATGAGCTGGCACGAAGAAGCGATCTGGATGCTCAACGCCATCATCGCCGAGCAATAGGCTCATCTTCTGTTGGAAAAGCGGGCCTGCGGGTCCGCTTTTTTCATGCGCGGGGACGGATCATGACCCAACCTCAGAATTCATCAGCGTCAGAGGCCCTCAGTTCTGTTGAACAGAACGTCCAAGGCGTCGTACAGCAAGGCCGCACGGCTTTTGTCGAACTTCTGGACTGGATCACCGAAGACACCCAATCGGTCACTCTGGCGCTTGCGATCACCCTAGCAGTGACAATCATCGCCCTGTTGATCAAATGGGGCGTGTCATTTGCGCGCCAGCGCACCGATCAGAGCAGTCTGGCTCATGTGTTTCTGGGCTCCGCTGATCGTATGTCAGCCATGACGTTCCTGGTTCTCGGCGCCAGTGTTGGACTAAGCGCGACCCCCTCGCCCGACAGTGTGCAGGACGCCGTCTGGTATGTGCTCGGACTTGTCCTCATCATACAGGTCGCAGCTATCGTGCGCGGCCTGGCCATCGATCTGGTGCAACGCCGCGCTCTCAAACGCGCCGACAGCCGCAGCGCGGTCTGGAACGGCATCGCCATTATCAAATGGGCGATCAGCACTTTCATCTGGTCCGCCGCACTGCTGGTTCTGCTCGATAACGCCGGCGTGGACATCACCGCCCTGATCGCAGGCCTGGGGATTGGCGGCATTGCGATCGGTCTTGCCGCACAAGGCCTTTTCAGTGACTTGTTCGCCGGCATATCGATCCTGTTTGATAAACCTTTTCAGCGCGATGACTTCATCGAGTTTGGCGACTTTCTAGGCACGGTCAGCAAGATCGGACTTAAGACCACACGCTTGCGCTCGTTGTCGGGCGAAGAGGTCGTCATCCGGAACACCAATCTGCTCGACGAGACGATCCGCAATTACCAACGGCTGGATGAGCGGCGCTGGTTGTTTCAGATTGGCGTCACCTATCAGACCGGGGCGGATCAGCTTGAGCAGATCCCCGGATGGATCAAATCCATTATCGAGGAGACCGATCAGGCTCGCTTTGAGCGCGCCCATTTCGCCCGGTTCGCCGACAGCGCTCTGGAATTCGAGATCGTCTGTCACGCACAGAGCATGGACTACGCCGTCTTCATGGATGTGCGACACGCCGTGAATCTCGCGCTTGTCCGCAAGTTCGCCGAGGAAGGAGTCGAGTTCGCCTATCCCACGCGCACTTTGATGATCGCCCGCGAAGACGGCTCGGTGATCGACCCCGCCGCATCAACACAGACCCAGGAAAGGGATGAGCAATGACCAAGGACCATGGCCCGTCTGTGAAGGACGACGAAACCTATGAAGCCCTGCGCGAGGACGGCGCGTCGAAATCCAAAGCCGCCCGTATCGCCAACGCCCAGGCGTCCGATGATGACGACGCGGCCGCGAAAGGCGGCGCACATAAACCCTATGAGGACTGGACGAAAGACGAGCTGTACGACCGCGCCCAGGAGATCGGCATTGAAGGGCGTTCGGATATGACCAAGGACGAACTGATCAAGGCGTTGCGCGACGGACAATAATCATCAATCAAATTTCTGACGCAGGAGAAATGGAACTGCTCCTACCGTTCGGCGTTATTATTACAGACTGAATTGGGAGGACATCATGCTCGTAGCAACCGCTGCTTTGCTTGTCTTGCAGACTGCATCCACTTCGAGCGTGCAGGCGTCCTCTGACGCGCATATTCCCGATCCTGTACTGCGTAATTTTACTCAGCAGTTGCAGGCGGAATTCGGCGAGACCAGCGACAGCGCCTGGTCCATTCCGCTCGGCGGCCACGAGCATGCGTCTCTGATCCCCACCCTCTCCGCGCAAAACGAAAGCCGCCAAGACAGCGACGAACTGTCAGCCTTCGGCGTGGGCCTTGAGCTGGAGACCAGCCCCCTCGCCTTCCGGTCGATCTCCCGGCTCAGCCTGATCGTCTCCTATGACCAGGAGACGGTGATCATGCGTCCGGGTGGCGGCGGCGTCAGCGCTCTCACCCGCGTGGCCGGTGAAATCGGCGTGGCGGACGGCTTTGCCGGCGTGGGCATGTCGCTCAATGACCATGGCGCAGTGACCGCGGGCTATATCCGGCAAAAACGCGAAATCCGTTTTGGTGAGAACAGCTGGGACGCCCAATCGGATTTCGTCGGGCTGACTTATCGTCAGGCCTGGTGAGCTAGACCAGCCAGATAACGAGCACAGCGCCCATCGCGCCGAGCCCCAGGCCGGCCGACACGACCTCTCCCAACCAGACAGATCGCCCTTCCAGACAGTGTGCGCTGAGTGAGCGCGCAACCGCCCGGTCGCGCAATCGTCCCATCACGATCAATCCCACAGCCAGAAGCATGAACAGGCTGGAGATCAGCTTGGCGACCCATGTGGGTTCAAAGCTGTCGAACACGACCTGCATGCCCAGCCCCACGCCGATCGCCGCCAACGCCGTGCGAAGCCAGCTGGCGAAAGTGCGTTCACTCGCCATCAGAGTGCGGTCTTCGGCCCAGTTCGTACGATCTTCGGCAAGCTCTGTTTTCCTAACGGTCATCCCGGCCCTCTGAGAAAACCGGGAACCGGTCGGCCGATGACACGTTTCTATACCAAGCCCGAATAATCAAGAAGGAGGCCCTGCCGATGAAGACCGCCATGACACTGACCGCGATCGCGGCTCTGGCCGGACTTTCGGCGACCGCCTTCACCCAAAACATTGATGCACCTCAGAACACGCTGATCCACGAGACCGCTGACGGCAAGGCTTACTATCTGGCCTCGACCCTTCTGCAGTCGCGTCTGGCTTTCACGGATGGCGACGTCGCCATCAAGGATTTGCTGGTGGATGAGGCGGGCAATCTGCACGCGGTCGTGGTCGACAACCCCAACTGGCTGGATGGTGACGCCGCGATCGCTGCGGACCTTGTTTATCTGGCGGGCGCTCCCGGAAACGAGACGCTGCGTGTCGACATCACTCGAGCAGAATTTGACATGCTGGCGCAAGGCGGCGGGTACGAGCCGATCGGCCTGAGCTGGGCTTCGGAATACGACGGCGCCCAGTCCGCGCGCGCCCTTATGGGCCAGGCGATTGATGTGAGCGCCTCTGCGCCCGGCATCGCGATTGATGATCTGGAGATCAGTCAGGCGGGCGCCGTGATGGCGGTTCATTTTGAAAATACGGTCTGGCGCGCGGTAGGCGAACTGGATGGCCGCATCCCTGTGAATGCGCTGCAGTTTGACTATGAACAGCCCAGCGGGTGGACCGTGGCCACCACGGTTAACGACGCCCAGATCAACGCACTGGCGGGTCGCGATACGTCCCTGTTCCTCAGCGCGTCCAACGCGTCCTGATCTTTATTCATTTGTATAGGAGACCTTCATGAGCACTCAATCCACAGCCACAGGCGGCGACATTCTGCGTTTGATCCTCGCCATTCTTCTGCCGCCGCTCGGCGTGTTCTTCCAGGTCGGCCTCAGCCTTCATTTCTGGCTGAACATCGTCCTGACCCTGTTTGGCTATATCCCCGGCATCATTCACGCCGTCTGGATCATCGCCACACGCCGCTAGACCGGTACATCGCCAACACGATCATCGGGCGCTGGAGCCTCCCCCTCCAGCGCCCGACGCATATCTGGATCAGGGCCAACTCCGTATAAAACGGAAACCGAACCCAACGGGTTCGCAAAGGCCGAAGGCCGCCCGCAGCGAAGCGAGGACCGAAAGCCCGACCGGCTTGAGCATCAGGGGAAACCGAACCCGAAGGGTTCGCAAGGGCGAACGCCCGCCCGCAGCGAAGCGAGGATGTCTTTGCAAAGAGGAAATGGTGCGGGTGAGAAGACTCGAACTTCCACGTCATAAGACACTGGTACCTAAAACCAGCGCGTCTACCAATTCCGCCACACCCGCACAGACAAGGCAGGCCGCAGGATTAGCGTCTGGTCCATGCCGCGGTCAATCTGCGTTTGCCGTCGCGACACAGATCAACACCCCGTACCTGACCTGCGTCTGCATCTGGACGTCACAGGTCAGCGCTTCATCATGTCTGCAGCTTTCACCAAGAGAGATCGCGCCATGACCACTGACCGCCCCGCCGACGCTCCTCAATCAGAAGACCGCAGCGGCTTTGACTGGGAAGCGCGTTTTCAGGCCGATGACGCCCCCTGGGAGCGTCAGGGCGTCCACCCGGCCTTGATCGACTGGATTGATTCAGGCGTTCTGAAGCCTGGTCAGACTGTCCTGACCCCCGGATGCGGGCGCAGCGAAGAACCTGTCTTTCTGGCGCAACAGGGGCTGAGCGTCATCGCCACGGACATCGCGCCCAGCGCCATCGCCTGGCAAAAGGCGCGCTTTGAAAGCGCAAGCGTCAACGCGCAGGCGATAGAAACGGACGCCCTCGCCTGGCGCCCGGAAACGCAGGTTGATGTGCTGTACGAGCAGACCTTTCTGTGCGCCATCCATCCCAAAAAGCGCGATGACTATGAAGCCATGGCCCATGCCAGTCTCAAACCGGGCGGGCTTTTGCTGGCGCTGTTCATGCAGAAGTCCGAGCTGGGCGGCCCACCCTATGGCTGCGGCCTTGACGCCATGCGCGCCCTGTTCACCGAAGACCGCTGGCGCTGGCCCGAGGCCGAACCGCGTCCCTACCCGCATGGCGGACTGAACGGCAAGGCCGAACTGGGCACGGTTCTGACGCGGGTCTAAACCTGTCTGAAGCGTCAAAGCACTTTGTTAAAGTCTTAGCCCGAGAGTGGAATTCTGTATCAGGGCAAGCCAATGATCACGACCGGACCCACATATTCAGCCGCAACGCTGCTTAAAGCCGGGATGGCGCGTGACGCGGACAAGCCTTCGCCCGCCCAGACCGGACCTTTGTTCAAAACCAGCGGCGACGAGCGCGATGAGAAGGCTTTGCGTACGCTGAAGTCTGTCGTGGAAACGCTGAGCCGCGCCCAGGACGAGCCCGCAAAAGCGGCCAAAGCCCAGGCGCGCGAGCGGGTCGAAGCCCTCAAAGAGCGCATCAAAATGCTCAAGCAGTTCTCTGGCATGGACCCCAAAGCGCTGGCTCGGGCGTTGAAGCAGATCGCGAACGAACTCAAAAGCGCGCTGAAGGATTACGCCAGCACGGGCGGAAGCCTGTCGGATCTTGGCGTCAGCGCCTCTTCAGTCACCGCCACGCCCGTCCCAAATTCCACGGCGTCCGCTGAGGCCGAAGCTGAAGCCGCCTCAAATGAGGCCCAGACCGCCGAGCGCGAAACGCAGAACGTTGCTGAAGACGCTGAAGCTGCAGCTGAAGCTGCACACTTGGATGCGCAAGCGCAGGACGAGTCTTCACAGGCGGGCTCCCCGGACGACCAACGGCGCATTGCGTTGGCCGAGCGCGAGGGTGAGCTGAAAGCGGATCAGCACTTCGCCAAAGAGGTTCGCGAGCTGACACGGCAGATCAAGGACCTGTTCGAAAAAGCCAAAAGCGACGCCGCGCGACAGCCTAACGAGGCCTCCGCCAAGCGCGTTCTGGATGAGACCAAGGACGACATCAAAGAGCTTGAAGACGAGCTTCAAGACTTTCAAACCGATGTCTCCACCGAGTTGAACAGCGTTCAGCTTCAGATGAGCTTTTCCCAAGACCTGCCGAGTCCGCCCACTCTGGCCATCACGGTCTAGCGCTTGCCGCCCTCTTTGGCGGTCAGGGGCGCATATCTGAGCACCAGAAACCCGATCAGCAGGCCGGCGATCAGATTGGCGGTGAACAAGCCCCAGATGACGCCGTTGGCGCCGCCCAGAAACCCGCCAAGCCAGCTCAAGGGTATGATCAGGACCAGGCCGCGGAACGCATTGCACGCCACGCCCAGAAACGGACGCCCGAGGCCGTTAAAGCCCGCCGCAGCGGCCATCGCCACGCCATAGCCGCCCATGGCGAACGGCGCGATCGCCCAATAGGCCACGGCCATGGCCTGCCCGTCTTCGGACGGCAGGAAGACCGGCGCCAGAAAACGCCCCGCCAGTAACAATAAGACCGCCATCGACGCGCCCCAGCCCCAGCAGAAGATGAAGGATTTCACGAAGGCTTCTCGCACCCTGGCGTCAAGCCCGGCGCCGCCGTTCTGACCGGTGATGGGACCGATGGAGCCTGAGAGGGCGAACAGCGGGATCAGCGCCAGCGCCTCAACCCGCATGCCCACGCCCAGACCCGCCACGGCGGGCTCGCCATACGGAGCGATGGCCGCAAAGACGAGCGTGTTGGCCAGCGGCCCGATCATGTTGGAGCCTGAAGCCGGCGCGCCGATCCGTGCGATCTCACGCCAGTTCCAGAACAGGGTGTCAAAGCCGGGCCAGCTGAAATCAATCAGTTTCTCCCGAAACACCAGAACGCCCATGGCGATGACGAAGACCGCCATGTTGGCGATCAGCGTCGCCAGCGCCGCGCCGGTGACTTCCATCGCCGGGATGGGGCCAAGGCCGAAGATCAGGATCGGATCCAGCACCATATTGATGAAGGCTGCGATGATCATGATCACGCTCGGCACGATGGCGTCGCCCATGGCGCGCAACAGATTGCTGGCCACCATGGGGCCGACCATGAAGACCGCGCCCGCAAACCAGATCGTCATGTATTCGTGCACGAAGGGCATCATCGCGTCCGTCGCGCCCATCGCCCGGAAGACCGGACCGATCAAAGGAATGCCCAGCACGCTGACCAGAAGCACGACGATGAAAGACAGAGTGATGGCGTCTGTCGCCACGCGGCGAGTGGACTCGCCGTCGCCACGTCCGGCCGCGCGCGCCACCACCGACACCGCCCCGGCCCCGAGACCGATGGAGATGCTCATCACCAGCATGGAGACGGGGAAGACGAACTGGACGGCGGCTTGCTGGTCCGTTCCAAGCTTGCCCACCCAATAGGCGTCGATCACCCCCACCAGCATCATGGCGAGGATGCCGAAGCTCATCGGAGCGACCAGGCGCAGGATATGACCGAAGACCGGCCCCTGCGTCAGATCATTGGAGGCGCGGGTGGAAGCCATGCGAACGCTTTCGGGAAGACCAAGGAATCAGATCAGCCCCATAGGTAGGACGCCCTATGGCGCTGATCCATGTCTTTCATGGAAAAGGTCTGTTCACATCTCTTGGCTTCCGGGCTGAAAGGCGCCCGTGAACCTTATTGCATCCGGGTGATCGAGCTGTAGCGCGGATGGGCGTAGTCCTGTTCGACCGTCAGCTCAGGCAGACCACAGAGCTCGGAGCGCGTTTCACCCACCTCCATCAGATCAAACCCGGCGCAATCGGCATCGCCTTGCGCATGGCCAGTCTCATGAATGGTGTTTGAGGAAAACCCAGCTTGCACAGCAAAGATGTAGGCGTATGGGAAGTCATAGCTGAAGGCGTAAGTGTAACCGTTTTCATCAGCCTCAGTCAGCGCAAATTGCGACCCGCAGTCTTCAAAGTCGAGATCCGCATCAGAGCTGCTCATCGCGATGCAATTGCCATCAAAACGAAGCTCAATGGTGAAATCCTCATGATAAACGGCCGCGTCTGAGGAGATCACTACCTCCCACACCTGGCCCTGCAGAGGATCGTCACCAGACAGTGCAGCCGCATGTCCGCAGCCAAGCAAGCCGAAGCCGAGCACGGTGAGTGTTCTGATGTGCGTACGCATGAGCGCCCCTCCCTGAAAACAGAAGAGCACTCTAGCGCCAAGGCGTTAAAGCTCTGGGCTATAAGTTCAGTTTACGGCGTGTGATTGAGATCATAGGCGGCCAGCCCCGCCAGGTTGACGATGTCAGACACGTTTGAGCCGACCCGCGCCACCTGAACCGATTGCTCAAGCCCGATTAACAGCCCTTCAATCACCGTCGCGCCGCCTGCGGATTTCAACAGCCGCGCGGCGATCGAGGCGGAGTGCACCGCCGGCATCACCAGAACGTTTGCGGCGTCTGACAGGCGTGAGAACGGATAGCGCTCGCGATGATTGGGATCGAGCGCGATATCAACCGCCATCTCGCCTTCATACTCGAAATCAAGATCGAGCTTATCAAGCTTGCTGACCGCGCTTTGCACCTTGCTGGTCCGTTCGCCCGGCGGGTTGCCGAAGGTGGAATAGCTCATGAACGCCACCCGCGGATCGAGGCCCAGCCGGCGCGCGGCGTGAGCGGCGCCGACGGCGATCTCGGCCAGGCCGTCAGAATCCGGGAATTCAGTGACGTTGGTGTCGGCAATGACCAGCATCTTGCCGCGCGCCAGCGCCACGGTCAGGCCGATCACACGCCCCCCCGGCGCCGGATCCAGCACCAGGCGGATATCGCTCATCGTGTTGGTGAAATGGCGGGTGACGCCCGTCACCATGCCGTCGGCATCACCAAATTTGAGCATGCAGGCGGAGAAGACGTTGCGGTCGTTATTGACCAGACGCTGCACATCGCGGCGCAGATAGCCCTGACGCTGAAGCCGCTTGTAGAGCCAGTCCGCATAGTCGGCGTTGCGATCTGACAGACGCGCATTCTGGATTTCCAGCACGTCGTCAGGCAGTCCAAGCGTGCGCATGTTGGCGCGGGCGATCTCTTCGCGCGCCACCAGCACCGCTTTGCCCAAACCTTGGGACTGGAAGGCGAAGGCGGCGCGGATCACGCTCGGCTCTTCGCCTTCGGCGAACACGATACGCTTGTCCGAGCCCGAAATCGCCTGGGTGACGCGCTGTTGCAGGGCGGCTGTCGGATCCAGGCGGCGCGCCAGCGACTGGCGGTATTTCTCTTCATCCTCGATCGGAATGCGCGCAACCCCGGTTTCAATCGCGGCCCGCGCCACATAGGGCGGCACAAAGCTGATCAGGCGCGGATCAAACGGCGATGGGATGATGTAATCGCGGCCAAAGCGTAACCCGCTGTCAGACTTGTTGGCGGTCGACACCTCGTCCGGCACGTCCTGACGGGCGAGATCGGCCAGGGCGCGCGCGGCCGCGAGCTTCATTTCCTCATTGATCGTCCGGGCGCGCACGTCCAGCGCGCCGCGGAAAATATAAGGAAATCCGAGCACGTTATTGACCTGATTGGGAAAATCAGAGCGCCCAGTCGCCACGATCGCGTCCGAGCGCGCCGCGCGGACTTCGTCGGGCATGATTTCCGGCGTCGGGTTCGCCATGGCGAAAAGTATGGGATCGGCCGCCATGGACTTCACCATGTCCTGGCTGACAATGCCGCCCGCCGAAAGGCCCAGGAACACGTCCGCGTCCACCATCGCCTCTTTAAGAGTGCGCAAGTCCGTTTCACGAGCATGTTGCGCCAGTCGGTCATGAAGATCGTTGCGGCCCGTATGAACCACGCCGTTCACATCCACCACGGTGACATTATCGTGCTGCACGCCCAGGGACTTCACCAGCTCCAGCACCGACAGGCCCGCCGCGCCGGCGCCGCAGAGCACCAGCTTGATGTCTTCAAACTTGCGGTTCGTCAGATGACAAGCGTTGATCAGCCCGGCGGCTGCGATAATCGCGGTCCCATGCTGATCATCATGGAATACCGGAATATCGAGTTTTTCGCGCAAGCGCGCCTCGATCTCGAAGCATTCCGGGCTCTTGATGTCCTCAAGATTGATGCCGCCAAAGCTGTCGCCGAACCCGGCGACGCAATCGACGAACTTGTCGGGATCTGTGTAGTTGATCTCGAGATCAAAGCCGTCAATGTCCGCAAAGCGTTTGAACAGGACCGCCTTGCCTTCCATCACGGGCTTTGACGCTGCGGGGCCCAGATTGCCCAACCCCAGGATCGCCGTGCCGTTGGAGACCACCGCCACGGTGTTGCCCTTGGACGTGTAATCATAGACCGCATCCGGGTTTTCCGCGATCGCTCGCACCGGCGCCGCCACGCCCGGCGAATAGGCCAGCGCCAGATCACGCTGGGTCGCCATCGGCTTTGTCGGAATCATCGCCACCTTGCCCGGCGGGCTCGCGCGGTGAAATTCCAGCGCGTCTGCGTCGGTCGAGGAAAGCTTTTCTGTGTCGGACATGGCGATGATGGATCTATCTGCTCTGAAGGAGTCGTGTCAGAGCTATACGCGTCTGCGCGCTCGCTTGCTACACCATGTGTGGGTTCAATCGCTGCAGAGCCGCCTTGCGAATTTGCGCCTGTGAAACAGCGTCCAGCGCCTGCGGCAGACAAGTCAGAACCGTGTCCACCGTCCCGCCCGGCCCAAGGCGTCGTCCCGCATCGCCATGAATATAAACCGCCGCACAGGCCGCCTCATGCGTCGGCGCGCCTTGCGCCAGAAATGCGCCGATCAGTCCGGCCAGCACATCGCCCGTCCCTGCCGTCGCCAGACGCGCGCTGGCGTGAACATTCACCCAAGCCTCGCCATCCGGCGTAGCGATCACCGTATCCGCGCCCTTGAACACCACCACCGCCCCGCAACGCCGGGCGGCCTCTCGCGTGCGTTCGATCTTGTTGCCTGCATGCTTCGCCTCTGTGAGGTCTGGAAAGAGCCGCGCGAACTCTCCGCCATGCGGGGTCAGGACGCAGTCCGCATGCAGGCCTTCAAACAAGGCGTCCGGCGCGTCTTCGAACACGCTCAAGGCGTCAGCATCCAGCACCAGTGGAGCCTTGAACGCGCAGGCTGACCGCACTTGCGCCTTCAAACGCGCGCTGATCCCGGCACCAGGCCCCATCACGACGGCGCTGGCGCGGTGCTGCTCGAGCACTTCGCCGAACGGCTGCTCAGCCTCGTACCGCCGCGCCACAAGACTGTCTGAAGCGGACGCGATCTCATTAAGCGCCCCCTGTCCGGAGAGGACCGTAACGAAACCCGCGCCGCCAATTTGCCCGGCCCGCGCCGCCAGTCGAGCCGCGCCCGTCGCGCCGCGCCCGCCCGCCAGCACGCACAAGCGTCCGCGGCTATGTTTGTGGGCGTCACGATCCAAGCGCGCGCCCGGAACTCGCCAGAGGTCAGGATGGTTCACTGTCGCGCACGGCGCGGCCGCTTCACTCCAGCCATCAGGAATGCCGATGCCGCTCACGATGAGCTCTCCACAGAGCGCTCGCCCCGGCGATAACAGATGCGCCGGCTTGTACCGATGGAAGGTGACGGTCAGATCCGCGCGAAACACCGGTCCCTGTAAAGCCGCCATATCGCCGGACAAGCCGCTGGGCGTGTCGACAGCGACACAGACGCCGCCAAAGGACTGACTGTCTTGCGCCAGCCGCGCAGCATCTCCCTCAAGCGGCCGGTTCCGCCCCGCGCCGAACAGCGCATCCACAATCAGGGCGTAGTCATCAAGCTGGCAGGCGCCAAGCGGGCGGACAGGACCATTCCAGCCTTTTGCCGCCCAGGCCGCATCCCCTTTCAGGTCAGAGACATCAGCCAGCGTAAAGATGCTGACGGGCCACCCCGCTTTGGACAAACACTGCGCGATGACCCAGCCATCGCCGCCATTATTGCCAGGACCACATAGCACCGCCGCAGGGCGCGGCGACCAGTTCTGACGGATGGCCCGGGCGACAGCCTCCCCGGCGTTTTGCATCAAGACCGAGCCAGACACGCCTTGCGAGACCGCATGGGAATCCGCCCGTCCCATGGCGGAGACGCTGAGGATGGCGTGGGGGTGATCAGACATTGTCAGAGCTATCCTTCAAATTCGCATTAGTATCGAGCATCGGCGCTGCAAAATCGAGCAATGCGAGTTTTGCGCATGCCTGCGACCTTGCTCCGACTTGCGGCGTTCGGCGCGACAGTTAGCGTCCATCCGGTGAGCGGAGGCCCCGAATGAAAAAAATCGAAGCGATCATAAAGCCGTTCAAGCTGGACGACGTAAAGGAAGCCCTGCAAGAGATCGGGCTTCAAGGCCTGACCGTCACCGAAGCCAAGGGCTTCGGACGTCAAAAAGGGCATACCGAGCTGTATCGCGGCGCAGAATATGTCGTGGACTTCCTGCCCAAGATCAAAATCGAACTGGTCATTCCCGATGATCGCGTCGAGGCCGCCGTTGAGGCGATCCAGACCGCCGCCCAGACCGGGCGCATCGGCGACGGCAAGATCTTCATTCTCCCGGTGGAAGGCGCGATCCGCATCCGCACCGGCGAGACCGATGACGACGCCATCTGACCCCCGCAAGACATCGCCCGCCAGCACCCACAGCCAGCCATAAGGACCCTACCATGTCTGCTGACAAGATTCTCAAGCAAATCAAGGACGAAGACGTCGAATTCGTCGATCTGCGGTTCACTGACCCGCGCGGCAAGCTGCAACATGTCACCTTTGACGTGGACATGGTGGATGAAGACTTCTTTGAAGAAGGCTCCATGTTCGACGGCTCGTCCATTGGCGGCTGGAAAGCCATCAACGAGTCCGACATGGTGCTGATGCCCGACACGAGCACGGCTCATATCGACCCGTTCTTCCAGCAAACCACCCTGTCCGTGGTCTGTGACATTCTGGAGCCGGACTCTGGCGAGGCGTATAACCGCGACCCGCGCACCACCGCGAAGAAAGCCGAGAATTTCCTCGCTGCCTCAGGGATTGGCGACAAGGCGTTCTTTGGCCCGGAAGCGGAATTCTTCATCTTTGATGATGTGCGCTGGTCCACCGCCCAGAACAACACCTTCTACGCGCTCGATTCCGATGAAGGCCCGTACAATTCCGGCGTGAAAATGGAGGGCGGCAACCTCGCCCACCGTCCTGGCCCGAAAGGCGGCTACTTCCCGGTTCCGCCGATTGATTCGCTTCAGGACATGCGTTCTGAAATGCTGTCGGTGATGAAAGAGCTGGGCCTGCAGCCAGAAAAGCATCACCACGAAGTCGCGCCGTCGCAGCATGAGCTGGGGATGAAATTCTCCACCCTCACCGAGATGGCCGACCGCATGCAGACCTATAAATACATCGTGCACAATGTCGCCGCCGCCTATGGCAAGACCGCGACGTTCATGCCCAAGCCGGTCCATGCAGACAACGGCTCCGGCATGCACGTGCACCAGTCGATCTGGAAAGACGGAAACCCGCTATTCGCAGGCGACAAATACGCTGGCCTGTCCGACACTTGCCTGTATTACATCGGCGGAATCATCAAGCACGCTCGCGCAATCAATGCGTTCGCCAACGCGTCGACCAACTCCTACAAGCGTCTGGTGCCGGGCTTTGAAGCGCCGGTTCTGCTCGCCTATTCGGCGCGCAACCGCTCGGCCTCCATCCGCATCCCGCACGTGCCGTCCGCCAAGGGCAAGCGCCTCGAAACCCGCTTCCCTGATCCGGCCGGGAACCCGTACCTGACCTTCGCCTCGCTGCTGATGGCGGGCCTGGACGGCATTGAGAACCAGATCCATCCCGGCGACGCCATGGACAAGGATCTTTATGATCTGCCGGCTGAAGAGCTCAAGGACATCCCGACCGTTTGCTCCTCGCTGCGCCAGGCCCTGGAATCACTCGACGCTGACCGCGACTTCCTCAAGAAGGGCGGCGTCATGGATGATGATCAGATCGACGCCTATATTGATCTGAAGATGGAAGAAGTGACCCGCATCGAACACCACCCGCACCCGGTTGAGTTCGAGATGTATTACAAAGTCTAGGCTCAGGCCTGCCTTGGGTTTTAAGCGGCCGCCCTGGAGACTTCCAGGGCGGCCGCTCCTGTTTGGGGGCCAGTTTCGGAGCAAGCGTAAAAAATGGCTGCGGCGCGCGGGCTTGCAATGGTCGACGTGCGCAAAACCATGGGCTAGAAAGACGGGATGACGCACGTTTGGTTCACAAGCTGTGAACCTGCGCCTGACCGGAGACTGACGCATGCGCCGCAGCCTTTTCGCCGCCGTTTCCCTGACCGCCCTCATCGCTTCGCCGTCCTGGGCGGACGAGGAAATCAACGACGAACGCACCCAGCCAATCGAGACGGCTGACGCTGACGGCGCTGGAAATGCCGACAATATCGTCATCGGCACGAACGGGCGGGTTACGCTGATCGGCGCTCCAGCCCCGGCCGTGCACGTCAATTCCAATAACAATCTGACGACTGACAACGGTGCGATCATCCAGATCAATGACCGCGACGCCGACGGCAACGCCGTCAGTGTGGACGGCGCGGTCGGCGTTCAGATGGATCCGGGCGTCGAAGGCGATTTTGTGCACAATGGCCGTATCCTGCTTGATGACAGCGACGATGCGACCGATAGCGAAACAGACGACCTGATCGACACAGATGGCGACGGTCAGGCCGATGACCCGGATCAGGAATTCGACGGCCCCTTCGCGCAGGACCAGAACAAGACCGGCATTCTGATCGGCGCAGTCGACTCCGACTTCAATCCCATCGCCAACCAGGATGCGGTGACGGGTAACGTCACAATCTCGGCTAGCGGCTCCGTGATTGTTCAAGGTCAGAACAGCTTTGGCGTCCGCGCGGTCACCAATCTGGACGGCGATTTCATCTCTCGAGGGTCCGTGGGCGTCACCGGTGAAGGCAGCCGCGCCATTTCTCTGGAAGGCGACGTCAGCGGTGATGTTCAAGTCAACTCGGTGACCGCCGTCACGCCCGGTGGAGAAGGCGTCGCCATTGAAGGTGACGTGGGAGGCGGCATCCGCGCGACCGGCCTTATCCAGACCTATGGTTACCGCACGTCGACGCGCTACAGCGAAAGCCTTATGGCGCTGTTTGAAAGCGAAGCGGAAGCCGCCGAGCGCGGCGACGTCGCAGACAATCTCGATTCAGGTTCCGCCTTCCTGATCGCTGGCTCCGTGGCTGATGGCGTGTTCATTTCGGCCGCTGGCAGCATTCAAGCCTACACCGGCGGCGGCGCCGCCGTTGAGTTCCGTCCCGATGAAGACGGCTCGGGCGACATGGTGATCGGCGAGGTCGCCCTGCCTGACGATTTCACAAGCAACCGGACGGATGACGATGATGACGGAGACCTGCTCGGGTACGGCGTCGTCAATGAAGGCACGATCGGCAATAACGGCATCTTCGACGGCAAGGACGCCACCGCATTCCTGATTGTCGGACGCAATGACAACGGCGTCCTGCGTTCAGTCATCCTCGGAGCTGGCGGCCTGTCCAATGTCGCTACGGTTTCCGCGACCGCCTATGACGGGCGCGCTGTGGCCATGCACTTCGGCGAAGGCGCCCAGCTGGACACGGTTCACAATGCCGGCACGATCCGCGCCGCGTCGTCCCTGGGCCATGCTGCAGACGGGTTCGCTGACGACTCCTATGGCGTCGGTGAGGCGATTGCGATTGATCTCGACGAGAATTCGCAGATCCGCTCCATCCTCAATGAGGCCGGCACGATTTCCGCCTCTCTGATCGGCGGCGGTCAGAGCGCAGTCGCCATCCGTTCCAATGACGACAGCCTCGAAGAAATTCGCAACACAGGCGTGATCACCACATTCGTCAGCAATATCGACGACGCATATTCCGCCGATGATATTGATCTGATCGCTGTCGATGCGCGCAATAATAATGGCGGCCTGAGCATTATTCAGGAGCAAGGCTTTGATGCTGACGGCGAGGCGCTGAACGCGCCGGTCATCAATGGCCATATTCTGCTCGGCGATGGTGACGACCGCGTGGAAATCCTTGCTGGCGCCGTGAATGGCGACATTGCTTTCGGTTTGGGGGCGGATGTCCTGATCATCGACAACGCCACGCTCAATGGCGCTGTAAGCGATGCGGACGGTGATCTTGTTCTGGATGTCACCAACGGTCAGATCGGTCTGACAGGCACCGACGCCCTGGCGCTTCGCGATGCGGTCTTCCGCAATGGCGGCGAGCTTCAGGTCACGATCGACACCGCAGACCGCTCCGCCGCCTTCGTCAACGCCTCCGGATCAGTCACTTTTGAAGAAGGCTCGTCGCTGTCGGTCGGACTGGACAACATGATCGGCCAGGGCGGCGTTTTTGACATCGTTTCCGCCGGCGACCTGACCTTGGCGGATGAGGCCGGCACGCTGACCACGTCTGATTCGCCCTTCCTCTATAACGCCTCTATGGAACGCTCCAGCGAGGACGAGAACAAGATCATTCTCACGCTTCAACTCAAGACGGCGGACGAGCTGGGCATGCACGCCAACCAGGCCGCAGCCTATGACGAAGCCCTCGCCGCTTTCGAGACCGTCGAGAGCCTGGGAGCGGCCTTCGCCAGCCTGCGCAACGCAGAGCAGTTTTATGGCGCCTATGACCAGCTGCTGCCGGAATACGCCGCCAGCGCCATCCAGTTCGCGCTCGCGTCAAATGACGCCGCGGCCGGCGCCCTTCAGGGACGTTTGCGCAATGCGCGCCTCGCGCCGGATGATCTGGCGGGCGTCTGGATCCAGGAATTCGGCTATTACGCGGACCGCTCCGGCTCAGCGCTGGCCGAAGGCTATCGGGGTCAGGGCGTCGGCATCGCCGTTGGCCTGGATCGCCCGGTGGGTCCGTTCTACGCCGTGGGCGTTCAGCTTGTCGGCGCCGCGAGTGAAATCGAAGAAACCAATGGCTTCGACCAGCCCATGGTGTCTCTGACCGGCCAGATCGGCGGCTATGCCGCGATGGATCTCGGCGGTTTTGATATCTCGGGCAATATCGGCATCGGCTACGATTATTTCGAAACTGATCGCGAGATCCGCATTGGTGATTTCAGCGCGCTGACCAGCGCCGACTGGAGCGGCTGGCACGCCACCGCCAGCCTGCAAGCCGGACGCGATTTCGCCTTTGGCTCATGGGTTTTGCGTCCCGAGGCGGCTGTGACGTATCTGTCGCTGTTTGAAAGCGGCTATACCGAAACCACGTCCGGCAGCAATGCTGACGCGATCAGCGGTCTCGCGCTGATCGTGGATGACCGCGATTCCTCGACGGTTCTGGGTTCGGGCACGTTGACCCTGGCGCGTCGCTTCGGCACGGATGTGTCCTGGTGGGCGCCCTCGCTGCGGGTCGGCTATCGCGGCGAATTCTCAAGCTCGGGCGGCGACACCACGGCCCAGTTCGGCCAGGACGGGAACCCGTTCACCCTGCGCTCTGAACAGCTTTCAAATTCCGGTGCGCTGGTCGGTTTCGGATTAAGCGCAGGCTCGGAGTATTCGACCTTCACCTTTGCGTATGACGCCGATATTCGGGACGATTTCGTCCGCCATGTGGCCCGGTTGGTCATTCGCCTGACCTTCTAGGCGACAACCGCACATAGGCCGTTTGCACGTGTCAGGGGAATCTGGTAAGGCTCATTAGTCTTCCTGTCCTGACCCCATGCATTGACGGCGAAGACATGGGTCGGCGCGTGCGACGCAGGCGCGCCGACCCTTTTTTTGAAGCTCGCCATCGCTCCGCTCAGGAGCTCCTCACTGAAGCTGCGGCTGCGTTTCATCGCCGGTTAACCGTGTTCGGCGAGACTGACAGCATGGTTTTCAGGTCAGTCATCATAGGCGTTCTTAGCCTCGTTCTGCTGTCTGGGTGCGCGTCAGGGCCGCCTGACCAGGTCCAGGACGCCTGCCTGATCCTTCAGGACAATCGCAGCTGGTGGCGCGACCTGCAGCGCACCGAGCGGCGATGGGGCGTCTCTCCAGGCACCCAACTGGCGTTCCTGAAAAAGGAATCGAGTTTTAACCGCAATGCGCGTCCGGCGCGTCGGCGACTGCTGGGCGTTATTCCAGGCGCGCGCCCGTCCTCGGCATTTGGCTACGCCCAGGCTCTGGATGGAACCTGGGACTGGTATCGCGAAGACACAGGACGGCGCGGTGCGGACCGGAACGATTTTGGCGATGCGGTGGATTTCATCGGCTGGTACGCCAACAAATCCCAACGCCTGTCCGGCATTTCTCTGAATGACCCGTATTCGCTCTATCTCGCCTATCATGAGGGGCATGGCGGGTATAACCGCCGCACCTATCGCAACAAGGATTGGCTCCTGCGCGCCGCCCGCACCGTCCGGACCGATGCGGAACGCTATGACGCCCAGATCAGCCGCTGCGAACGACGGCTCGGGCGCGGACTGATCCCGTTCTTCTAGGCTCCGTTACGGTCTGAGAGCTGTTTCAGAACGCTCAGGGCGTCGCCTGCCTTGTCCTCTGGAACGAACACATGGTCATGGTGAAGCGCAGCGACGATGTTCGCGCTGACCCCCGCACCCGCCAGCGCCTGGCTGACCGCCGCCGTCAATCCCACAGCCTCCAGCGCCGAGTTCACCTCAAGCGTGATGCGGCGACAAATGAAGACGGGTTCAATCCCTTGGTCTTCGAGCCGTGAGAGCGGGGCGATGACGGACAGTCCTTCCGCCTCTTCAAAGACTGCGATCGGCGAGAGCGCGTCCAGCGCCTGTGAACGTCGCGTCGCAGCGTAGGCATAACGCTCAGGGTCGAGCGCCGGGCTCAATTGACGCAACAAGATGTCGAGATCGGTGATAGGCTGCATAACGATCAACTTTCCACATGGCATTGCGGCACGGGCTGCGTCCTCCCTCTACACCCTGGGCCGACGCTAGGGCAGATTACGATGTGATGGCTGATGATTCGCAAGACGATCTGTTTTCCGCTCCACCGGCGCCCAAAGGGCCCGCTACACCGTCCGCGCCACGTGTGACGCCGCCTGAGCCTGCGCCCAAGTCAGGGCCGGCTGCAGAGGCTTCCACGCCCACGCCAGAGCCCGCACCGGCAGCGCCGAAACCCGCGCCCAAGCCTGCCCCCAAACCCGCCAGCCCGCCGCCTGCGGCATCCGCTGAGAACAAGGGTTATGACGCATCCTCGATCGAGGTGCTGGAAGGATTGGAGCCGGTTCGCAAGCGCCCGGGCATGTATATCGGCGGCACAGACGAGCGCGCGCTCCATCACCTGTTCGCGGAAATCCTCGACAACTCCATGGACGAAGCGGTGGCCGGTCACGCCGACCGTATCGAAGTCATCATGGATGAGGACGGTTTTGTCTCCGTCAGCGATAATGGCCGCGGCATTCCAGTCGATCCGCACCCGAAATTCCCCGACAAGTCCGCGCTGGAAGTGGTGATGACCACCCTCCATGCCGGCGGCAAATTCTCTGACAAGGCGTACCAGACCGCCGGCGGCCTGCACGGCGTCGGCATTTCTGTCGTGAACGCCCTGTCCGAACTGGTCGAGGTGGAGGTTGCGCGCGACAAGACGCTCTGGCGTCAGACCTATGTGCGCGGGCTGCCGCAAGGTCCGGTGGAGAAAGTGGGCGCCGCGCCCAATCGCCGTGGCACCACAGTCCGGTTCAAACCCGATGCTGAGATTTTCGGCCCGCGTGCGGTCCTGAAAGCGCCGCGCATTTTCAACATGGCGCGCGCCAAGGCCTTCCTGCGTCGTGGCGTCCAGATTCGCTGGAAATGCCCTGAAACTCTGGTCGAAGGCACCGACATTCCGGCCGAAACCACCCTCGCCTTCCCCGGCGGGCTGGCCGACCGACTGACCGAGCTGACGCCCAATTCCTCGCTCGTCACCGAGCAGTTCTCAGGACGTGTGGAGCGTGACGGCCGCATGGGCGCCGTGGAATGGGCGGTCGCCTTCTCCGAAAACGGCTTCGGCCCCGATGACAGCTTCTGCCAGAGCTATTGCAACACGGTTCCCACCCCCATGGGCGGCACCCACGAACAGGGCTTGCGCGCCGCGCTGTCCAAGGGGCTGCGCGCCTATGGCGAACTGGCCAATGTAAAAAAAGCCGCCCAGATCACCGCCGATGACGTGATGGGCGGCGCGGGCATCCTGGTGTCAGTCTTTATCAAGGATCCCGAGTTCCAGGGCCAAACCAAGGACCGCCTGTCCACCGCCGAGGCCGGGCGTCTGGTGGAGCAGGCCATTCGCGACCAGTTCGATCACTGGCTCGCCGGCCGCCCCAAGGATGCCGCCCGGTTGGTGGAGTGGGCGGTGGAACGCGCCGAGGACCGTCTCAAGCGCAAACGCGAAAAAGAAGTCAAACGCCAGTCTGCGACGCGCAAGCTGCGCCTGCCTGGCAAGCTGGCGGACTGTTCGCAGAACTCCGCCGAGGGCGCCGAGCTGTTCCTGGTGGAGGGCGATTCCGCAGGCGGGTCCGCCAAGCAGGCGCGCGACCGGAAAACACAAGCCATCCTGCCCCTGCGCGGCAAGATCCTGAACGTGGCTTCCGCCACGGCCGACAAGATCGCGGCGAACCAGGAAATCTCGGACCTGCTGCTGGCTCTGGGCGTGCAACCGGGCAAGAAGTTTGATCTTGAGGATCTGCGCTATGAGCGTGTGATCATCATGTGTGACGCCGACGTGGACGGCGCTCATATCGCGGCCCTGCTCGCGACCTTCTTCTATAAATTCCTGCCCGGTCTCATTGAATCAGGCCGCCTGTTCATGGCCCAGCCGCCGCTCTATCGCCTGACCCAGGGCGGCAAGACGCTCTATGCCCAAGACGACGCGGAAAAAGATCATCTGCTCGAGACCGCCTTCAAGAAGGGCAAGGTCGAGGTGGGCCGCTTTAAAGGTCTGGGCGAGATGACGCCGCCCCAGCTCAAATCCACCACCATGTTGCGCGAAAGCCGCTCGCTGGCCCGTGTGGTGGTGACGCCGGAGATGCGCGAAAGCGCGGACGCTCTGGTGGAGACCTTGATGGGCAAGAAGCCGGAACTGCGCTTCCAGTTCATTCAGGACCACGCGCCGTTCGTGGAGGATGTGGACGTCTGATCCCAGACGCCCGCACGCCATCCATCCAGCTTATTCGATCTGCGCCGTCACTTCGCTGAGCAGACGCTCGGCCATTTCGCGCCGGAAGGTGCGAATGCCGCTGAAGCTCGATGCTTCTGCATGCAGGGCGAAAACAATGGGCGCGCGATCTTCGCGGACCAGATAGCCCACATACCAGCCTTCAAACCGGCCATTCATGTCACCCAGCTCAACAGGGCCTGAACCTGTCTTGCCGTGCAGCGCACCGTCCGGACGGTCACCCGAAAGAGAAACGTCATCGAGCGCCTGAAAGCTGATCTCGCTAACGCCCAACTCACGGCTCAAAAGGCGGTCGAGAAAGTCGACCTGCTCGCGTGGTGAAATCTCTAGCGTATGATCCAGCCAGAACAGGTCCGAGCCCTCCGCGACTTCAGCATCGCCATAAGCCCAGGCCGAAAGCCTATCACGATAGACGTCGCTCCCGACCTCTGCGGCCAGATCCCGAAAGGCCCAGGCGGCGGAGCGCTGAAACGCAGTCTGAAGCGTCTGGTCCTGTCGCCAGTCCTGCGGCCAATAGCCGGATGCAGGACGGCGCGCTGGATCCCAGGGCAAATCCGTTTGAAGGCTCTCGGCCGCGCCGGTCTCCAGAGCGATGATCAGATTAGGGATCTTGAATGTCGACCAGGGCGTGCGGCGCGCATCGACCGAACTCCCCTCCAGCACATAATTCGTTCCGGTTTCGAGATCGCGCGCCATGAAGCTGACCTGTCGATCGCCGATCTGCTCAGCATGGGGCGATCGGTCCAGTTCGACTGCAGACTGCGCCAACGCAGGTCCGCTGAAGCCAAGCGCGATGAGCACGCCCAGGCGGCATAGGAGTGACGTCATCGGTGTATCCTCTTGCTCATTTCCATCCCGGATAAGGGGGCATCAAGGCGAAGACAGGGCCAAACTGGCGCTTTCACAAGGAGAATGCGCCTCCGCTGCCGCCAAACGTTATCAAGTAACCCCTTCCCTCACCCCTTGGAAATAAGCCAGTCTGCGACCTTCGCGATCCGCGTCTCGCAAATGACGCGACAATAAGGGGAGACTTCTGTGCACAGAACACTCAAAGCGCTTGGCGCGTCGATTGCGGCTCTGTCCGTATTCGGCCTCGCCGCGTGCTCGTCAGAAACCGGATCCAGTTCAGGATCCAGCGGCGATGTCGATGTCGTCCGCTATGAGACCAATCCGTTTCCGAGCACATATGAGCCCATTCCGTCTGGCGTCACCCTGATCACCGGCGCGACCGTGTTTGACGGCGTCGGCGGCGAGCTGGAAAACACCGACATTCTGATCGAGAACGGTCGTATCGCCGCCATCGGCCAGGGATTGCAGGCGCCTGAAGGCGCGAGCGTGATCGACGCGGACGGCCGCTATATCACGCCAGGCGTGGTGGACATTCACTCGCATCTGGGCGTGTATCCTTCACCGGCCGTGAACGCGCACTCCGACGGCAATGAAGTCACCAGCCCCGTCACCGCAGAAGTCTGGGCCGAGCACGGCGTCTGGCCGCAAGATCCCGGCTTTGACACCGCGCTGGCGGCGGGCGTGACCACGCTGCACGTCCTGCCAGGCTCCGCGAACCTGTTTGGCGGACGCGGCGTCACTTTGCGCAATGTGCCGTCACGTTCGGTGCAGGGCATGAAATTCCCCGACGCGCCCTACACGCTGAAAATGGCGTGCGGTGAAAATCCCAAGCGCGTTTACGGCAATCGCGGCCAGGCGCCGGGATCGCGCATGGGCAATGTGGCCGGATATCGTGAAGCCTGGCAGCGCGCCGCTGAGTATCGCCGCTCCTGGAACGAATACTGGGAAGCGGCTGAAAACGGCGAGGACGCCAATCCTCCCACGCGCAATCTGGAGCTGGACACGCTGATGGGCGTGCTCGACGGCGAGATCCTGGTGCAGATGCACTGCTATCGCGCGGACGAGATGGTGCAGATCCTCGATATGGCCGATGAGTTCGGCTATCAGGTCACCACCTTCCACCACGCCGTCGAAGCCTACAAAATCCCGGACGTCCTGGCCGAGCACAACACCTGTGCGGCGGTATGGGCCGACTGGGGCGGCTTCAAGATGGAAGCCTATGACTCCATTCGCGAGAACCTTCCGCTCACTCATGCGGGCGGCGCATGCGCGATGATCCACTCCGATAGTGATCTGGGCATTCAGCGCCTCAATCACGAAGTGGCCAAGGCGCTCTCAGACGGACGCCGGATGGGTCTGGACATCTCCGATGCGGACGCGGTGAGCTGGTTCACCTCTGCGCCGGCCCGTGCGCTTGGCATTTTTGAAGAGACCGGCTCCATCGAGGAAGGCAAACGCGCCGACATCGTGCTGTGGTCGGGTCATCCCTTCTCCAGCTACGCGCTGGCGGACAACGTCTATATCGACGGCGCCCTCATGTTTGATCGCGCTGATCCGGACCGCCGCACCATCCGCGACTTCATGCTGGGTCAACCCGGTGAAGGAGACTATTAATGAAAAAGCTCCTGACATCCCTAATGCTGGCCGCCGCCGTCATGGCGCCCGCCAGCGCTCAGACCATCGTCGTCAACAATGGCCGCGTGGTGACCAACACGGCGACCGGCGTCATCGAGAACGGCGGCGTGGTCATCCGTGACGGCGCTATCGTCGACGTTGGCTCCAGCGTCTCCATTCCTGATGGGGCCGAGGTCATCGACGCCCAGGGCGGCTGGATCACGCCGGGCCTGTTCCACCCGCACACCCAGCTGGGTCTGATCGAGGTGGGCGCAGAGCCTTCCACCCATGATGATGCGGCGGACGAGTCCAGCTTCACTGCGGCCATCGATGTGGCCGACGGCTTCAACCCGTCCGGCACGCATATCGATTCCGCCAGGATTGAGGGCCTGACCCGGTTTGCGGTGCACCCCAATACGGGTTCGGCCATCCTGGCCGGTCGCGGCGCACTGGCGGACGCCAGCGGCGAGCCGGACAGCCTGTTCGCCACGCGCCAGTTCATGCTGGTGGACATGTCCCAGTCCGGCGCCCGCACGGCTGGCGGCTCTCGCACGGCGGCCTGGGCCTTCCTGCGCGCCGCCATCGAGGACGCCCGCTTCTACCCGGGACGCTTCATGTCTCACCATGAAGGCGACGCCATTGACCGCTATGACGCCGCAGCGCTCGTCGGCGCTGTGCGTGGGGAAATTCCGCTGGTGATGATCATGGACCGGGCAGCGGATATCCGTCGCGCCATCGCCTTCGCCGCGCAATATCCTGCCATCAGCATCATCATCGCCGGCGGCGCGGAAGCGCATCTGGTGGCCGACGAGCTGGCGGCGGCGGACATCCCGGTCATCTATGACCCGATGCGCAACCTGCCCGACAGCTTTGACACCCTCGCCTCCACCAATGAAGGCGCGGCGATCATGCATGCCGCAGGCGTCCAGCTGGCCTACACCACGGTCGGCTCTGACCTGTACTTCAACCCGCGCCTTCTGGCCCAGCACGCCGGCATCGCCGTCGCGCACGGGGCGGATTGGGATGACGCCTTCCTGGCGATCACCCTGACGCCGGCTGAAATCTACGGCGTCGGCGACCAGTATGGCGCGCTAGCGACGGGATATGTCGCGGACGTAGTGGTCTGGGACGGCGATCCGCTCGAAGTGATGAGCGCGCCGACTCACGTGTTCATCAATGGCGAAACGCAGAGCCTTGAGACCCGGCAAACGCGTCTGCGGGACCGTTACGCCCAGGTGACTGACGATCATGCCTACGCCTATGAGCACTAAATCGCGTCCCTAAAACGCCACACTAGGGCGATTTAGTCACAGAAAAGGGCCGGCCGCGTTGACAGCGCGCGCCGGCCTTTTATGTTCGCGCCACGCAGATGCGCCGGAAAAGTCGGCGCCGGTATGACGAGATCGACCCCGATCTTGGCCGATTTAGCGACTTCAGAGGCGCATGACGTTTGAAGACCTCGGGCTGAGCCCCGCACTCCTTTCAGCTATTGCTGACGCTGGTTACGAAAAGCCCACCCCGATCCAGGAGGGCGCCATTCCGGTTGCGCTGACCGGACGGGACGTGCTGGGCATCGCCCAGACCGGCACCGGCAAGACCGCATCCTTCACCCTGCCCATGATCGAGCGCTTGTCGCGCGGCCGCGCCCGCGCCCGCATGCCGCGCTCTCTGGTGCTGGCGCCGACCCGCGAGCTGGCGGCGCAGGTGGCTGATAACGTCAAGCTCTACGCCAAGAACCACAAGCTCAACATGGCGCTCCTGATCGGCGGCGTCTCCTTTGAGCCGCAAAAGCGCATTCTCGATCAGGGCGCGGACATCCTGATCGCCACGCCGGGGCGGCTGCTGGACCATTTTGAACGCGGCGGCCTGTTGCTGACCGGCGTCGAAATCCTCGTCATCGACGAAGCCGACCGCATGCTGGATATGGGCTTCATTCCCGATATCGAACGCATCCTGAAACTGTTGCCGCCGCGGCGTCAGACGCTGTTCTTCTCGGCCACCATGCCGGGAGAGATCAAGCATCTGGTCGACAACTTCCTCAACGATCCCGTGCGGGTCGAAGTGGCGCGTCCGGCGCAAACCGCAGAGCTGATCACCCAGTACATTCTGCGCGTGTCCGACAACCAGGCGCGCACCAAGCGTGAAGCCCTACGCAACGCCATCAATCGCGACGGCGTGAAAAACGGCATCATCTTCTGCAATCGCAAGCGCGATGTGGATGTGGTCGCTCGCTCGCTGCAGCGTCACGGCTTTTCCGCAGCCCCGATCCATGGCGACCTTGATCAGAGCCAGCGCACCAAAACCCTGGCGGACTTCAAGTCTGGCGAATTGCGCCTGCTGGTCGCCTCTGACGTGGCCGCGCGCGGTCTCGACATTCCCGCCGTGAGTCATGTGTTCAACGTGGACATTCCGCGGAACGCCGACGATTACGTCCACCGCATTGGCCGGACAGGTCGCGCGGGTCTGAAGGGCGAAGCGGTGACGCTGGTCTCCGCTGAAGACGCCAAGGCCCTCGCCAAGGTCGTCAAGCTGATCGGCAAGGAACCTGAAGAGCTCAAGCTCGACGGGTCTGCAACCGGTGCGCCTGCAGCTGAACCCGCGCCTGAACCGGCTCAGACCGGCTCCTCCGAGGAAAAACCAAAGTCTCGTCGCCGGTCGCGCTCGCGCAACAAACCGGAGGCCAGCAAGGTCCAGGCGGACGCCTCTGAGGCCCCTGATCTGGCGGCTTCAGAAGACGCACCAGCGATGGCTGAGG
Organism: Oceanicaulis alexandrii DSM 11625; assembly: GCF_000420265.1. Classification (NCBI taxonomy): domain Bacteria; kingdom Pseudomonadati; phylum Pseudomonadota; class Alphaproteobacteria; order Maricaulales; family Maricaulaceae; genus Oceanicaulis; species Oceanicaulis alexandrii. Next base: position 228,587 of record NZ_ATUP01000001.1, read on the forward strand.
CCCCTGTGGAAGCCCGTGACCATGAAGAGCCTAAATCCTCTGAGCGTGCTGCACCCAGAGAGCGCTCCTCGCGCTCACAACGCGGCTCGCGTCAGGACAGGCCGTCGCGTCACGATCGCCATGAGCGCGATACGTCGCCGGTTGGATTTGGCGACCATGTGCCCGAATTTTTGCTTCGGCCCGCGTTTCCGTAGGCAAAAAATGGCCGGCGTTTACCCGATCTTTTGATTCGGAGGGCATACTTCCTGCCAAGAACCGCAGAATAGCGGTCCAAGGTCAGGGGTATGCTTTGAACGGTCGTTTACACGCTGCTGAAGGGATCGAAATCGGGCGCAAAGCGCTGGATTTGATGGCGAGTCTCGGACTTGTTCCCACGCCTCATAACTATGCGGTCTTCACGGCATACGTGTCTGACACCATTCCTGATTTATGCTCGGTCATTCAAAGACATATTGATCGGGACGAGCCCTTGTCCTCTGAGCTTCTCGAAGATCTTTACGACACGCATTTCAGCTTCAAACGCATCCAGAGCGCGGTTCTGGATGCAGGTGGGGCCATGAGCCGCGAGCTGGGCTCTGTCGTTCAAACCCTGCAGGCTGCTGAACGCGACACCGCCGCCTATGGCGCGGAACTCGCAGGCGCCACGGGCCGCCTGGACAAGGTCACAGACGCCAACGCAATCAAACAGATGGTGGAAGGCCTGGTCGCCGCCACGGCACGGATGCAGCGCCGGTCACGTGATCTTGAGCGCCGCCTCCAGGAAACCAGTCAGGAAGTCAATCAGCTCCGCAGCAATCTCGAAAAAGTGCGCGAGGAAGCCATGACCGACGCCCTGACCGGCGTCGCCAATCGCAAGCGCTTTGATGAATCCATGCGCAAGTCGCGCCGGGACGCTGATCTGAACGGGTCGCCCTTCTCACTGGTCTTGTGTGACATCGACCACTTCAAACGCTTCAACGATACCTGGGGCCACCAGACCGGTGACCAGATCATCCGCTTCGTCTCCGCCTGTCTGGCGCGCTATGCGTCCGACCATCATGTGGTGGCGCGGTATGGCGGTGAAGAGTTCGGCATCGTCATGCCCAACACGTCTCTTGAAGACGCAAAGGCGATCGCAGAGAAAATCCGTCAGGTCGTTGAGAGCAAACGCCTGCTGCGCAAGTCCACGAATGAGGACCTGGGCAATATCACGATCTCCATGGGCGTCTCCCAGTTCAGGCCCTCTGAAGTGGTGGAGTGCCTGATCGAGCGCTGTGACGCCAATCTGTACAAATCCAAACAGCTAGGCCGCAATCGGGTCACTGTGGACGGCGATCAACTGCCTAACCGACAAGGCATCGCCGCCGCCTGATGCCTCTGACGGTCGTATGAAGACAAAACGCCCTCAAGCGAAAAGCTTGAGGGCGTTTTCATTTCGGAGGCCGCCTAGGCGCCAGACGGCGGGCGGGTCTGTTCAAAACTGGCGCGCTGGTCCCAACGCGCCGCAAACGTCGCGAGCTCGGGATAGTGCTCACGCCAGTTCAGTTCAGCAAACCTCAGATCCAGATAATGAAGCGCGATGGCGACGCTCAGGGCGCCCAGATCCACCGAGCGCTCATATTGGGAACGGTCCTGGTTTAAGGCGTCCAGAGTACGCCGCACGCCGCGCTCCCAACGCTCTGACCAGAAATCCCACTGCTTGTCGGCGTCACGCTGCATCTCGATCCGGCGACCGATGGTCAGGTCGATGAGCCCGTCCGCCAGCGCCTGCTGACGCATGACCAGAATCCGGCTCTCGCCGCGCCGCGGAATCCAGTTCTCTTCGTCCATACTGTCGATGAATTCGCAGATCAGAGGAGAGTCCATCAAGGCCGGGGCGCCGTCACGGTCAAGCGCTGGAACCTTGCCCAGCGGGTTGATGGCGAGGAGCGCTTCAGGATCACTGCGCGGATCGCATTCAATCACTTCGATCTTGCGCTCAAGGCTTTTCTCGATGATCAGCGCCCGGCATTTACGCGCATAGGGCGAAGTGGGAGAGACATAAAGTTTCACAGCGCCAGTCCTCTGTTGGGAGCGGCATGTGGCCGCGCTGCCCGCTGAAAGGCAAGTGGAGGATGCAGGCGTCGGCTTAATCCGCCAGCTGTGCAGGCACCAGAGTCACACTCTCCCCACAACCACAGGCATCGGTTTCATTGGGGTTCCGGAAAACAAATTTGGCGTGCAAAGGCGTGATTTCATAATCAATCTGCGCCCCCAGCATGAAGAGCAGGGATTTGGAATCCACCACAATCTCCACGCCCTGATCCTGAACCCGCTCGTCCAGCGGATCAGGCTCGCTGACATAGTCCATGACATATTCCATGCCGGCGCAGCCGCCATTTTTGACGCCCACGCGCAGATAGCCGGCGTCACGGTCCGCCATCAGCTTTTTGACGCGCTCAGCGGCGGCTTCCGTCAGGGTGACGGCTTTGAGTCTTTGTCGGGCCATGATCGGCTCCTTAAAACATGTTCAGCGTCAGCTTGGCTTCGTCAGACATGCGATCCGGCGTCCAGGGCGGATCAAACGTCAGGGTGACATCGGCCCGTTCCACGCCTTTGACCGTTTCACACGCATCGCGCACCCAGCCCGGCATTTCACCGGCGACCGGGCAGCCCGGCGCCGTCAGCGTCATCTCGACCTTCAGACTGTGATCAGGCTCCAGATCAACCTGATAGATCAACCCCAGTTCGTAAATGTCGACCGGGATTTCCGGGTCAAACACCGTTTTCAACGCCTCGATCACGTCATGGGTGATGCGCTCGATCTCTTCTTGCGGAATCTCGGACTCCGCCGCAGCATCATGCGCCGGTTTCGCATCAGCCGAAGTCGGCGCATCCAGGGTCATGGACGGGGCGGCGCCCAGATCCATCATGTCGCGCTCAGAGCTTTTGTTGTCAGTATCCATGCTCGTCATACTCTCTAGATGAGAAAGCTCTTGGCTTTTCGCAACGCCTCAAGCGCCGCATCCACATCAGCTTCGGTGTTGTAGGCGGCGAAGCTGGCGCGCAGCGTGCCCGGGACGCCAAAGCGTTGCATCAGCGGGTGGGCGCAATGATGGCCCGCACGCACCGCAACGCCATACTTGTCCATGAGTTGCGCCAGGTCATGCGGATGCGCGCCCTCAAGACCGAACGAGGTGATGGCGCCCTTGTCTTGAGTGCGGCCGTAAATGGTCGCGCCCTCAAACTCGGCGAGCCCCGCTTCGAACCGGTCCATCAGCTGACGCTCATGCTCCATCAGCGCGATCCGGTCGAGGCCGCACATCCAGTCCAGCGCCGCGCCCAGACCGATGACCTCAGCGATCACCGGCGTGCCGGCTTCAAACTTGTGCGGCACGTCGGCGTAGACCACGCCGTCTTCGCGCACTTCAGCGATCATTTCACCGCCGCCCTGATAGGGGCGCAACCGGTCCAGCCAGTCGCCCGCCGCATAAAGCGCGCCGGCGCCGTTGGGGCCATAGAGCTTGTGGCCGGTCACCACGTAGAAGTCACACCCGAGCGCCTTGACGTCGACCGGCATGTGAACCGCGCCCTGAGAGCCGTCCACCAGCACGGCGGCTCCGACGGCATGGGCTTTGCTCACAATCGCCTCGATGGGCGAAATGGTGCCCATCACATTGGACATATGGGTGATGGCGACCAGCTTGGTGCGCTCGGTCACAAGCGCATCGAACGCGTCCATATCCAGCGCGCCGTCATCGGTCACCGGCGCCCATTTGAGCACCACGCCCTTGCGTTCACGCAAGAAATGCCAGGGGACGATGTTGGAATGGTGCTCCATCTGGCTGAGGATGATCTCGTCACCCTCGCCCAGCGTCGCGCCAAAACTGTCCGCGACCAGATTAATCGCTTCAGTGGCGCCGCGCGTGAAGACGATCTGGTCGGCATGATCCGCGCCCAGAAAACGCGCCATCTTGCCCCGGCTCGCTTCAAAGGCTTCGGTCGCCTCATTGGCCAGCGTATGAAGGCCGCGATGGACGTTGGCGTAGGAATGACGCCACACATCCGCAACGGCCTCGATCACCGCCTCGGGCTTCTGTGCGGACGCGGCGCTGTCGAGATAGACCAGCGGCTTGCCGTTCACCTCGCGGCTGAGGATCGGGAACTGAGCGCGCACATGCGCCACGTCCAGACCGCTCACAGGTTTGCGTTCAGCTGACATCAGAGCGCCTCCAGAGCCGCCATCAAGCGCGTCATCAGGCGCTCGCGGTCATCGTCATCACGGATGCGTTCGATCGGTTCCGCCAGAAAGCTTTGCGTCAGAAGCGCGCGGGCTTTCACGTCCGGCAGGCCGCGCTGGCGCATGTAGAACAACGCGTCCTCGTCCAGGGCGCCAAAGGCGTTGCCATGGGCGCAGACCACGTCGTCAGCATAGATTTCAAGCTCGGGCTTGGCGTCGATCTCGGCCTTGGCGTCCAGCAAGAGCCCCCGATGCTGCATTTGGGCGTCAGTCTTCTGCGCCGCCTGCTCCACATGGATCTTGCCCTGGAACACGCCCTTGCCGCCCTTGGCGGCCGCGCCCTTGAACAGCTCTGAGGTCGCGCCGTTCGGGCCCACATGGCGCACGACTGACGTCTGATCGAGATGCATCCCCTCGCCCAGCACATAAGCGCCGTTCAGTTGCAGCTCTGCGCCCTCGCCAGCATGATTCACATGGGTTTCAAGACGCGCCAGCTTGGCGCCAAACCCCAACGTCGTCTGGTTCAACGTCGCGCCCGGCGCCAGATCGATCAGGCTGGTGACCACAAGCGCCCCGTCCGGCGAGGCGTCCTGCTCGATGATCCGCTCCAGCTCCGCGCCGGGCATCACCACGATCACAAGCGTCAGGTTCGCAAACCCGTCCGCCTCCACGGCGTAGCTTTCAATCAGCTCCGCCTTCACGCCTTCTGGCACAAGCACCAGAACCTGTTGGTGAGCGAAACCCTTGGTGGCTTCGACGCCCAGCTCCAGCCGTTCGCCGTCTTCCAGCGTGTAGACCTGAATGTCCTCGCCTAACGCTGAAGCGAGGCGAGGCATAAGGAGGCCCGGCTCTTCGTCCTGCTCGGCCCAGGCGTCAGGCTCGCGCGAGATGGTGAAGGTCAGAACGCCCGGCTCGGCGGGCAGTTTGCCCACCACCGTGCGCAGATCGGTCCATTTCCACTCTTCCACGCGGCGATTGGGCAGGCCCTGTTCGGAGAGGAGAGCGCGCAAGGGCGCGTCCTCGGGCAGCTGACCAATCAGCGCCGTCTCCATATCAGTCAGTTTGACAGCCGCACCCATTACGCCGCCTCGCCTGCGTATTTGTCATAGCCTTCTTTTTCGAGCTTGTGCGCCAGCTCCGGGCCGCCGGTCTCCTGGATCCGGCCCGCCGCCATCACATGCACCACGTCCGGTTTGAGGTAATCGAGAAGACGCTGATAGTGGGTGATCACCAGCATGCCGCGCTCTTCATTGCGCAGAGCGTTCACGCCGTCAGCGACGACTTTCAGCGCGTCGATGTCGAGGCCGGAATCCGTCTCGTCGAGGATCAGGAATTTCGGCTGCAGCATCAGCGCCTGGAAAATCTCCATGCGCTTCTTCTCGCCGCCCGAAAAGCCCACATTCACCGGGCGCTTGAGCATGTCATTATTGATGCTCAGCTGAGCGGCGGCTTCGCGCGCCAGCTTCATGAAAGCCGGCGCCGGCACTTCATCCTCGCCGCGCAGACGTTTTTGCGCGTTCAGCGCTTCCTTCACGAAAGTCAGCGTCGGCACGCCGGGAATTTCGACCGGATACTGGAAGGACAGGAACACGCCCGCTGCGGCGCGCTCTTCCGGGGCCATCTCTGCAAGGTCCTGACCGTCAAAGCTCATCGAGCCGCCGGTGATCTCATACCCGTCACGGCCCGACAGCACGTAGGACAGAGTGGACTTGCCGCAGCCATTGGGGCCCATGATGGCGTGCACCTCGCCCGCCGGGACTTTCAGGCTGACGCCCTTGAGAATTTCACGGCCGTCGCCGTCTTCCGCATCCACACGCGCTTTGAGATCGTCAATCACCAACATGGTCGTCTTCCTTGTCGTCGCGCCGGCGCATGAGAGGGAGGCCGGCTCGAACCCTTATTCGTTTCGGCGCTCGCCCTGGGCGCGCGCCATCTCGTCTCGTCCTACAGCTCCGCCTCACAGGCGGTCAGCAGGGTGTTTGCATCCAGCCCCGCCGCGTCAAACGCCGGGCCGGGGGTCAAAACGCAGGCGCGATCCGCCAGATCGCTGTCCAGCGCATAAGCCAGAACCAGCCCGTCATCAGAGAGCACATAGGCGTGGTAGCCATATCGAACTGCAGAGCTGCGCGAGGTGATGCCCAGAAGGCCCGTATCCTCATCGCGCTCAAGCCCCAGACCGCTAACCTCGCCGGCGGGCTCGAAGCGCCCGTCAATCAGCTGCCGGATGCGGTACACCGTGTTCACATTGCCGGTGAAGTCCGGGATGATCAGCTCAGGATCGCCGTCCTGATCAAGATCTTCCAGAGACGGGGCCGACATGGCGTCGCCATGCTCTTCGTCAAAGCTCTGCAGCTCCGCGCCGTCTTCCAGCGCCAGCAGACGGAAGTCATAACCGCCGTCAGTGGCCGTATAGATCAGGCCCATTGTGTCGCTGACGGACTGAACACAGCCTTCGGCAAGGCCCTCGCCGCACATGGCGAGGCGGGGGCTGGTTTGTTCCACAGACGGCGCCGGAGCTTCGGCTTCAGGCGAGCTGCAGGCCGTGATGAAGGCGGTGAACGCCAGGGTCGCGCCAGAGCAAATCAACTTACGCTTATCCATGCTCGCGCCCTCTTTCGACGTCGCCAGCCCGGTATTGCGCCACGGTGCGGTTCGGGTCGCCCTTGCTGACTGTCGCCAGCATAAGCGTGCCTACGCCAAACGCTGTCAGCATGATGAACGGGATAAGGCTCATCACCAGGTCAGCCCCGAGCCGCGCGCTTTCAAACAACAAAAGCACGCCCAGAGCCATCGCCCCCAGAAACACGCCGACCACGGCCCAGCCCTGCCAGACAATGGGGTAGAACCGTCCCTTGAAGGCTGGCTTGCCGATATCTTCAGCGCGGCGACGTGCGAACCAATACTGGGTCATCGTTTAGCCCACACTCCCTTCGAGCGAGACTTTCAGGAGCGCCTGGGCTTCCACAGCGAATTCCATGGGCAGCTCCTGCAGCACTTCGCGGCAGAAGCCGTTCACCAGCAGCGCCACGGCGCTTTCTTCATCCAGGCCGCGCTGGCGCGCGTAGAAGAGCTGTTCTTCAGAGAGCTTGGAGGTGGTCGCCTCATGCTCCAGCGTCGCCTTGGGCGTCTTGCATTCGATATAGGGCACGGTGTGCGCGCCGCAGGTATCGCCGATCAGCAGGCTGTCGCACTGGGTGAAATTGCGCGCGCCCTCGGCTTTTGAGTGGACCGAAACCAGCCCGCGATAGGTCTGGTCCGATTTACCCGCCGAGATGCCCTTGGAGATGATGCGCGACTTCGTATTACGGCCCAGATGGATCATCTTGGTGCCGGTGTCGGCCTGCTGACGGCCATTGGTCACGGCGATGGAATAGAACTCGCCCTGGCTGCCATCGCCCTTCAGCACGCAGGATGGGTATTTCCAGGTGATCGCAGACCCCGTCTCAACCTGGGTCCAGCTGACCTTGGAGTTCCGGCCGCGGCAGTCGGCGCGCTTGGTGACGAAGTTATAGACCCCGCCTTTTCCGTCCGCGTCGCCCGGCCACCAGTTCTGGACCGTTGAGTATTTGATCTCGGCGTCATCGAGCGCCACGAGCTCCACCACGGCGGCGTGCAGCTGATTTTCGTCGCGCATGGGCGCGGTGCAGCCCTCGAGATAGGACACGTAAGCGCCCTCATCCGCGATGATCAGCGTGCGCTCGAACTGGCCGGTGCCTTCGGCGTTGATCCGGAAATAGGTCGACAGCTCCATCGGGCAGCGCACGCCCTTGGGCACATAGACGAACGAGCCGTCGGAGAAGACCGCGCTGTTGAGCGTGGCGAAGAAATTGTCCGTCACCGGCACGACCGAGCCGAGATACTTCTTGATCAGCTCGGGGTATTCGTGAACCGCCTCGGAGATCGGCATGAAGATCACGCCGGCCTTGGATAGCTCTTCCTTGAAGGTCGTCACCACCGAGACGGAATCAAACACCGCATCCACGGCCACCTTGCGCTGCGACCCTTCGGTGCGCGCATCGGCGGCGCTGGCGTCCGCGCCTTCAACGCCGAGCAGGACTTCCGCCTCTTTCAGCGGAATGCCAAGCTTCTTGTAGGTGTCGAGCAGTTCTTGAGGAACTTCATCCAAGCTCTTGTATTTCGCCGAGTCTTTCGGCGCCGCGTAATAATACGCATCCTGATAGTCGATCGGCGGATAGCCCACTTTCGCCCAGTCGGGCTCCTTCATCTGCGTCCAGCGTTTGAACGCTTCAAGACGCCACTCAAGAAGCCAGTCCGGCTCGCCTTTCTTGGCCGAGATGAAGCGCACGGTGTCTTCGCTCAGACCCTTCGGCGCGCGCTCTTGCTCGATCTCGGTGGTGAAGCCGTACTTGTACTTGTCAGATTCCAGCTGACGAACGTCTTCGATGGTTTCCTTGACCGCAGGCATAAGCCGCTTCCTTTTTACTCTCAGACCGCCGCGCGGGGGCGCAGGCGGGTGTATTCACTCAGCCAGGCGTTCGCGAACGCCTCGATATCGTCTTGGGTCGTCGTCCAGCCCAACGAAATGCGCAGCGCGCTCTCCGCGTCTGCAGATGACGCCCCCATGGCTTCCAGCACCTTGGATTTGCGCACCTTGCCCGACGAGCAGGCCGATCCGGCGCTGACGGCGAAACCGTTCAGATCAAGCGCGATCACCTGGATCTCGCTGGGCCAGCCCGGCGCGGACAGACACAGCGTGTTGTCGAGCCGGTTCTCGCGTTCACCCCAGATCGTCAGCTCGGGAGCGCCCGCCTGAAGCCGCACTTGCAAAGCATCCCGCAAGCCCTTGATCCGGATAAGCTCTTCGTCGGAGCCCGCTGCAGCCACAGCTGCGCCGAAGCCGGCGATCCCGGCCACGTTTTCAGTGCCCGCCCGTCGGCCTTTTTCCTGGCCGCCGCCAATCATTTGCGCCGCGACACCGGCTTCACAGGCTACCGCCAGAGCGCCGACGCCTTGAGGACCGCCGATCTTGTGCGAGGACAGCGCAGCGAAGTGCGCCATGGAGCCGGCAAAATCAAAGCCCGCCTTGCCCAGCATCTGGACCGCGTCGATGTGATAAAGATGGCCCGCCTCGCGGATCATCCGCCCCGCCTGCTCATAAGGCTGGATCACGCCGGTTTCGTTATTGGCCGCCATCAGCGCGAACAGGATCGGCGTTTCACCTTCTTGCTCAGCGCGTTGCAGGCGATTTTCAAGCCAATGGATGTCCGCTGTTCCGTCAGCCGTCACCGGCCAGACTTCACACGGAACACCAAGCTTTTGCGCAGCGGCGCCGACCGCTTCATGCTCGATCGCGGACACGATCACACGCGTCGCGCCGGCCGCGATACCGGCCTTGAGACCGAGATTGTTCGCTTCGGTGCCGCCCGAGGTGAAGACAAGGTCTTCCGCCCGCGCGCAGATTGCCTTGGCGATCACGCTGCGCGCCGCCTCGACGCGCGCACGCGCCGTCCGCCCCGGTCCATGAACCGAAGACGGATTGCCGGCCGCGCCAAGCGCGTCCAGCACGCTGTCGCGCGCTTCTGGCCGGATCGGCGCCGTGGCGTTATGATCGAGATAGACCGTCACTCCGCCGCCGCCTCCAGGGTCGCGTTAGCCGTGCGGCGCCCCATGGACAGGCCCATCACCCGGCGTTCCAGCACGTCTTCCAAGGTCACATCACTCAGGAAGAGATGGATATGCCGGCTCAGCTCATCCCACAGGTCGTGAGTGACGCAGCGTCGTCCGCTTTCCAGGCAGCCGGCCGCCTTGCCCTGGCACCGGGTCACGTCCACCGGCTCTTCAACCGCCAGCATGATGTCGGCGATACGGGTTTCATTGAGCGCTCGACCCAGCTTGTAGCCGCCGCCCGGGCCGCGCACGGATTTGACGACGCCGGCGCGGCGCAGCTTTGCGAACAATTGTTCAAGATAGGAGAGCGAGATTTCCTGGCGCGAGGCGATGTCACCCAGCGGCACAGGACGCTCTAGGCTGGCCTGGGCGAGATCGACCATGGCCATCACTGCATAACGCCCCTTGGTGCTCAGCTTCATGACATTATCCTTGGCTAACCCGTACAAATAAGCGCGGCGCGCTCGCATTGTGCGGCCCGGCCGTGTTATGAGGCCGATCCGATTGTCTAACAGCGCTCGCGTATCAGGGAGCTAGTATCCCCAGCGCGAGAGTCAAGTATTAGGACTTGGTTTTCGCATACCCCTTGCACCACCTGGAAATCAATTCCTGAGTGCAGAGCTAGGGAAATTGAAGCAGGACCCGTAAGCTTTCCATGCCCGACGTTATCATTCCCGGCCCGGCCGGCCGCCTTGAAGGCAAATACAGCCCGTCCAAGACCCCTGGCGCTCCTGTCGCACTGATCCTGCACGCCCACCCGCGCGGCGGCGGTCATATGGACACGCCGGTCAGCACCATGATGTATGACGAGTTCAAGGAACGCGGCTTCTCTGTGCTGCGGTTCAATTTCCGCGGCGTCGGCCGCAGCCAGGGCACGTATGACCAGGGCCTGGGCGAACTGTCAGACGCCGCCACGGCGCTCGACTGGGCGCAGGCGCACAATCCCAACGCGTCGTATTGCTGGGTGGCCGGGCATTCCTTCGGCGCATGGATCGCCATGCAGCTTCTGATGCGCCGTCCGGAAATCGCCGGCTTCATCTCGGTGTCTCCGCCCACCAACATGTATGATTTCAGCTTCCTGGCGCCCTGCCCGGCGTCCGGCCTGATCGCGCATGGGGAATCAGACGCCATCGTCCCGCATGACGAGATGGAGCGCGCCATGAGCAAGGTGCGCACCCAGAAGGGCATCATCATCACCCATGACATCATCAAGGGCGCCGGCCATTTGTTCACCGACCATCTGGAACCGCTGGAAGCGTCTGTGAAGACCTATCTCGACAAGCGGCTGCCTGAAGTGGATATCGAACGCGCCGAGATGGCGAACACCGGCAAGCGCTAGGCCGCCAGTCGACTCGCCTGCACATTTCAAAAGCCCCGGCCCGTCAGGCCGGGGCTTTTTGTTTGCGCTCAGAGGTCAAACGCTCAAGGGCGCGCGATCCGGCCCCCGGTGAGCGGCTGCGCAATCCCCGTGGTGCCCGGAAAGCTGATCGGCAAGCCGCGCAGCGTTCGCGCCGCCAGCACCGCAAAGGCTTCCGCCTCGATCAGATCGCCGCGCCAGCCGATCGCTTCCGCGCTGCAGACCGACATCCCTGTGACTTCGCTGATACGGCGCAAAAGATCCGCATTCTTCCGACCACCACCGCAGACGATCAGCCGCTCGGGACGTTCAAGACAAGCCGCCAGCCCCTGGCCAATGGCTTCAGCGGTGAACTGGCTCAGCGTCGCCGCGCCGTCTTCCACCCTCAGATTGCGCGCCGCATCGAGGGAAAAATCCCAACGGTCGAGCGATTTGGGGCCTTCCAGCGCGAAATGCGGGTGCGCCAGCAAGTCCTCGAGCCCCGCCTCATGCACGCGTCCTTCAGCCGCCAAAGCGCCATCCCGATCCATAGGCTGCCCCGTGCGTTCCTCCACCCAGGCGTCGATCAGTCCGTTGCCGGGCCCGGTGTCGAAGGCGTCCAGCGATCCGTCCGCGCGGATCAGGGTCAGATTGGCGACGCCGCCAATGTTCAGAACGCCCAAAGGCCGTTCAAGACCCGACCCTTGCGCCAGCACGGCGTGATAAATCGGCGCCAGCGGCGCGCCCTGCCCGCCAGCGTCCATGTCAGCGGTGCGAAAGTCATACGCCACCGGCACGCCCAGACGCTGCGCCAGCGCGGCGCCGTCACCCAGCTGACAGGTCCGGCCGGAGCGGTCCCGCTGTGGCGGTATATGGATCACCGTCTGGCCATGAAAGCCGACCAGATCAATCTCGGCCAATGTCAGCCCGGCGCGTTCGGCCACAGCCTCCACAGCGCGGGCATGGGTCTGGGTGAGCACGTCTTCGGCCTGCTTGAAAATCTCAGGCTCGGCGCCCTCAAAACGCCAGTCGAGCGCAGCATCGACCGCCGCTTTCAACACCGCGCGCTCTTGCGGCGAGAACGCGGTTTCCGCTCCCGGCCCGAACCGCGTGATGGTCTCGCCGTCCGTCTCAAGCAAAGCGGCGTCCACGCCATCCAGCGAAGTGCCGCTCATCAAACCGATGCAGATCATGGCGTATCCTGTTGAGGCTCATCTGGAGCTGTGTCGGCAGGGTCTTCAGCGGCCACCGCCGGTTCGTCTGCAGCCGCCTCTTCGCGATCTTCGCGCGCTTGCTCCTGTTCAGCGCGGCGGTCCGCCTCCAGCGCCTCAAGCTCACGCTCCGCAGACGTACCTTCGAAGATGCGGCGAAACACGCCCGGTGCGAGCGCGGACAGCGGATTGGCGCTGACGCGCGTTTCACTGAACGGTCCGCTGACCGAAAACGTCACGCCAATCACGCCCTCACCGCGGCGCGAGGTCAGAAGCTCGCCCAGAACCGGAACCGAACCCAGAACCGAATTGACGCCGTATGAGGGCAAGAGCGTGCCGTTCACCGACATGCGTTCATCGCTGAAATCCACAAGCCCGTTCCAGGTCGCGCCGAGAGACGCCCCGGCGACGCGCGCTTCACGCATTTCAATGATGCCGTCCTGCCAGACAAACTCGCTCTCCAGTCGCTCAAAGCCGATGCCCTGACCGCTGAGCAAACCGCCCAGCCCTTCCAGCGAGCCGGCCGCCAGAATGCGCGCCAGCAAAGGCATGCGGTTGAGTGTGAACTCCGCCACTTCAATGTCGCCGCTCACACCGCCCGGCTGTCCCAGAGGGGGCGCTTGCCCGTTCAGTCTCAAGGCGCCGCCGTAAATATTGTCAAACCCGGCGAAAGCGGAGAGCAGAAGGCCCGCGTCAGGGCCCAACGCGCTCAACCGACGCACGCCGGTGTCCGCTTCAGGTTCGAAACGCACGATGACCGGGCCCTGCGCCGCATCGGCCTCGAGAACAAACCGTTCAACACCTTCCGGCCGCACATTCAGCACCAGCCCCACATCCGTGAAACGCTGATCACGCACCAGAACCCGATCCAGAACGCCCTCAAAATTCACCGATGCGCCCAGGGTCGCGCCGCCGCCAGACGGCGCCGCGATCCCGAACAGGTCTTCAGCGTCCATGAAAGGGCCCTGAACCACGATCTGCAGCAATCCTTCCGGGCCGTCAGGACGGGAAATCTCTGCACTGAGATCCAGCCTGTCGCGAACGAACACCCGAGACGCCTGCGCGGCCAGCAATCGCCCGTCCGGCGCCAGTTCAGCACTGGTCTCGAGCGCCACGTCTTCGCCGGTCAGCCGCAGACGGTCGAGCTGCACCGCGCCGTCTTCCGTGACCCCCGCTTGCAGGGAGGCGGCGGCCGGCTCGCCGGCGGGTTTGTCCCACAACCCCGCAGGCAGGGCGATGGCCGCGTCCTGTAGATCGAGCTCCAGCGCCATTTGCGAGAAGGCGAGGCCTCGACCTTCGATCGTTGCGTCAACGCCCACCGCGCCATCCATGAAACGCCGCAAGGGCAAGCCGATCTGGTCCAGCTCCCGCGCGGTCATGACAGAGTTTACACGCACTTGCGTCGAGTTGACCTCCGGGTCGAGGCCGAACGTCTCCGTCCATACAAGATGAGCATCCGCCGACGCGATCTGTGCATCCCCTTCCGCGCGCAATCCTTCAGGATTGATCGTCAGGGTCACTGCGCCCTCAGAGAGCGCAATGCCGGGCGGCCCAGCCGGGCCAGAGACATCCTCAAACCGGCCCGTAATGTCAAAACCCAGATCCTCGGCCGGGACGGTGCGCAACATCGGACGGCGGATTTCAAACTCCAGCTCGCCCTGCCCCCCAAAGGCTGCAGGATCAAACCCGTACTCCGTCGAAAGATTGAGCGGCGGCTCACTGACGAGCGCCAGGAAGTCAGAGACGCCGCCCAGCCCCGTGCCGCCAAAGCGGGCCAACGCGCCTTTAGGGTTCAGCCGCGGGATGTCCACATAGATCCGCGTCGCTTCCAGCTCACCGATGGCGCCGCCCGCGCCTTCGAGGCTGAGCGAATTGCCCCGCAGCACCGCTTCCCCAGACAGCCCCAGCAGCGGCGTCATCGTGCTCATATAGCGCACATCCGCATCGGAGAACTGGAAGCTGAGCGTCAGGTCCTCATCCGCAATCGTTTGTGCGGCCAGCGCCTGAGCCGTGAGATTGAGGTCCAGCGTCGCACTGGTCACCCGACCGTCCAGAATGCTGTCTCGCACCCAGTCCCGGGCGCCGAGCGCAAAATCGACAGGCCAGTGATTAAGCACGTCTGTCTTGGTCAGCTCGCCTTCAACCGGGCCGCTGAGTTTGACGGTCGGAAGCAGCCCCGCAATCGTCTGCTCCATCGCCAGGGAGCCCGTCATTGATGCTCGGGCGGCTGGCAGCACCGCGTCCAGCGTTTCAAAGCTGATCAGGCTTTCTTCAAGGTCCAGCGTTCCCGCCAGTTCGGCTGACCGCCACTGCAAGGGCTCGGGAAAGGCGCCGTTGAGATCAAGACGCCCTGCGCCAGAGCTCAACTCGTAGCGTGCGCGCGCTGGAATCGCATCGTCATAGTCGGAAAAGTCATAAAGCGCGCCGCTGAGCGACAAGGACAGAAGATCGGAATCCACATCCAGCGTCCGCAGATCAAGACGCCCCGCATCGACATCCAGCGCTGCGTCAATCAAGGCCTGGCGTATCTCCGTCTGCCCCCCGGCCAGGCGGACAACGCCGGACTGCGCCTCCATCTGCAGGCTGGCCTGGCGCAGGCCCTCCTCTCGCGAAGCGTCAAATACAAGGTGCATGTCAAACGGCGCGTCCAGCGCGGAGACGCCCGCGAACGGGCCCTGCAAAGGCGCAGAAGCCGCAGGCACCAGATTGGACAGCCGCGCCTCGACGAACACGCTCTCCAGCGAACGGCCTGTCTGCACATTCAGGGTGATCGGCGCCATGCCGGCTGAGGTGACCAACCCGCCCTCAGCCCGAAGCGACACCACGCCCTCCGACAGGTTCATCGCGCCGCCCATGCCCGTGAACAGCCCCGTCCAGTCATGATATTCTTCACGCACCTGCAAGGTCACGTCAGAGACGTCAACCATCAGCAAACGTGAAAACACCCGACTGGCCTGATCCATGTCGAAATCCGGCGAGACGCTGTCGGTGTCCTGAGCGGCGCCAAACCGGTCTTCCAGCGCGCCCAATCCCCCCGTCAGACGACCAAGCTCGTCGCGATACAGCCAGAGCGTGCCGCCGCGCGCTTCAAGGCTCACCGGCGCAATCCGACCTGTCATCAAAAGGTCCAGCGCCAGCCCCGCCTCGATCAGGTCTGAGGAAATGACAACTTCGCCGCCCTCACGCGTGATGCTGACATCACGCGCGGTGACAACCAGCGCGGCGAGCGCAGGATCAAAGCTCAGTTCAAGATCACCGATCGCAGCCGCATCCCCCTGCACTGCTTCCAGAAGCACTTCCGTGACCACTGGGCGCATCATCTCGGCGTTGACCGGGCCTTCGGCGAGGCGCCACAGCGCTGCGCCAAACGCCACCACAGCCAGCGCCAGAAGCGCAGCGATGGCTTCAAGCACATACACAAGGGACAGGCGGGCGATACGGCGCATGTGAACTCAAAGTCGGGTCGCGACTGGACGTGGCGGGGCGAATTGACAATCTTCCGGGCCAGAGCTTCGGAAATCATCATCAAGGACGACACTCATGAGCGAGCTTAAGCCCGGCGACAAGGCCCCAGACTTCACGCTTCCTGCAGATGGCGGCCGACAGGTGTCATTACGTGAGCTGAAGGGCAAATCCGTCGTCCTGTATTTTTATCCCAAGGATGACACGCCTGGCTGCACGAAGGAGGCCATCGGCTTTTCCGAGCATATTGACGCATTCGAAGCCGAAAACACGGTGGTCATCGGCCTGTCCAAGGACACCGTAGCCAAGCATGACAAGTTTCGCGACAAGCATGAGCTGAAAGTCATGCTGGCGTCTGACGAAGACGGCGTCGTCACCGAAGCCTACGGCGCCTGGGTGGAGAAGAACATGTATGGACGCAAATACATGGGCATTGAACGCTGCACCTACCTGATCGGACCTGACGGCGTGATCCAAAAGGTCTGGCGCAAGGTGAAGGTCAAAGGTCATGTGGAGGCGGTTCTGGACGCGGTGAAGTCTGCGTGACGGAACAACACTCCAAACCGTGCGTGATGGAGGCGGCGGCGCGCGTGGTCGCCACCCCCGCCCCTGACGACAAGACCCGACTGGCGCGGGAGACTGCCGCCGCTTGGCGGGCGGGCGCCCTCGCATTGCCGGACAGGGACGCCCCCTGCCGAGCGCCGGATGCTCCGGGCCGGCCCCCGCACCCGGAGCTGAAACCGCCCGGTCAGACGCCGCGGCGGCGATTGGGCAGTCTTGAAGGCCGCTTCGCCCTGATGCATGCGGTGGCGCATATCGAGTTCAACGCCATTGATCTGCATTTTGACATGGTGGCGCGGTTTGCAGGCGATCCCAGGATCGCTGACGACCAACGCGCCAGCTTTGTGTCAGACTGGATCAGCGTCGGCGATGACGAAGCGCGTCATTTCACCTTGGTGCGTGACCGTCTTCAGCAGATGGGCGGCGATTATGGCGACCTGGCTGCCCATGACGGCCTGTGGGAGGCGGCGCAGAACACTGCGCATGATCTGGCGGCGCGGCTTGCTGTCGCCCCTCTGGTGCTGGAAGCGCGCGGGCTGGACGTCACGCCGCAGATGATCGAGAAGCTGTCGAGTGTCGGCGATGCTGACAGCGTCGCCATCCTGAGCGTGATCTACGAAGAAGAAGTGGGCCATGTCGCCGCAGGCGCGCGCTGGTTTGACCATGTGTGCCGTGATGAGACCGACACGCCCGAACACTGCTTTCATCGGCTGGTCTCGACCTATTTCAGCGGCGCGTTGAAGCGCCCCTTCAACGATGACGCCAGGGCTGCTGCGGGCTTGCCGGGCTGTTTCTACGAACCTCTGGCTGAACAGCTTTCCTGAAACCAGGGCTTGCATCTGATGCCGACGCACCGGACATTTTCCAATGCGTCCCATAGGGACCGGAACAAGGCTTGCAACGGACCAGTTGATAAACGATGCGTTATCATGCGAGATAGCGCATCGAGGGGCGAGGATAGCGAGGCGAACGCAGTCGGATGGTGAAACGACTACTGGCCGGGCCGTGGGAGCAGATCAAGCAACGCTTCCCTGATCGGCAGATCTATCATCGGACCGAGGGTCAGGTGAGATACTTCGCTATCACGACCGAGATGCAACTCTCGGCTATCGGCGGCGTGTGTCTGCTGGCGGTGTGGTTATCCCTGACAACTGTGGGCATGTTGCTGGACGGCCGAGCCGATCAGCGCGCCAAGCAGCAATTCGCCCAGATCGAAGCCGAATATCAAAACGAGGTAGATGAAGCGCGCGCCGCCGAGGCCGCCGCCATCGCCTATATGGAATCGCGCACGGACGCCTTTGACCGCACGGCGGGCGAATTCCAGATGCGCCATGATACGCTACGCCGTCTTCTCGACTTCGCCGACGATCTGTCTGTGGGCGAAGAACGCGAAAGCCCCAGCCTGGATGAGGGCCGGATTCTGATGGCCGCCTCACCCGCCGATCCCGATCCGCGCCAGGCCCTGGTTGACCCCGTCGGTGAAGAAGCCTTCGACGGCCTGGCTGAAGAGCGCGTCGCTGCGCTTCTGGCCGATCAGGAAGCGGCTCTCGCCGAAGCCGAGAACGCCGCAGAACGCCGCCTTGAGAATTTGCGCGCGGTTCTGCGCCTGACCGGCATGCGCGTGGATGAAGCCATGCAAGAAGGCCCGCTGGAAGATGAAGATGGCGGAACCGGCGGCCCTCTGATCAGTCTGGACCAGGCGCCGCTGTTCAGTGACGCGCTCAATCTGGACGACCCGTTCAATGCGCGCGTCGCCCGCATCGCAAACCGGATTGTGGAGAGCGAACAGGTGGAAAGCCTGCTCAACGCCACGCCTCTGGGTCTGCCGATTGAAGGCCCGTTCCGCGAAACCTCGCGCTATGGCGCTCGCATCGACCCGTTCACCCGCCGGCTGGCCATGCATGCCGGCAAGGATTTCGCCGCCTTCAGAAACGCACCTATTGTGGCGCCTGCGCCCGGTGAAGTCGTTTACGCAGGCTGGCGGGCCGGGTATGGTCGCACCGTCGAAGTGGATCACGGATACGGGTTCCGCACACGATATGGCCATCTTCACGCGATCGACGTTCGCCGCGGCGATGAGGTGGAGCTGGGCCAAAGACTGGGGGGGATGGGATCGACCGGACGTTCCACCGGCACGCATCTCCATTATGAAATCTGGTTCCGCGGCGAACACATTGACCCCGAAGATTACATAAGAGCCGGACGCTATGTTCACTAAAAAAGATACGCCCCCCAGCGACAACCAAGCCGCCGCCGTTCCTGCTCCGACCAAGAGGTCCGCCATGAAAGCCAAAGCCCCATCCATCCTGAGCGCTGATCTGAAAATCACCGGCTCCATCGTGTCCGACGGCGAAGTTCAGCTCGACGGCTCTGTGGAAGGCGATGTGCGCGCGACGGATCTCACCATCGGCGAGGAAGCCTCCATCAAGGGTGAAGTGGTCGCCGAGAACGTGGTCATTCGCGGCCGCGTCGTCGGCTCCGTGCGCGCCCGCCAGGTGCAGCTTTCCGCAACCGCCCGTGTGGAAGGCGATGTGATCCACGCCACGCTGGCCATTGAAAGCGGCGCCTTCTTTGACGGCCTGTGCAAGCGCTCTTCCGATCCGCTGTCGGACGCCAAATCCTCATCGGCGTCGTCCAGCAAGCCGGCCTCCCAGAGCAGCAGCGCCTCTACGCCGACCAGCGCCGCCTCCAACACCCCGCCGCGGGCCGCCGCCAGCGCGGACAAGGCTGTCGCCAACGATCCTTTCACCTCGAAATCCTAGGGTTTCAGGGACAGACACAGAAAAAGGGCCGGCGTTTCGCCGGCCCTTTTTTTTAATTCCCGTACACAGCGTGCTTTAATCCTCGTCAGATTTGCCCACACGCTGAGCCAGCGCCGCCCCCATGAAATCGTCCAGATCGCCGTCCAGCACCCCTTGGGTGTCTGAGGTTTCGACCTGGGTGCGCAGGTCCTTGACCATCTGATAGGGCTGCAGCACGTAAGAGCGGATCTGGTGCCCCCAGCCGATATCGGTCTTGGATTCCGCATCCGCCTGGGCCGCCTCCTCGCGCTTTTGAAGCTCCAGCTCGTAAAGCCGGGCGCGCAGCATCGTCCACGCGTTCGACCGGTTCTTGTGCTGCGAGCGATCGGTCTGACACGCGACGACGATGCCAGTGGGCTCGTGGGTCAGACGCACGGCGGAATCGGTCTTGTTGATGTGCTGACCGCCCGCGCCGGAGGCGCGATAGGTGTCCACGCGCACATCCTTGTCCTCGATCTCGATCTCGATGGTGTCGTCCACCAGCGGATAGGTCCAGACCGACGCGAAACTGGTATGACGGCGACCGGAGCTGTCATAGGGCGAGATGCGCACCAGGCGGTGCACGCCCGCTTCGGTTTTCAGCCAGCCATAGGCGTTCTCGCCCTTGATCAGAAGGGTAATGGATTTCAGCCCGGCTTCTTCACCGGCCTGGGCCTCAATCACCTCAACCTTGTAGCCGGACTTCTCCGCCCAACGCGTGTACATGCGCGCCAGCATGGAGGCCCAGTCCTGCGCCTCGGTGCCGCCGGCTCCGGGATGGATTTCCAGATAGCTGTCATTGCTGTCCGCTTCGCCAGACAACAAGGCTTGCAGTTCAGCCTTGCCGGCGCGCGCTTTAAGCCCACGCAGCGCGGTCGCCGCCTCCTCATAGAGCGCGTCATCGCTGTCCAGCTCAGCCATCTCGGCCAGCTCAAGCGTATCGGCGAGGTCGGTGTCGATCTCGCGCACTTCGGTCATGGACTGGTCCAGCCGGTTGCGCTCACGCATGAGCGCCTGCGCCTCTGAGGGCCGATCCCACAAGCCGGGGTCTTCGGCCTTGGCGTTCAGTTCATCGAGTCGTTTCTCAGCCGTAGGCCAGTCAAAGACGCCTCCGTAGCAAGGCGGTGGACTGTTCGATGGCGTCTTTAAGTTCAGCGATCTCGGCGCGCATGGCGGATCTCCTGATAGTCTGGGAAAAGGGTCGGATCGGGTCGATAAACGAGGCGCAGCCCCCGGACAAGGGACTGCGCCTGTTGTCATCGTGTGAAACGGCGAGGCTGAGCGCTAGTAAAGCCCGCCCAGTGCGTCCTCGTCATCATCATCATCGTCGTCTGCATCGTCTTGCGCGCCCGAAGAGAAGTCCACGCCCAACGCATTGGCGCCAAAGCTCAGCGTTTCCTCCGCATCGGTCTGACCGCGCTGAGGCTCGGTGCCGGGCTTGAACGCTTCCAGGATCACACCAGGACGTCCGATGACGGATGGCTCGCCGGTCTCGCGATCAATCGGCGCCAGGCTCACCCCGTCGGGCACGCGGAACGGCGCCACGGAATAGGTCTCAAGCGCCGCGCCCAGGAAATCGGCCGCCACCGGCGCGGCGACACGGCCGCCCGCCTCGCCCGAACCCAACGGCCTGGGCGTGTCAAAGCCGACATAGACGCCGACCACCAGATCAGGACTGAACCCCACAAACCAGGCGTCGTGGAAGTCATTGGTGGTGCCGGTCTTGCCGCCCAGCGGGCGGCCCAGCGAGCGCAGCGCCGTGGCGGTGCCGCGCTGAACCGCGCCTTCGAGCATATGCACGATCTGATAGGAAGTGACCGGGTCGATCACCTGCTCGCCCAACTCGGGCAATTGCGGCTCCTGAAGAGAGGGGTCATAGCCGCCGGGCACGTCACAGCCGACGCATTCGCGCTGGTCGTGAATATAAATCGTCTCGCCTGAGCGGGCCTGAACCCGGTCGATCAGCGCCGGCTCGATCAGGCGGCCGCCATTGACCAGAGCGCCATAGGCGCCGATCAGCCGCATCAGCGTGGTCTCGCCCGCGCCCAGCGACATGGCGAGCGTGGGTTGAAGGTCGTCATAAATGCCGGTCCGCTCGCCGATATCCACGATCGGCGCCATGCCCATATCCTGCGCCAGGCGCACCGTCATCACGTTCCGGGACAGCTCCAGCCCCCGCCGCAGCGTGGAGGGTCCGTAAAACACCTCCGAATAGTTCTGCGGGCGATAAAAGCGCATCTCGGCGTCGCCCGACGCCACGAAAGGCGCGTCCAGAATGATGGAGACGGGCGTATAGTCGTTTTCAAGTGCCGCAGCGTAGACAAACGGTTTGAACGAGGACCCCGGCTGACGACGCGCCTGCACCGCGCGGTTAAACTGGCTGTGCTGGAAGGAATACCCCCCCACCATCGCCAGAACCCGGCCTGTGAACGGGTCAATGGCGACAATGCCGCCATTGACGTCCGGCAATTGGCGCAAGCCGTAATGGTCGTCTTCAACGTTTTCTTCGGGCGCATCCTCGGCGACCAGATCTTCCACGATGACCACATCACCCAGCTCGAAGACGTCAGACGGCCGACCAATGGCGCCGCCCGTCCGCGGGAAGCCGTTCTCATCCCGACGCGGCTCACGCGCCCAGGCCAGGGCGTAAAGCGGGATGCGTCCGCGGCTGCGGTCGGCGAAGCCGATCAGCGCATCGCTGTCCGTCATCTCCAGCACCACGGCCAGACGCCAGCCCTCATCGAGGTCTGCGGGCGGCTCAATCTCGGCCAACTGGTCCGGCCAGGCGTCAAAGTTTTCCATCCGCGCGACCGGACCGCGATAGCCGTGACGGCGATCATAGGTCTCAAGACCGTCGCGCAGGGCCGCACGAGCGGCCAGCTGCATACGAGTGTCCAGCGTGGTGCGGATCGACAACCCGCCTTCATAGAGCTGGTCCTGGCCATAGCGGTTGAAGACTTCGCGGCGTACCTGTTCGACGAAATACTCCGCCGCCAGATACTCGTCGCCGTCCAGCCGCTCGGCGGTTTCCAGCGGCATTTCCATTGCCGCTTCGCCCTCTTCACGACTGATGACGCCATTGGCGATCATGCGCGAGAGCACCCAGTTGCGGCGGCCAATCGCGGCTTCGGTATTGCGGGTCGGATGGTAATTGCTCGGCCCTTTGGGCAGGGCTGCGAGATAGGCCGCTTCGTGCAATTCCAGCTCGTCCAGGGATTTGTCGAAATAGTTCAGAGCTGCGGCGGCGATGCCGTAGGCGCGGTTGCCCAGATAGATCTCGTTGAGATAAAGCTCGAGGATCTGGTCCTTGGTGAAGGCGCGTTCCATCCGGCGCGAAATGACGATCTCGCGGATTTTGCGGTCGATGCGCTGGTCCGAGCTGAAGAGGAAGTTCTTGGCCACCTGCTGGGTGATGGTGGAGCCAGACTGCAACGCCGCGTTGGGGTTGCGCAGACGCGCGATCACCGAGCGGATGCCGCCCCGGATCATGCCCAGATAATCCACGCCGCCATGATTGTAGAAATTCTTGTCCTCGGCGGACAGATAGGCGTCGATGACCAAGGGCGGGATGTTTTCGATCGGCACGAAGACGCGGTGCTCGATGGCGTATTCCTGGATCAAGCGCCCGTCGCCAGCATGCACCCGGCTCATGATCGGGGGTTCATATTCGGCAAGCTGCTGATAATCAGGCAGGTCTTCGGTGACGCGGACCACATAGACAGCGATGGCGATTGCCGCCACCACGCCCAGAACCACCGCCGCGCCCGCACCCCAAATCAAGGCGCGCAACGCGTTTTTCCAACTCAACAGCTTCATCTTGCCCTCTTAGACGGCGCGCAAGGCTTGCCCGCCCCCGCCTTTTGACGCCCGCACATGGCGCTATTATGGCGTGTCTCAGGCGTCAACCCAATGACGGATTCCGCACAGCTCCGGATTAACGGGTGCTGGAGGCGCTCACCGCATTCTGGGCGATATAGCGATCAGGGCCGCCGCCCTGGCAATGAGAGAAGTGCTCATCGATGGCGGACGCCGCCGATTGCATCAGCCGCCGCCGGTCCGTGGCGCTGTTCAGACGCCGGGCGTCATTGCGATTGGTCAAAAAGCCCATTTCAAACAGGACCGCTGGCACTTCAGCGTCGATCAACACCGCAAAATTGGCGCGCATGGCCGTCTCGCGGAACAAGGGCTGCACCCGGCCGACTTCGGTGCGTAGGGCATCCGCGAAGCGTTCAGACTGGCTTTCCTTGTTGGTCAGGGACATCTCGACGAGGATGCGAGAGACCTCTTCGGGACGGTTGGGGTCCACCCAGTCGCCCTGGCTGATGGCGCGGCTGCGCGCGCGGTCCACGGCCCGGTGATTCATCGAATAGACGGTCGCGCCCTCAGGCCCCGTAGAATTGCCTGCCGAGTCTGCATGGAGGGAAATGAACAGGTCCGCCTCGGCCTGGCGCGCGATCTCGACGCGGTCATACAGGTCCACATAAACATCACGGTCCCGGGTCATGATGACCTCATAGCGCCCGGTGGCGTTCAGGATGTCGCGCAGGACCAGACCGGCCGCCAGATTGACGTCCGCCTCATCCCCGCCGCCGAACCGCGCCAGCGCGCCGGGATCACGGCCGCCATGACCGGGATCGATCACCACGCGCACCGCTTCACAAGCCGGCGGCGCCGCCGACACGACCGCGTTTTCCACAAGGAACTGCGCCATATTGGTGCTTTCGGACGGAAAGCCCGAGGTTTGCTGAAACGCCGCGGCGCCCACAGGCGCCAGATCCACCACGGTGCGGTAGCCGCCGCCATCAGGGGCGAGCGAAAAATGATGATCAACAGTGGACGGCGAGTTTAGCGCAAACACCAGACGCGGCGCACCGGCCTGTCCGTCAAACTGGAACCGCCCCACCAGCCCCTCTCCTTGCCCCTGTCGATTAGGCAGGCCGGGAACGCTCCACCCCGCCTGGTCAAAGGAGACCACGAGACGCGAAACCGGCTCGGCCAGCGTAAAGGCGCGCGAATCAAGCGGCGTCTCGCTTTCAATGACGATGCGGGTGTGGGTCTCGTAAGCGCCAAAGCGCACATTCGTAATGTCAGACGCCAGCGCAGTCCCTGCGGACAACGCCAGGGCGCAAGCAACAAGACCCGCTAAAAATCGCATTCCGACCACCACCATGCCGAAGTCCCAAACGGGCTTTGCGTCATTTTAAGTCGCGCAAATGCTCCGATAAAACCACTGTAAAACGCCACGCCTTGAGATTCGGTTAGCGAGTCCTTACCGAGAGTCTAACACGGTGTAGCTCGCTTTTCATTGGCGACATTCTCGTGCAATGTGATTATGTTCGAGATCGGGATCAGGCGCGTTCGCGCGCCGCCCATATGAACACCCTTGAAGATCCGCCCCAGGGCGCAAATCTTCAAAGCACACAGATTTCTGGACGACGCGGGAGGGCTCACGCCCGCCGCCGGCGCCAAAAGCCAGAATGACTGGCGCTCGGGCGACGCTCCGAATCAGGACGCGCCCCTGCCCGGTTAAGGACAGACCCATGATGCGCGCTCCCGCCGCGAGATCATCTTTAGTAAGAACAGATCGCCGCCGAGCGCGTTCCTGCAACAATCGCCGTACGTCCGAAGCCGCCTCCTCGTTGAGCGCGGCTTTCGCCATGCGGTATGGAGCGTATTTTAATGTCACGCAAAATGCTGATCGACGCCGCCCACCCGGAAGAGACCCGGGTGGTGATTGTCGACAACAATCGGGTTGAGGAATTCGATTTTGAGTCGGCTTCCAGAAAGCCGATTCGTGGAAACATCTATCTCGCCAAGGTCACGCGTGTAGAGCCCTCGCTACAGGCCGCATTCGTTGAATATGGCGGCAACAAGCACGGCTTTCTCGCCTTCAACGAGATTCATCCCGATTACTACCAGATCCCCCATGCGGATCGCGAAGCGCTGCGCGAAGCGGAAGCTGAAGCGACCGGCGATCTGAATGACGACGCTGGTCCTGACGACGACAATGACGACGCGCCGACGCCCGATGAAGACGATCTGATCGATGAAGCGGCGCGCCGTCGCCGCTCCTTCATGCGCCGCTACAAGATCCAGGAAGTGATCAAGCGCCGTCAGGTGCTGCTGGTTCAGGTCGCCAAGGAAGAGCGCGGCAACAAGGGCGCGGCGCTGACGACCTATCTGTCGCTGGCCGGCCGGTATTGCGTGTTGATGCCCAACACCGCGCGCGGCGGCGGCATTTCGCGCAAGATCACCAACGCGCCCGACCGCAAACGTCTGAAATCGGCGGTGTCCGAACTGGCCGTGCCTCAGGGCATGGGCCTGATCATCCGCACTGCAGGCGCAGCGCGCACCAAGGTCGAGATCAAACGCGACTATGACTATCTGATCCGGCTGTGGGAGACGATCCGCACCACGACGCTGGAATCAAGCGCGCCCAAGCTGATTTACGAAGAAGGCAATCTCGTCAAACGGGTGATCCGTGATCTCTACGACAAGGAGATCGACGAGGTGCTGGTGGAAGGCGAGGACGCGTACAAGGAGGCCAAGGCCTTCATGCGCATGCTGATGCCAAGCCACGCCAAGAAGGTTCAGCATTATCGCGACGCCACGCCGCTCTTCCTGCGCCATCAGGTGGAAAGCCAGCTCGAGGCGATCCATTCGCCTGTCGCGCAGCTGAAATCGGGCGGCTACATCGTCATCAACCCGACCGAGGCGCTGGTCTCCATCGACGTCAACTCGGGCAAGGCGACCAAGGAACGCAATATCGAGCAAACCGCGCTCAAGACCAATATGGAGGCGGCCGAGGAAGCCGCCCGCCAGATGCGTCTGCGCGATTTGGCCGGTCTTCTTGTCATCGACTTTATCGACATGGACGAGAACAAAAACGTTCGCGCCGTCGAAAAGAAGATGAAGGACTCGCTCAAGCGTGACCGCGCCCGCCTGCAAGTGGGCCGCATCTCGCAATTCGGCCTGATGGAGATGAGCCGTCAGCGCCGTCGCACCTCGCTGGTCGAAGGTTCGAGCAATGTCTGCCCGCATTGTCAGGGCTCGGGCCATATGCGCTCGATCGAATCCAGCGCTCTGGTGGCCCTGCGCGCTCTGGAAGAGGAAGGCGTTCGCGGCCGCACGTCCAAAGCCCGCCTGCTCTGCGCGCCGGAAGTGGCGCTGTATATTCTCAACGAGAAACGCGATCATCTCACAGCGATTGAAGCGCGCTATGACATGAGCGTCACGGTGGACGCCGATGACAGCCTGATCCGTCCGGACTGCACCCTTGAGCGCCTTGAAAGCCGCAGCGAAGCGGCGCGCGCCGAAGCGAAAGCCGCCCGCGCCGACACCCCGCTGACCAGCGCAGCCGCTGTTGTCGCAGACATCGATGAAGACGATGACATCGAGGATGCGGACGAAGCGGAGGCGAGTGAAGAGCGTCAGGAACGCGACGAGCGCCCGGCTCGCTCCGCCTCTGACGAGACCAATGAAGACGGCTCGAAGAAACGCCGTCGTCGCGGCCGCCGCGGCGGTCGCAATCGCCGCAAGCGCAATGACGAGGCCGGATCATCAGAGGACGCCCAGGCCGCTCTGGACGCGACCGAGGATAGCGATGGCGAATCCGGAACCGCTTCGACGTCCCGGGATGCCGAAGCGTCCGATGAGGTCGCAGGCCTGCAAGTGATCGAACCGTCTGAATCTGAACCCTTTGGCGCTCAGACTGACGGTGAAGACACGCCGCCCCGGCGCAAACGCCCCAGCCGCCGTCGTCGCAAGCCCGCCGGCCAGAGCGAAGCGGCTCAGGATGACGCAAGTCAGGCGGAGACGAGCGCTCAGGACGCGTCCGCTTCTGAAGCGCAGGCCGAGGGCACACCGGCGGAAGCAGACAGCGCCGCCCATGCCGAGGACGCGCCAGCCAAGCCCAAGCGGAGCCGCCGCACGCGTAAAAATCCCGCCGACGACGCATCAGACGCTCCGGAGGCTCAAGCATCTGACGCAGACGCCCCGGCAGCTGCTGAGGGTGATGCGGCTGAGGACAAGCCCAAGCGACGCACGCGTCGCAAGAAGGCCGCGCCCGCCGCTGAAGCGGCTGCCGAAGGCGATGCGTCCAGCGAAGAGGCCGCTCAGACGGACGCCGACAAGCCCAAGCGCCGGACCCGCCGCAAGAAAGCGGAGCCCGCTGCAGAGGCTGACACGACCGATACGGCGGCGCGCGAAGCCATGGAGCAGGCCAGCGCGCCTGCGCCGGAGCCTCAAACCGCCAGCGAGAGCGACGCCGAACCCGCTCATAGCGAGCCGTCTGGCACGGCCCCGCAAGAGGCTGATCAGGCGAGCCAGGACGAAGGATCAGACGAGAACCGCCCCGCGAAACGCGGCTGGTGGCAGCGCTCGTCCAAGTTCCTGGGCCTGAGCTGATCACGTGAACGGCGCCGGTGGTCACACTTCCGGCGCCGTTCTCACGTTTTCTGGCGTGCAGACGGACAGAAGGATAGACTGTTGTCTTCCGAGGCTGGCTGACACGAAGGACGCTTGCATTGCGTATGCTCACCTCTCTTAAGACCGGCGCGACCTGCATCGCCGCCGCGGTCGGTCTGGCGCTCACCAGTCTCTCAGGCGCTCACGCACAGGGCCTGATCCGGGACACCGAGACCGAGCGCGCCATGCGCGAATACACCGACCCGCTGCTGGTTGCGGCGGGGCTCGATGTGAGCGCAGTGGATTTCTATCTGGTCGGCGATATGGAGTTCAACGCCTTCGTCACCGGCGGACAGAACATCTTCCTCAACACCGGCACCATTGTTCGCGCAGAGAGCCCAAACGAAATCAAGGGCGTGATCGCCCATGAGATCGGCCATATCGAAGGCGCCCACATCATCCGGCGCGGCGAAGCCAGCCGGGCGGGCCTGGCCACCATGGCCGCCTCGCTGGGCGTGGGGCTGATCGCAGCCCTTGCCGGCGCGCCCGATGCAGGCGCGGCGATCATGGCGTCCGCTCCGCAATTTGGTCAGCTGAACCTGCTGACCTATACCCGCGCCCAGGAAGCCTCCGCCGATCAGGCCGCCGTGCGGTTTCTCACCGAAACCGGACAATCAGGTCGCGGTCTGGTGGCGACGTTTGAACGCCTCGCTTACCAGGAACGCATCTCGTTTCAACGCCGCTGGGAGTATTTCCGCTCTCACCCGCTGTCTTCAGACCGGGTGGCGGCGCTGCGCCGCAATGTGGAAGCCTCCGACTTCGCCGATGTTCCCGACAGCGACGAGGAGATCGCCGAGCTGCAACGGCTTCAGGCCAAGATCATCGGATTCATGGCGCCGCCTGCGCAAACCTTTTCGCGCTATCCTGAAAGCGACACTTCAATCCCGGCGCGCTATGCCCGCGCAGTGGCCTATTACAAGCAAGGCCTGACCGACAACGCCGAGCGTGCGGTCAATCACTTGCTCGAGCTTGAACCCGACAATCCCTATTTTCATGAGCTCAAAGGCCAGATGCTTTATGAGAGCGGCTTTATCGACCGCTCGCTTGAGCCTTATCGCCGCTCCATTGAATTGCTGCCCGATGCGCCGCTCTTGCGCATCGGTTACGCCTCTGCGCTGATCGCCACCAATAACGAGGCGAACGCCCGTGAGGCGCTCGGCCAGTTGCGCATGGCCTTGGTGAGCGAACCGCAAAACCCCTACGCCTGGTTCCAGCGCTCTCTGGCGCACCAGCAATTGGGTGAAACCGCCATGGCCGAACTGTCCACAGCGGAACGCGCTTATGCGGTCGGCGACGAGATGCAGGCCCACATTTTCGCCACGCGGGCTCATGAAGAGCTTGAACGCGGTACTGAGGCCTGGATTCGCGCGACGGAAATCCTGGCGGTCACCCGCCCGGACAGCCGGGAAATGCGCGACTGGAACCGCCGCGAGCGCGAACGTCAGCCAAACTTCCAACATCTGGATCGCGGCGCTCTGTTACAGCCTTAAACGGGCTTGTGATTGTGCCTGTGCGTCGAACCGCGCTAAACGCGGGGCCAAATGATTTCTGACTGATAACTGGAGTTTTCATGCGCATCTTGCTGCTCGCCCTCGCCGCCGCTCTCGGCATGACCGCTTGCGCCCCGGCGCAAGAACCCGCCAATCGCGCCGAAATCGAGCAGATTGTGCGCGACTACATCCTGACCAATCCCGAGATTATCGAGGAAGCGCTGATCGAGCTGCAGCGCCGCGCCCGCCAGCGTGAACAGGACGCCATGCTGGGCGCTGTCACCTCCAGCGAGGACCGGTTGTATGCAGACGCTCGCGACCCGGTCGTCGGCGCGGAAAACCCAGTCGTCACGGTGGTCGAGTTCTTTGACTATCGCTGCCCGTACTGCACGGTCTCCAATGAATGGATCCAGTCGGTCCTGGAAGAGCATGGCGATCAGGTGCGCTTTGTCTTCAAGGAATTCCCAATTCGCGGCGAGCAATCCACCAACGCCTCGCGCGCCTCGCTGGCGGTCTGGCGGATCGCACCTCAATCCTACGAAGCGTTTCACAACGCCCTGATGAACGCCAGCGGCCCCCTGCCCGATGAACGGATCGACGCCTTCGCCGTCACCGCCGGCGTGGATGTGGCGGCCATGCGCGCCGAAATGGACTCAGACGAGATCACCCGTCAGCTCGGCGATGTGCGCGAGCTGGCACAGGCGATCGGGATTACGGGCACGCCCTTCTTTATTGTCGGAGACACAGTCGTTCCTGGCGCTGACATCGAAGGCCTGGACCGATTGGTGAATGAAGCACTGTCGCGTTAATCGTGATGACTGACGGCGCCGGGACAAGTCCCGGCGCCGTTTACAGCTTGTTTTCCGCTTGTGGTTAATCATCGTCCCGAACCTGGAGGGGATGATGAAACACCTGACGATCCTTGTGGCCGCGTGTGCCGCGCTGACCCTGACCGCTTGCGCCAGCCGCGACGCCATATCCGCGCGCCAGGCGCCGCAACCTCTGGACACGCAGACCCTCCGTGTCGACGCCGCCAGCCCTTTCTATCACCAGATGGCGCTCGGTCCGGTCACAGGCACATCCCAGTTTTCCTGGTTCCTGCCAGAGCCCAACCGCTCGATCCTGCGCCCCCGTTTTGAAGCCGCGCTGGAGCAGGCGGGGCTCGCCGCGCCCGATCGCAATCAGGCCCGGTATGTCATCTCGCTGGATTTTGATCAGGTCGATGGCCCTGATTTTGGCTCGCACATGGATGCAGCCCTGCTGGGACGCGTCTGGATCGAAGATCGCCTGACCGGTCGGGTCATCCTGAACGAACCGGTTTCCGTCCGCCGCGAGGCCTATTGGCCGGGCGTCGACGAAGCCGGTTGGGCCACAGGCGAATACTGGCGCGTTTTCAACATCTTTCCCTTTTTCTATGACAGCCCCTGGTTCAGCGTCGGGGCCCGCTGGGACACTACGTATCCGCCCTATGCAGGGCCGGAATGGCTGCCGCTTGTTCCCATTCGTCTGCGAGAGACTGACACCGAGCTGATGGTCGGCCCGTCAGGTCGCTCTTATGGGGCCTGGTCGGGGGCGGAGCGCGCCTGGCAGGTGAACGCCCTGGTCAGCGACGCCCTCGCCGCAGCCGTCTTTCGCGGCATGGCGGATCGCGGAATGCTGCAAATCAGCCATGTCCTGCCCTGCATGGGTGGCACGGCCATGCGTGAGCATGAACTGGCGCTGCTGGGCCGCGGCGAACGCGTTTCGCGTCCGGTCTGCGCCGAGGTGCAGGACGACCTGCCGCTGGGCGCCGAAGCGCTGCGACGGTCTCGCTGATCAGCAGGCGGGCGGCTCAGGTTTGATCCGCCCGTCTTCAAGGATCTGCCAGAACGGATTGTGCGCGACCTCCCAAGCATGTCCGTCCGGATCAGCGAAATAGCCTGAATACCCGCCCCAGAAGACGTCTTCACCGGGTTTGAGCACAGACCCGCCCAGCTGCGCTGCCTGATCAAGAATCGGCTGCACCTCATCGCGGCTGCGCACATTATACGCAAGAGCGATGCGACCGTTCGTCGGGTTCTGACGCCCCATATCTGCGTCCAACGCCTCGCCGCCGAACAAACCCACGATCACTCCGTTCAGATCAAAGAAGACGATCTGATCGCTCTCGGACGGCAGTGCGGACCAGCCCATCCCCTCATAAAAGGCGCGAGCGCGTGCGAGATTTGAAACCCCGAGCGTAATCATAGAAATACGTTGTTCCATGGCGTCCTCCCGATACCCGGACATCTTGGAACATTATAAGAACGCGCGCAAGCGCCTCAGATCAGGCCCGCCAGCGGGCTCGAGGGATCGGCATAGCGTTTTTTCGGCATGCGTCCCGCCAGATAAGCGTCACGGCCCGCGATGACGGCATGCTTCATGGCCTTGGCCATGCGAACGGGGTCTTTCGCTTCCGCAATGGCGGTGTTCATCAGAATGCCGTCACACCCCAGCTCCATGCCCACCGCGGCGTCAGACGCCGTGCCGACGCCCGCATCCACGATCACCGGCACCTTGGCCTCTTCGATGATCAGGCGAATATTCACCGGGTTCTGGATGCCCAGCCCTGAACCGATCGGCGCGCCCAGAGGCATGATCGCGCAGGCGCCCGCCTCTTCCAGACGCTTGGCGTAGACCGGATCGTCCGAGCAATAGACCATGACCTCGAACCCTTCCTTGACCAGCATTTCGGTCGCTCGGAGGGTTTCGGCCATGTCCGGATAGAGGTGCTTTGGGTCAGAGAGCACTTCGAGCTTCACCAGATCCCAGCCGCCCGCTTCGCGCGCCAGACGCAGGGTGCGCACCGCATCCTCGCCGGTGAAGCAACCGGCCGTGTTGGGCAGGAAGGTGTATTCTTTGGGATCAATGAAATCGACGAGCCGCGGCTGGCTGGGGTCAGACAAATTCACCCGGCGCACCGCCACCGTGATCATGTCCGCGCCTGAAGCGACCAGCGCCTGCGCGTTCTGCTCATAGGTCTTGTACTTGCCGGTGCCGATGATCAGGCGTGACTTGAAACTCCGCCCCGCCACGACCAGCGGGGCGTCGTCCTGTATCTGGGTCTGGGCCGTCATGGCTCACCCTCCTCCGACAAAATGCACGATTTCGAGCCGGTCGCCGGTCTCGATTCGAATCGCGTCATAGCCGTCACGCGGCGCGATTTCGAGATTGCGTTCGACAGCGACCTTGCGCGGATCGAGCTCAAGATGCTCCAGCAAGCCTTTCAGGCTTAAGCCTGAAGGGATTTGGCGGGTTTCCCCGTTCAGCTCGACGTCGATCTGGCTCATGACCTGCTTCCCACGCACGGGTTTGCTTGTTCACACCCCTATGAGGTCGTAGAACCAAGGCTGGCAGTCAAGGCGCGCTGGCGCCCTTCAGCCTGGCCGGAGTGAACAAAAGTGTCTGACCTCAAACCCGTCTTCGTGCTCAACGGCCCCAATCTCAATCTGCTGGGAACGCGTGAGCCTGAGATCTACGGGACCACCACCCTCGCCGATATCGAAGCGCTGTGCCGCCAGACGGCTGAGTCGCTGGGCGTCGGGCTGGTGTTTGAGCAGACCAATCATGAAGGCGCGCTGGTGGAGCTGATTCATACCGCCGGCGCCAGGGGCTCGGCCATCGTGATCAATCCCGCCGCCTACACCCATACCTCCATAGCGCTGCTGGACGCGATCAAAGGGGTGGACGCGCCCGCAATTGAGGTGCATCTGTCCCAGCCTGTTGCGCGAGAGGCCTTTCGTGCTGTCTCTTATGTGTCACTTGCCGCCGCTGGCACCATCAGCGGTTTAGGCGCGCGCGGCTATGAGCTGGGGATTAGAGCCGCTGTGCAACTGGCGCAGGCGCGTGCGAAATAATGACTAGAAAGGGTAGTAAACCTATGGCGTCCACCACGTCGAACCCGCAGGTCGATTCCAAGCTCGTGCGCGAGCTGGCCGATATTCTCAACGACACCGATCTTACCGAGATCGAAGTCGAAAAAGGCGAAATGCGTATCCGCGTCGCGCGCGAAATCACCGCTGCGCCCGCTGTTTACGCGACTCAGCCTGCTCCTGCGCCCATGGCTGCGGCCCCCGCGCCTGCGCCGGCTTCCGCACCGGAAGCGCCGGCTGCCGTCAGCGCCGCCGACGCGAAAAGCCATCCCGGCGCCGTGACCTCGCCCATGGTCGGCACGGTGTATCTGCGTCCCTCTCCTGAAGCGGACCAGTTCAAGAAAGCCGGCGACAGCGTGAAGGAAGGCGACACCATCTTGCTGGTTGAAGCCATGAAGACCTTCAACCCCATCACCGCGTCCAAATCGGGCACGCTCACCGAGCTTCTGGTCGATGACGCCCAACCGGTGGAATACGGCGAAGCCCTGTTCATCATCAGCTAGGCGGTCGCTCATGTTCGATAAAGTCCTTATCGCCAATCGCGGCGAGATCGCCTTGCGGGTCCACCGGGCCTGCAAGGAAATGGGCATCAAGACGGTGGCGGTTCACTCCGAAGCCGACGCCAACGCCATGCACGTCAAGCTGGCCGATGAAAGCGTCTGCATCGGTCCGCCGCCCGCTGGCCGGTCCTATCTCAACGTGCCCGCCATCATGGCCGCCGCCGAAATCACCGGCGCCCAGGCGATCCACCCCGGCTATGGCTTTCTGTCGGAAAACGCGCGCTTCGCCGAAATCGTGGAAGCGCACGGCCTGACCTTTATCGGTCCGACCGCGGACACGATCCGCCTGATGGGCGACAAGATCACCGCCAAGCAAGCCGCTGTGGACGCGGGCATTCCTGTCGTTCCCGGCTCAGACGGTGCGATCACCGATATGGATGAAGCGCGCAAGGTCGCCAAATCCATCGGCTTCCCTGTGCTGATCAAGGCCGCCTCCGGCGGCGGCGGTCGCGGCATGAAAGTCGCAGAGACCGAAGATAAGCTTGAAAGCGCGCTGCAAACGGCGTCCTCTGAAGCCCAGGCGGCTTTTGGCGACGGCGCTGTGTATATCGAGAAATATCTCGGTCAGCCGCGGCATATCGAGATCCAGGTCATCGCCGACACTCATGGCAATGTGGTGCATCTGGGCGAGCGCGACTGCTCGCTGCAGCGCCGTCACCAGAAAGTGCTCGAGGAAGCGCCCTCCGTCGCCCTCGACGAGGCGGCGCGCGCCAAGATCGGCAAGACTGTGACGGATGCTGTGAAAGCGATCGGCTATCGCGGCGCCGGCACGGTGGAGTTCCTCTATGAGAACGGCGAGTTCTATTTCATCGAAATGAACACCCGTCTCCAGGTGGAGCACCCGGTGACCGAGGCGATCACGCGCATCGACCTGGTGCGCGAGCAGATCCGCGTCGCTGCGGGCCATGAGCTGAGCTTCACCCAGGACGACATCAAGCTGGAAGGCTGGTCCATCGAGTGCCGCATCAATGCGGAGAACCCGGAAACCTTCACGCCCTCCCCGGGCACGGTGACCGAGTTCCATGCGCCGGGCGGCCTGGGCGTACGTCTCGATAGCGCGCTCTATACCGGCTACAAGATCCCGCCTTATTATGACTCCATGATCGGCAAGCTGATCGTGCACGGGCGTGATCGTGAGGAAGCCTTGTTGCGCCTGAAACGCGCCCTGTCCGAAATGGTCGTCAGCGGTGTCGAGACGACCATTCCGTTGCACCTGGCCCTTCTGGAAGAGCCTGCATTCCTGACCGGGGATTACCATATCCGCTGGCTGGAAAGCTGGCTGGCCAAGCGCCAGGGCTCATAAGCGCGGAGTATTTGTCATGCGCGGCTTCGGCGTTCAGGAATTGCTGGCGTGCTATGCACGCGGGGTCTTCCCGATGGCGGAGTCGCGCAGCGACACCCGTGTCTACCTGTTGGAACCTGATGAGCGCGGCGTCATCCCGCTTGATGGGTTTCACATTCCCAAATCCCTGAAAAAGATAGTCCGGCGCGATGAGTTCGCCCTGACCGTCAATCGCTGTTTCGAGACGGTGGTGCGCAGCTGCGCCGCTCCCGCGCCCGGGCGCGAGGACAGCTGGATCAATGATCAGATCCTGATGCTCTATCTGGATATGCACGCCGCCGGTCACGCCCATTCCATCGAGGCGTGGAAGGACGGCAAGCTGGCGGGCGGGCTTTACGGGGTCAGCCTGGGCGGCGCGTTCTTCGGCGAAAGCATGTTCTCGCGCGAGACGGACGCGTCCAAGGTCGCGCTGGTGTCTCTGGTGGCGCGCCTGAACGCTGGCGGCTACACGCTGCTGGACACCCAGTTCAACACAGACCATCTCAAGCGCTTTGGGGCGCAGACGATCTCACAAGAAGCGTATCGTGAGCAGCTGGATGAGGCGATCGAGCGCTCAGCTGACTTTTTCACGCTTCCCGAGGGCGTGGCCGGCGATCAGCTTCTGCAGTCAATCACCCAGACGTCATAGACCGGATGCTCCAGCGCGTTGAGCGCCGGGTTGGATGCGAACATCCAGCCTGAGAACATCAATTCTCCCTCCGCCTGAACGCCGAAGCCATCCGTGCGGCGGTCTTCAACCTCGACAAAAGCGAACACTTCCGGCGGCTCTTCCGGCGGGCGCTTGCGGCAATACTGAACCGTGATCGACAGGGCGCCGAACTCGACAGCCTCGCCAATGGGGGCCTGGAAATCGCGGGTGCGGGCCGTGACCTTATCAAGGCCGCGCAACACCACGACAGAGCCCGGCTCTGAGGTCAGCTCCGGCGCATCAGGATCATCCTGCACACGGGTCTGCGCCGATTGCTGGTTCGCCACGCCTTGTTGCATCTCGACCGGTTGCGCCAGGACAGGCGCGCCAAGGCAAAGCGCTGAGATCAAGGAGGTTGAAACAATCATTGAGCGGATCATGGTCATCACTGTGTTAGGCGTTTGAGGCGAGACCAAGGCGCAGCTCAGGATTCCGAGCCGCCCGATCCGGACGAGCCGCGGTTCATCACCGCCTGGCCGATGAGGTCGAACATGTCCACGGCGCCCTGGGTGAAGGAGATCTCCTCCCCCGCTTGCAGCATGTCCACATCGCCGCCGGGTTCGATTTCGATGAAGACACCGCCGATCAGGCCTGCAGTGGCGATTTTGGCGGTGGAATCCGCCGGGATCTGAATCTCGCCATTCAGCTCGAACACGGCTTCAGCGAAATAGGTGTCCTGATCGAGGCGCACTGTGGTGACCGTTCCCACCGGGACACCCGCCACGCGCACATCGGCGCCGCGGCTCAGATCGCCCACTGATGAGAAGCGGGCCGTCAGCGTATAGCCGTCAGACCCGGACCCGTCATCAATCTGGCCTTGGGCGTAGATCAGGAAGGCGCCGGCGGTGACCAGCACGAGCAGACCCAGCACGGTTTCGAGAACGGCGCCGCCACGCATGAGTTTAATCTCCCGGTGTCCAGGATTCGTAATCGGCCGCCGTCGCCTGACGCTGACGCGCCGACCCGCCGATCAAGGATCCCGTCGGGTGATAGGCGTGCAGCGTTCCGGTCATGTTGGGTTGATGCTCTTGCTCCCAATCCTTGCGCGGCAGCGGCGCATCGGTGGGGACTTCATCAAAGGTGTGGTGCATCCAGCCGTGCCAGTCAGAGGGCACCCGAGATCCGTCGGCATAGCCGTTATAGACGACCCAGCGGCGGGTCTTGCCGTCTGCGCCCGTCCCGGCCTTGCGCTCTTGATAGTATTTATTGCCGAACTCATCCTCGCCGACGAGCTCGCCAGAACGCCAGATCGTCCAGGCCGCGCCCGCAGACGCGCCGTTCCACCAGGTGAAGACTTTTGACAGCAGGCCAAGCATGGCGTGCTCCTTCGCAAAAAATACTTGTGACCGCTATATGCCCTTGCACACCCTGCGGGTCCAGTCATGCGCCCGCAATTGGGCGCCAAATCCATGCTTTCTGCTCGCGGGCGTGGCCTCTGGGACGCTGTAATCGTCAGTTTTCCACGATCAGGTTAAGAGCGCCCTGTTCATGCTTCGACTCCGCCCCCGCTCCTCCGGTACCATCAGGGTGATTCGCGCGCCCGACTGGTAGGAGCCGTCATGAGCAATCCCCGCCGCCTGTCCCGAAACGGTGTTTCGCCGCTGGATGATTTCGCCTTTCAGAGCCGACAGGCGGATAATCCCGACCCTGACGCCATCGATGAAGAGGCCGAGGTTCAGGTGCTCACGCCGCAAGGGTGGGATACGCGCACGATCGCCGCGCTTGTCACGCTGTGCGGGGCGCAACCCGGTGAACAGCTCCATGCAGGCCATGTCCTGTCTGAGCTGGCTGAGTCGCTGGCGGAGGGTGACGCCGTCGCACACGACGAACTGCTCGCCAGCCTGTTGCACCGCGAAGCCGCGCCGGTTCCGGCGCTGTGGCGGGGCGAGAGCCTGCTGCCGCCTGAAGGCCAATCGACCATCGGCGCAGAAGGGCTGACCGAAGCCCTGCATGATCTCAACGCTGCGGAAATGGGCCAGGCCGCCGCCAATGTGGGCGCAAGGGTTCTGGCTGAACGTCTGGAAGCTGTGGCGCTGGCCTGCGTCAATTGCGACGGCGCGGACGATGAATGCTTTGACCCGCGTCGCAATCGCGCCCTGGCGCGCGCCGTGCGCGCCGCCCGACGCGACGGCGCGCCTGACCCGATGATCGAGCGCGCCATAGCCCGCGCGCGTCAGGGACTGATCACGCCTGAACAAGGCCTGTTCGCGACGCCGCCCGCGGCCGAACTGCCCGACATTCAGCTTGGGCGAGAATTTTTTGAGGCGGTCGAAAGCGACGCCGTGCTTGCAGATGGACAAAGTGCGCGCCAGGTGATGACCCGCCTGGCTGAAGCCGTCTGGACCCACGGCAAGCCCGCGCTTCATTTCAAGGAGCCGGAGTTGAGCGTCAGCCCGGCTATCGTGCTCAATCTGGCGCGCTTCATCGACGGCCAGAGCCTTGATGAAGACGGGCTGGCCTATGCGGCGCGTCTGTGGGGGCAAGTCGCCGGGCGTCAGAACGGCGCGCTCGTGATCGTTGGCCTGGGCGCGGCTCTCACCGCCCTGTCGCTCGCCTATGACAGCGAAACGGCCCGAGAACGCGCCCGACATGTTCTGACCATACTGCGCAGCGAATGTCCCGCGCCCGTCAGCCTGGCGCGGCCCGACCCGCTGGCTGCGGGATTCGTAGACGCAGAATCAGTAGGCGTTCACCCCCCTGCGGCCCTCGACGCCCCCGGCGGCCGTCAGTTCGCCCAGTGCGTAAGCGCGGCGCTCAGCAGCTTGTCCGAGCATGAACAGGGCATCGCCCGCCGCCATGCCTTGGGCGCTGGCGCACTGGCGGGGCACTCCGCGCCCTGGATCAGCCAGCTGGAAGCCGCAGGCGTCGACCAGGCCGGCTTCGCCCGGATCGACGCGGCGCTCAGCGACGGCGTGCCGCTACGCTTTGCGATCAATCGCTGGAGTCTGGGCGCAGAAGTCGCTCGCAGATGCGGGCTGAGCCCTGAACATTTTGACGAGGCGGGTCCTCGCCTTCTGGAAAAGCTCGGCGTGGATCCCCTCGAAGTGGTCGCCGCCGAACGCTATGTGCATGGCGCAGGACGCCTGGATGATTGCGACACGCTGCCCCCCGAACTGCGCGCCGTATTCGCAGACCCCGCCCCCGAGGCGCGACTGGCGATGGCGGAGGCCTGTGAAGAGGCGCTTGAAGGCTCAGCCAGTCTGGAACTGGCCCTGCCCGGTTCAAGCTCCATTGAAGAGCTGGGCGCCTTGATCGCCTCCAGCGCGCGGCGCGGCCTGACGGGCCTGTCCATCCGCCGTGAAGGCGATGCGCTCTATGACCTTTTGAACACGATCGAATATGAAACCGGCGATTCTGTGCGCCGTTCGGTCATCGCTGAAGAGCGTGTCGTCGAACGCGTGGTGGAGAAATATGTCGAGCGCGCCGCCGAGCGCCGCAAGCTGCCCGATCGCCGCAAGGGCTATATCCAGAAATCCACTGTGGGCGGCCACAAGGTCTACCTGCACACCGGCGAGTTCGAGGATGGCGAGCTGGGCGAGATCTTCATCGACATGCACAAGGAAGGAGCCGCCTTCCGCTCGCTGATGAACAATTTCGCCATCTCCATCTCCATCGGCCTGCAATACGGCGTGCCGCTGGAAGAGTATGTGGACGCCTATCTGTTCACCCGATTCGAACCGGCGGGCGCGGTGGGCGGCAATGATTCCATCAAGCACGCCAGCTCGATCCTCGATTACATCTTCCGTGAACTGGCGGTGAGCTATCTGGGCCGTGAAGACCTCGCCCAGGCTGATGCCCACCCCTATGATCCCGGCGGACTTGGCAAAGGCGTCGAACAGGAAAAGCTGGTGCGCGAAGCAGATCCCGCCAGCCTGATCTCCAAGGGCTTCTCCCGCGGTCAGCTGCCCGACAATGTGGTCATGCTGGGCAGCCGGTCCAAACCGGAAAGCTCTGACAGTCCGGCCGCAGGCACGGGATTTGAGTTTGATCCCAAGCCCGCCTCAGGCGGCGGTCATGCGGGCGGCGCGTCCGTGGAGCGGCTGGAAGAGCCTGCGGTGAACTATCATGGCGATCCCTGCCCGGAATGCGGTCATTTCACCGTGATTGAAAACGCCGGGCTACTGGGCTGTGACGCCTGCGGCTGGGCGGGAAAGGTCTAGGGTTCAGGCCTGAAACTTGCGCAGGGCAGACCGGTAACAGACAAGGTGTGCGCCATGTTGAAACAGTTTCTTTGCGTTATTGGCCTGCTTGCGGCCTTGCCGGGCAGCGCTCTCGCCCAGAACGTCAGCGAAATCGCGCGGGTTCAAGCCGGTCAGTCCTGTCCGGGCTGCAATCTGTTTCAGGCGGATCTGAGCTATCTCGATCTGCCCCATATTGACGTTTCAGGCGCCCGTCTGCGCCAGGCCGATCTCAGCCTGGCGACGATGAACCACGCCAATTTCGCACGAGCGAATCTGTCCGTCTCCAACCTATTCGGCGCGCGCTTCACAGGCGCGAGCTTCGCCTATGCCGACCTGAGCCGCGCCACAGCGGCGGGCGCCTATTTCGGCAGCGCTGATTTCACAGGGGCACGCCTCGATGGCGCGAATCTGTCCGGCGCCGAAATGGAAACCGCACGCGGCCTGACCCAGGCTCAACTCAATACAGCATGTGGCGACGCCAGCACGCTTTTACCGCCCGGCCTGAGAATTCCGCCTTGTCGGTGAACAGGTTCACTGCATCTTACTGCGAATTTAGTCGCCCCTGATGCATAGGCGGATTACATCTATCGCCATGCCATACCGCACATTCATATTGGCTTTGGCCCTGAGCACGTGTTTGTCCGCCCCGGGACTGGCTGGCGAACCCCATCGCCGTCTCGTGATCGGCGGCGACTGTCCATCCTGTGACTTTGTTGACGCCAATCTGGCCGGCGCTCAAATGATCGGCGGCGACTTTTCCGGCGCGAACTTTTCAGACGCCCAGATTCTTGGCGCACAGCTGATCGACCTGAATCTGTCCGGCGCGAATTTCACCGACGCCACATTGTCAGAAGCCCGTTTGTCGAATGTCGAGCTGGATGGCGCCAATCTGGAAGACGCTCAGATGATGCGCTTGCGCGCGCATCAGGTCAGCCTGCGCGGCGCCAATCTGCGAGATGCGAATATGGAGGGCGGGGTTTACCTCCTCTCCGATCTCAGCGGCGCCAATCTGCGCAGCGCCAACCTGCCCGACACCGTCTTCCGGCAAGCCGATCTCAGCCAGGCCAATCTGCGTGACGCCAATCTGATGCGCGCCCACTTCTTCGGCGCCCGGCTGCGCGGCGTGGACGGGCGCGGCGGATTGTTTCGCAACGTGATCTTTGAAAACACCGATCTGAGTTTCGCCGATCTGCGCGACACCCGTTTTTCAGATGCGCAATTCATAGCGGTCAATCTGTCGTCCACCGATCTGCGCGATGCGGAAGGTTTGACGGCGGAGAATTTCCAGCATGTGTGCGGCGATGAGAATACGCGCCTGCCCTTTGACTACACGCTGACTCGCTGTTCAGAGGATGGCAGCCTGGTGTTCACCCTGCGCCGCAGTTCGGAGACTGCAGTGGCGGCTCCGGTGGCTAGCCTGGAAAGCCAGCGCGCCGAGCTGGAACGCGCCAGCGCCGAACTGGAAGCGGCCATCTCCGAAAGCGGCCAGATCATGCGCGTGCGCGAGCGTGAAATGGCGCTCGCCTTGCGCGAGGCGCTGTCAGAGCTGCGTCATGCCGCACAGGACGTGACTGTGCGCATCAACGAAACCGAGAGTTCCGACAGCGTCGAGCTGGCGATCGAACAAGCCACAGCGGAAGTGGTGAGAGACAGTCTGCGCGTCGCCGCTCGCGCTCTGGCCGAAGCTCAGGCCAATGGCGATCTGGATCAGGTGGACTGGAGTTTCGATTTCCATCCCACCGAGCTGGGAGACCGCATTCGACTGATCCTGGAGCAAAGCGGTCCAGCCCCCAAACCTGTCGCACCGCCCATGACGCTGGACGGCGCGCCGCCTGCGCCGCCCAAACAGCCCAACCCGCGTTCCCATGCCGAGCTGGCGGAGCACGAAGCTCGCCGCATGGAGCAAGCGGCGGACCAAGCACGGCGGCGGGCCGAACAAGCTGCCGAGCAAGCCCAGCGCCAGCAAGAGGCCGCCCAGCGTGCTGAAGAGCGCCGCCGCGAACGCGAAGCGCGCAATGAACGCCCCCAGCCGCCGCAACCGCCTCGTCCGCCTGAAAACGAAGGCTGAAAAGCCTCAAATACAAAAACGGCGGGTCAGTGACCCGCCGTTTTCATTTCTGCAGCAGGGGGTGACCCCTTAGCTGTCTTTCTTGGCCTCGGGCGTCACGGTGCGCAGGTGCAGTTCGCGCAGCTGGCGCATCTCCGCAGGGGCCGGCGCATTCATCATCAGATCGCGCGCCTGCTGGTCTTTCGGGAACATCACGACTTCGCGCAAATTGTCCTGATCGGCCAGGATCATCACGATCCGGTCCACGCCCGGCGCAATGCCGCCGTGCGGCGGGGCGCCGTAACGGAAGGCGTTCAGCATGCCGCCGAAGGCCTCTTCCACGACATCCTCGCCATAGCCAGCGAATTCAAACGCTTTCAGCATCACGTCCGGACGGTGGTTCCGGATGGCGCCTGAAGACAGCTCGATGCCGTTACAGATGATGTCGTACTGCCAGGCCTTCATCCCCAGAAGCGTTTCATGGTCGTTCTTGTCGAGCGCCATGAACTCATCGGGATCCATTTGCGGCATGGAGAACGGGTTGTGGGAGAAGTCGACCTTCTTGTTGTCTTCATCCCATTCATACATCGGGAAATCGACGACCCAGCAGAAGCGGAAGACGTTCTCTTCAAACAGGTTCAGTTCCTGGCCGACCACATTGCGGGCCTTGCCGGCGAAGCTGGCGAACGCGGACGGCTCGCCCGCGGCGAAGAACACGGCGTCGCCCGCTTCAAGACCGAGCTGGGTGCGCAAGGCCTCGGTGCGCTCCGGACCGATATTCTTGGCGATGGGGCCGGCGCCGGCCAGCGCGCCCTCTTCTTCACGCCAGAAGATATAGCCCAGCCCCGGCTGGCCTTCCTTCTGCGCCCAGGAATTCATCCGGTCGCAGAACGCGCGGCTGCCGCCCTTCGGCGCCGGGATCGCCCAAACCTCGACCTTGGGGTTCTTCTCGATCATGCCCGCAAAGACCTTGAAGCCGGACCCGGCGAAATGCTCGGTGACGGCTTCCATCTCGATCGGGTTGCGCAGATCAGGCTTGTCAGAGCCATATTTGCGCATGGCTTCAGCATAGGGAATGCGCGGGAAAGCCTCGTCAGGGACTTTGCGGTCGTCGGCGAATTCACGGAACAGACCGGCCAGAACCGGCTCCATCACGCCAAAGACCTCATCCTGGGTGACGAAGCTCATTTCCATGTCGAGCTGATAGAACTCGCCCGGCGCGCGGTCGGCGCGGGCGTCTTCGTCCCGGAAGCACGGTGCGATCTGGAAGTAGCGATCAAAGCCCGACACCATGATCAGCTGTTTGAACTGCTGCGGCGCCTGGGGCAGCGCATAGAACTGGCCCGGATGCAGGCGCGACGGCACCAGGAAGTCGCGCGCGCCTTCCGGTGAAGACGCGGTCAGGATCGGCGTCTGGTATTCGGTGAAGCCCTCATCGACCATGCGGCGACGCAAGGAGTCGATGATCTTCGAGCGCAGCACGATGCGCTTGTGCAGGCTTTCCCGGCGCAGATCGATATAGCGGTGCTTCAGGCGCACTTCTTCTGACCAGTCCGGCTCGCCGAACACGGGCAGCGGCAGCTCTTCAGCGGCGGACTGAACCACAAGGTCCTCGACCAGCAATTCGATCTCGCCGGTGGGCAGGTTGGGGTTGATCGTGTCCTCAGAGCGCGCCACGACCTTGCCGGTCACGGTGACGACGCTTTCCGCGCGCATCCGTTCCAGGGTCGCGAAATTGGGATTATCAGGCTCCAGCACGCATTGGGTCAGACCGTAATGGTCGCGCAAATCCACAAACAGCAGACCGCCATGGTCGCGCTTGCGGTGGATCCAGCCGGACAGCCGCGCAGTTTCGCCCATCTGGGCTTTGCGCAGCTCTCCGCAAGTATGGGTGCGATAAGCGTGCATGGAAAATCGTCCGTTTCAATTGGGCGGTCGAGAAGCGGTTGGAAAAGGAACGTTTGCACCTGCTCTGTCAAGACATGCAACAGAGTAAAGAGCGTCGCGCTGCACACGAAGCGCTTGTGAGACCGGGCGAACACATCAATTTTGACGCTCATGCGCGCGACGCTTTTTCATACCGGGTTCTGGACGCTGGCGGGATCGCTGGCCATTGCCTGCGCGCCGCTGCTGCTCTGGCCCGGCCGACAGGCGGCGGTCTGGGCGATCGGCGCCTTCTCAAGACTGTTCCGGGGCTGGCTGCATGTATGCGGCGTGAATCTCGAATATCGCGGGCTTGAGCATATCCCCGCCGATCAGCCCGTCATCTTCGCCGCCAAGCATCAATCGTATGGCGACGGGCTATGCCATATCGCCCGCGACCCCGGCCTCGCCTATGTGATCGGCGATCACATGCTGCGCTTTCCGCTGGTCGGGCTGTATCTGCAGCGCGCGGGCGCCGTGGTGGTGGACAATGATGCGGGCCGACGCGCCACAGGCGCGCTTGATGCCGGCGCGGCGCAGCTGGCGCGCGATCAACGTTCGGCCCTGATCTTTCCTGAAGGCGGCCTGACGCCGGTGGGCGGCGGGCGACGCTTTCGAAAAGGCGTGCACCGTCTGGCGCATGCCCTGGACCGTCCCGTCATCCCCGT
This sequence comes from Oceanicaulis alexandrii DSM 11625, assembly GCF_000420265.1. Lineage (NCBI taxonomy): Bacteria > Pseudomonadati > Pseudomonadota > Alphaproteobacteria > Maricaulales > Maricaulaceae > Oceanicaulis > Oceanicaulis alexandrii. Next base: position 273,018 of record NZ_ATUP01000001.1, read on the forward strand.
CGCCACCAATCTTGGGTGTTTCTGGCCTGAGCAGGACAAAGTGCTGCATCCAGGCACAGCCGTGATCGAATTTCTGCCCGCCATGGCGCTCGAGGCTGATAGCCGCGCCTTCATGAGTGCTCTGCAACAGAGGGTTCAGGACCACACGCGCACGCTTGAAGCTGAAGCGCTGGCCAAGCGCCCGTAAGGCGAGAACCGGCCATACGCCGCCTCAACTTTCGTGCATGGATGCGAGACCCCCAAGCATCCGCGCCCGCAAGCGCACCTCCTTTGCACCGCCCCATCTCCCTCCCCTTCCCGGAAGTCATACAAGCGCTGGACCAAAAATGAGTGAACGCTCACTCAGTGTTGACTCGCCCGCCAGGCTCCGCCATGATGCAAATGTGAGTGATCGCTCACTCATTGGCTTAATCGCTCTAGAGTAAGTACTGGTCTCACCCATCAGCGCCACAAGTTCAGGGCGCATCAAGGAGGTTCACATGGCGGACGACGCTCTCCCCGGAATCCCCGATCCCCGCGGGGTGACCGCTGTGGACGGCACCGCCAAGGCGCGGATCGAACGCGCGGCCCTGGTGCTGTTCGCGCAACATGGCGTGGACGCGGTGTCCACCCGTGAGATCGCCAGTGCGGCTCAGGTGGCCGAAGGGTCGATCTACCGCCATTTCAAAAGCAAGGAAGTGCTGGCCGAAGCCCTGTTCGAAGCGATCCACTCGCGTCTGTTTGATCTGGTCGAGACCGCGCTGAGCGAAGCGGTCAACTTTGAAGACGCCGTCACGCGTGTGGTGGGTGTCTATTGCCAGGCCGCTGATGAAGACCCGGCGCTGTTTGAATACCATCTCATCCACATGTTCCGCTTTGGCCGCACAGACCGCGCGGGCCGCCCCGACCCGGTGACCCTGATCGCCCAGGCCATCGCCCGCGCCATGGACAATGGGGATTGCCCGCCCGGCGACCCCGAGCTGAAGGCCGCCATGGCGCTGGGTCTTGTCTTGCAACCCGCCGCCCACCGCATGGCCGGGCGCCTGACAGGCCTGATGACAGACAATGCGCCAGCCCTGGCGCACGCCGCCCTGGCCGCTCTGAAAACGGATTGAGCCCTTCTCTTCACCGACGTCTCAAGGAGGATGCGCCATGGTTCGCTCCGCCGCCTATTTCGTCGCCTACTGGCTGATCACCGCCGTGTTCGCCCTCGCCTGCTCCCTGCTGGCCCTGTTGCCAGGTCGCAAACCGCTTGCCTATGGCATCCAGCTTTATGGCTCCGCCCAGCGCGTCGCGCTGTTCTTCATCGCCGGGATCAGCATCGAGGTGCGCGGCAAGGACCGCTTGCCGCGAGAGCCCAGCGTCATCGCCGCCAAGCATCAAAGCTGGGGCGACGGCTTTGTGATGATTTCCGAACTGGCCCAGCTGTCCTTCGTGGCGGGCGATCATCTGTACAAATTCCCTTTGGTCGGCCGCATCCTCAACAAGCTCGGGGCCATCGTCCTGTCCAATGGCGGCGGAGACGACGCCCGCGCCCGGATGAACGACAGCCTGGACATGCTTCGGCATGAGCGCCGTGACGTGCTGATCTATCCCGAAGGCCATCTGGCCGCGCCGGGCGAGAAACACGCCTATCGCAAGGGCGTCTGGCACCTCTACGCTGACCTGAACCGCCCGTGCACGCCGGTCGCCACCAATCTAGGGCTGGCGTGGAACCAGCAATCCTTTCGCAAGACGCCGGGCCGCGCCGTTGTGGAGTTTCTCGATCCCATCGAGCCCGGCCTTGAGAAAGATGAATTCATGGCGCGCCTTGAGGCCGTGATTGAAGCGCGCACCGACGCGCTGGTGAAGGAGGGGCTGACATGAGCCTGAAAATCGTCTCGACCCTGATGACCCAGCGCCGCTTCCTGCCGCTCTGGCTGGCGCAAACCCTGGGCGCCTTTAACGACAATCTGTTCCGCTATGCGCTGGTGGCGCTCGCCACCTATCAGGGCTGGACGGTGTTCGGTCTCGACAACGCCGTCATGGTGCCGCTGGCCGCCACGGCCTTCACCGTGCCTATCTTCGCCTTCTCCGCCATCGCCGGACAGGTGGCCGACCGCTACGACCGCACCAAGATCATGCGCATCGCCAAATTCGCCGAGATCATCCTGATGGTCCTGGCGGCGATCGGCTTCCTGTTCCAGCTGCCGCTGGCGCTGCTCCTGACCCTCTTCCTGATGGGCGTGCAGTCGACCTTCTTCCTGCCGGCGCGCAATTCCGCCCTGCCCTCCCTGATGGAGCCGCACGAGCTGGTCCCCGCCAATGCAGCGCTGTCCGGCGCCATCAATGTGGCGATCCTGTCGGGCGCCATTGGCGGCACCTTGCTGATCGCGCCGGACTGGGGCGTGCCGCTGATCAGCGCGCTTCTGGTGGTCATGGCGGTGCTGGGCTGGATCGCCATGCGCCAGCAAACCCCGGCGCCGGGCGGCAATCCCGATCTGAAAGTCCGCTGGGGGCTGCTGGGCGTCCTGTGGGAGACCCCGCGCATGCTCGGTCACGCCCTGCGCGCGCCTGAGGTGCTGCGGCCTCTCCTGGGCGTCGCCTGGTTCTGGATGCTGGCGGCGGCGGTGATCACCGTGCTGCCATTGTTCACCCGCGATGTTCTGAGCGCCGATGAAGGCGTAGTGGCGGTCTTCCAGCTGATCTTCACCATAGGCGCTGCGCTCGGGGCCGTGATCTGCGGCGCGCTGTCAAAATCGGGCGATGCGCTGCGCTTCTCCCTGATCGGCGCGATCCTCTTGACCGTCTTCCCCCTCGACATCGCGCTGTACACGATGAACCGGGCGCCGGGGCTTGAGCTGATCAACGCCGCAGACTTCCTGTCCGACCGCGAGAACTGGCGCATCCTCTTTGATCTGACCCTCTCCGCCGTGGGCGGCGGGCTGTTCCTGGTGCCGTTGCAGGCCATGGCTCAGCGCCGCGCCAAGGCGGAGATGCGCGGGCGGCTGCTGGCGGCGTCGGGCGTGCTCAACGGGCTGGGCGGCACATTGGGGCCTTTGGTGCTTCTGATCATCGGCGCGGTCAGCGCGCCGCTGCAAACCGCCTTCGTCTTCGTCGCCCTGGGATCGCTGGGAGCGGTCGCCTTCATTATCTGGCGCATGCTGTCGCGACGAAAAAGCCCTCAGTGAGCTGAGGGCTCGCCAAACCGCTCTCTTCGGTATATTCGAGCGGGCCATGGAATGGATCGCCGATACTGAGTCCCTGGCCCAAGCGTGTGCGAAGCTGCGTGAAGCCGAGTTTGTCGCCGTAGACACCGAGTTTATGCGCGAGAGCACGTTCTGGCCGCAGCTGTGCCTGATACAGGCGGCGGGCGACGAGACCGAAGTGCTGATCGACCCGCTGGCCGAAGGTCTCGACCTTCAGCCCTTCTATGACCTGCTGACAGATCAGAGCGTCATGAAGGTGTTTCACGCCTGTCGGCAGGATCTGGAAATCTTCTTTCACGAGGGCGGCGGGCTGATCCCGAAACCGCTGTTTGACAGCCAGATCGCCGCCATGGCCGTGGGCCTGGGCGATTCCGTGTCTTACGACAATCTGGTGCGTGCGCTGGTGAAGGTGAATCTCGACAAGGGCTCGCGTTTCACCGACTGGTCGCGCCGCCCGCTGTCTGACAAGCAAAAGGAATATGCGCTCGCGGATGTGACCCATCTGCGCGACCTGTTCCCGATCCTGCGTGAGAAACTCGCCAAAGTGGGCCGCGAAGCCTGGCTGGCCGAGGAGATGAAAACCCTCACCGACCCGGCCACCTATCAGATGCATCCTGAAGACGCCTGGAAGCGTCTGAAACTGCGCAAGACCACCGCGAAATGGCTGGCGGGGCTGAAGGCCGCCGCCGAATGGCGCGAGACCGAAGCGCAGACCCGCGACATTCCCCGCTCTCGCATCATCAAGGATGACGGCCTGTACGAGCTGGCGCACGCCAGCCCGACCTCGCTGGATGACCTGAAGAATCTGCGCGCCGTGCCCAAGGGCTTTGAACGCTCCAAGCCCGCCGAGCGCCTGATCGCGATCATGCAAGAAGCGCTGGCCGACCCCAAAGCCTATGCGCCCAAGGTGGACAAGCCCGAAGCCAGCCCGCCCAATCTGGGGCCGATCATCGAAATCCTGAAAGTCTTCCTCAAGGTCGTCTCCGAGCAGGAGGGCGTCGCCAGCCGGCTGATCGCCACCGTGCCCGATCTCGAGAAGCTCGCCGCCGACGACGAGGCTGACATTCCCGCCCTCAAGGGCTGGCGCCGCGACGTGTTCGGCGCCGAAGCCCTGCGCCTCAAACGCGGCGAGATCGCCCTGGTGCTGGAAAACGGCAAGGTCGAGGCTGTCGAGCTGGAATAGCGGTTTCGCTATGGGTCCCCGGATCAAGTCCGAGGACCGAAATGCTAAGCCCGGCCCTCTCGGCCTTCGGACTTGATCCGGAGGCCCTTGAGAGGGAGTAGCGCTGCTCGTGGTTGATGTTTCAGCATTTCATACTCCCTCTCTCTCCCGGCGAAGGCCGGGACCCAGAGATCATCAAGCGCTGCACATCCGGCTCTGGATCCCCGCCTGCGCGGTGAAAGAGATCGTTCAAATCCCAAACAAAAAGCCCCGGTCCATGACCGGGGCTTTTCAAACATTCAGCGAGACATTCCCTAAAGCGGAATATTGTCGTGCTTCTTCCAGGGATTGGTGAGCTCTTTGCCGCGCAGGGTGCGCAGGGCCTTGATCAGGCGGTGGCGGGTGTTGTGAGGCTGGATCACATCATCCAGGAAACCGCGTGAGGCGGCCACGAACGGGTTCGCGAACCGGTCTTCGTATTCCTTCACATGCTCGGCCATCTTGTCCGCGTCACCCAAATCCTTGCGGTGGATGATTTCCGCGGCGCCCTTGGCGCCCATCACCGCGATTTCCGCCGTCGGCCAGGCATAGTTCACATCGCCGCGCAAATGCTTGGACGCCATCACGTCATAGGCGCCGCCATAGGCCTTGCGGGTGATGACGGTGAGCTTCGGGACGGTGGCCTCGGCATAGGCGAACAACAGCTTCGCGCCATGCTTGATCAGCCCGCCATATTCCTGCTTCGTCCCCGGCAGGAAGCCCGGCACGTCCACAAAGGTGATCAGCGGAATTTCAAACGCATCGCAGAAGCGCACAAAGCGCGCGGCCTTCTTGGAGGCGTCAATGTCCAGAACGCCGGCGAGGCTGAGCGGCTGGTTCGCCACAAAGCCCACGGTCTGGCCCTCCAGTCGGCCAAAGCCCACCACGATATTGGTGGCGTAATCGGGCGCGATCTCGAAGAAATCGCCCTCATCGGCCACTTTGGCGATCAATTCCTTGATGTCATAAGGCTTGTTGGGGTTCGGCGGGACCAGCGTATCCAGGCTGGGCTCGACGCGGTCTGGCGCGTCAAAGACCTCGCGCACGGGCGGGTCTTCACGGTTGGAGGCGGGCAGGAAGTCGATCAGGCGGCGCACCTGGACCAGCGCCTCGATATCGTTCTCGAACGCGCCTTCGGCGACGCCGGATTTCTTGGCGTGAACGGAGGCGCCGCCCAGCTCTTCATGGGTGACGATCTCGTTGGTGACGGTTTTCACCACGTCCGGGCCCGTCACATACATGTAGGAGGTGTCCTTCACCATGAAGATGAAGTCGGTGATGGCGGGCGAATAGACATCGCCGCCCGCGCACGGCCCCATGATGACGGAGATTTGCGGAATGACGCCCGAAGCCAGCGTGTTACGCTGGAATATCTCGGCATAGCCGCCCAGCGCGTCCACGCCTTCCTGGATGCGAGCGCCGCCGGCGTCAAACAAGCCGATGATCGGCGCGCCGTTTTTCAGCGCCGCGTCCTGAACCTTGCAGATCTTGCGCGCATGAGCGGCGGACAGAGAGCCGCCGAACACGGTGAAATCCTTGGCGAACACATAGACCAGACGGCCATTGATGGTGCCCGAGCCCGTGACCACGCCGTCGCCGGGGATTTTCTTCTCGGCCATGCCGAACTCGGTGCAGTCATGTTCGACGAACATGTCGAACTCTTCAAAACTGCCCTCGTCCAGAAGCACGTCCAGACGTTCGCGCGCGCTCAGCTTGCCCTTGTCATGCTGGGCCTTGATGCGGGCTTCACCCCCGCCCATGCGGGCCGCTTCACGTTTCGCGTCGAGCTGTTCCAGGACGGCTTTCATCAGCCACACTCCCAAGATTATTATTCATTATGCGCTTGCTAGCACCGGTTCGCGCTCCTGTGCAAATGTGCTGTAAAGCCAGCAAGACCCCGAGGCTCCCACCATCAAGCAGGGCCTCGGGGTCTTGTCTGACCCATTTGTCTCAGGGTTGAGTGTCAGGCTGCGTTGGCGGCCTGTGACAACTCTCCTCCCGGAGCGCGCCGATACTGGTCGAGCACCGAATTCAGATAACGCTCCATGGCGTCCAGGGCGGACCGCTCCATAGAAAGCTGAAGGCGCGTAATCCGCTCGGTGCTGCCTGCAATGCGAACAAAGACAGGCTCATGGTCCGGCAGGGTCAACTGACACCGCGTCCCTGACTCCATGGCGATATTCCCCTCAATCTCCACAATTGCAGGAGAAATCCTCATGATCGTGACCGGTTGCCTTTGCCCCCTCACCTCCAGATGGGCTGCGATATGAACAGGCTGGGGCGCAATGGCGTCACGCGTGCTGCTATCGCCGATGCCGTCGAGGAAGCTTCGCACCTCTTCTGAAAGCACCGATGCCTCTTCGCTGAGGCTGGAGGACGCCGTACGGACTTCCTGAGACGCTTCACGCGCGACCGCGCCGGCCACATTCACTTCTTCGATTTCACTTGTGATTTGTCCTGACTGATCCGCAAGCGCCCCCGCAGAGCGCGCAATTTCGTCTGTGGCGGCGCGCTGCTCTTCAGCGGCTGCAGCAACCGTCTCCGCCACCTCGTCCAGCGCCAGGATCGAGGACTGGATATCTTCCATCGCTTGCGTGGCGGTTGATGAGAGACTGGTGATGGATTTGATCGCATCGCCAATTTCATCCGTGGCCCGGCTCGTCTGTTCGGCCAGAGATTTGACCTCGCTGGCCACCACGGCGAAGCCCTTGCCTGCTTCACCGGCGCGCGCCGCTTCGATGGTCGCGTTAAGGGCCAGAAGATTGGTCTGGTCCGCGATCTCATTGATCAGGGACACAATACTGGACACCTGGTCGATCGCTTCGCCCAGCCGACCCACATCGGCGCCAGCTTCATCAGCTCTGTCTTTCACTGATTTGCTCATCTGGGAGGTGCGCGTCGCCTGTTCCCCGATTTCGGCGACTGAGGCGTTCATCTCCTGAGCGGCCGAGGCGATGGTTTCGATCGCCTGTTGCGCCTGCACCATTGCGCGGGCCACGGAATTCGCCTTGGCGTGAGTCTGGTCGGCGGCCTTTTCCATATTTTGCGCCGTACCGCCCATGGAGGACGAGGATTGGTCAAATCGCTGCATGACCCCGGCCGTGGATTTGCCGAACATCGCCACAAGCTGATCAATCGCATCCTGACGGTGCCGCTGCTCCTGAACCTTCACCAGGCGCTCTTGCTCAAGCTTGACGCGATCCCTGGAATTCTCCGCCAGCACGAACAACGCCCGCGCCATGGCGCCCATCTCGTCATGTCGGTCAACGCCTGGAACTTCGGTCTCCAGCCGCCCCTCCGCCAGATTGGTCATGGACGCAGTCAACGCAGTGACCGGCGTGACAATCGAGCGAATAAGCACGAAGGCGGCGGCGGCGCCCAGGGCGACCGCAAGCGCAAGAACTAATCCGATCTGGACAAACGCGGCCGCTTTAGCGGCCACCAGCTCATTCAAGGCCATTGTCTTGGAGTGGTTGGCCACCTCCACCATGGCGTTAATGGCGGTCATGGAAGCGGGCACGCGTTGATCAAAAAACGCACTATTGGCGCTTTGCTCTTCAGACATGGCCTGCGCCAGCAAATCCAGCCCCGTGTCGAACCGCTCCAAACCCTCAGGCAAACGCATGGACGGAGCCTCAAGCAAACTCGCCAGACGTGAGGCTTCCTCGATTTCCAACCGGGCGCCCGCCAGGTCGGTTGCGTTCAGATCATCCAAAAAGCGGTTCGCCAGATTGCGAGCTTGAGCGATGTGAAACAGCACAGTCATGACGCCTGGGTCTGTCCCTGAGCCGAGCTGCACCGCTTGAAGGTCCTGCGTCATCCGCTCTCCGGTCTGACGCAATTGCTCCTCAACAATCAGGTTTCGCTCCACACGCTCTCGCGCCATGAGCTCAAAGGCCTGGCGCAGCGCTGCGAGCTCCTCGCCTGCAGACTGCAACGCCGTTCGATAGGCTTCGTCAGGAGCAACATCGAGCGCCTCGGCCTGAGCCTGCTCAACAGCCTCGAACAAGGCCTGGGTCGCGTCAAAACGCGCTTGGGTGTTACGTGCGGCGTACTCCTTCGCCCCCCCGATGAAGTCCGTGGTACGGACTCTCAGCATATCCGCCGCCTCAACTTCCAGAGAGGCGGTCTCGTAATGCTTAAAGGCGGATGTGATCTGGTTCAGGCTGAACAAGGCGCTCGTTGCGATCAGCACAAGGCACAGACCCAAAACCGACAATCCGACGACAATCCGCCGGGAAATCGGCCAGTTTCTCATGATGCTTGCAAGCACGGGATCACTCCTCGCTCAGTGAATTCACAAGTGAGACAAGTTCGCTGTTTTCGAACGGTTTGCGGATCGTCGCGTCCGCAAGGTTCTGACTGGCGGACAGCGCGTCTTCAGCGTCAATCAGGGCGCCGCCGCCGGATATCGCGATCAGCTTTCCCGCCAACCCGCCTGCGCGCAATTGCTCCAGCGTTTCCAGGCCATCCTGTTCCGGCATCAGCATGTCCACGACCGCGATATCGGGTCGGCAGCGCCGCGCAACCTCGATACCGGCGACACCGTCGGCCGCTTCTTCAATCTCGTGCCCGGCACGACTGAGTACACCGGCGATGGATCGCCGCACTCCAGGGACATCGTCAACAATCAAGACCTTGGCCATATCAGACTCCTAAAGATGAGGGGCGTTGGAAGATGGAAACCGTAGTTCAAAACAGGCGCCCTTTGCGCGGGGCAGAAGTCGCACTTGGCCATGAGCTCGCGAGACCAGGTCAAAAACCACATACAGGCCGAGCCCAGCGCCTTTGCCGGCGGCTTTGGTCGTAAAGAAAGGCTCGAAAATCTTGTCCGCGACCTCAGGGCTCACGCCGGGTCCGTCATCCTCAACCGTGAGGACCAGATCGCTCTTGTCTGACTGCAGGCGAAGCGTGACGTCCCCGGCGCTGCCCATCGCATGCGCGGCGTTCAGAATCAGATTCGTCAGGATCTGCTGCAGTCCTGCGCGCGACAGGTCACGTACAGCCAGCTCCTCAGTCGCCTCATTCGTGAAGGTCACCTGGACCGAGCTCGCAAGAGACCGTTTCACAAACGCCAGCGCGTCAGCAATCGCCGGCGCCAGAACCAGCTGCTCGCCGGCCTGAGGCGATGTGCGCGTATATGTGAGAATCTCAGCGACAAGATCCCGCGCATCACGGGCGCTCTGAACCATCAGGTCCAGATCCGCTCTGGATTGAATCGCATGTTCGGGCAGGTCCTCAGCAACGAGTTCCGGCAAGGAAATCAGCGGCTGGAGCAAATTGTTGATCTCGTGCGCCACACCGCCCGCAAGACGCCCTAGCGCCTCGATCTTTTGACGGTGATGCTCGGCGAGACGGGCGGCGCGAATCTGCGTCACGTCGTGCTGCAACCCGATATAGGCGCGCACCGTTCCGCGTGGCCCGCAGAGCGGCGACAGATGGAGCGCATTCCAGAACGTCTCGCCATTCCTGCGATAATTGAGCAGATCAATACGAAGGGACTCGCCCCGGCGAATGGCGTTTCGCATTGCGCTAATCGCATCAGGGTCTGTATCAGGCCCCTGCAGGAAACGGCAGTTTCGACCGATCACCTCGTCCCGACGATACCCGGTCGTATCCAGAAAAGCCTGATTGACGAAGGTCAAAGGGCCATCTGGATGCGACATGTCGGCTATGGTGATACTGACTTCGCACGCTTCGATCGCCTGCCCTAAAAGATTGGCGTCTGGAAGATCGACAGGGGGAGAGATCTCAAGATTACGCATGGCGCCCGAACACTCCTTCGGACGCATTTCGCGCGCATAAGATTAACGGTAAGTGCCGCTAGTGATCCCCTGAGGGGAAGCCGCCTGGCTCGCAACAACTTAAGGAATTACACTTCTGCCTCATCAAGCGCCCGCATCACGGTCTCGCAGGCGATCAGATCGCGCTTGCGATTGGCGGCGGCCAAAGCGGCCTCTGAATCCTCGCCCCAGCGTTCGGTCTGGTAATCGTCATCCACGCGCGCGGCGGTCCAGACGGCCTCTGCGTCGGCCTCACCTTCCAACAATGCAAACGCCAGAATCGCCGAGCCGAGAATTGGCGTGGCGCTGACCAGCGCCGTCAACCGGAGATCATCCTGGGCCAGCGCCCGCGCCTTCAGCGCCTCGATCGAGCTTTCAGGCTGCTCCAGCGCCAATACGGTCGCGGCCGCGTTGAGCGGTGCGTCCAGAGCGGTTTTCGCCCACTCAAGATACGGATCCCACAGTTCAGCCTGTCGCGCGGCGAGACCGGACTCGTCGGCGCGATGGCTCAAAAGATCTGTGCGTCCGAACTTCGCCACTTCCTCCGCAGCGCCCTCGCGCACGCCTTCGATACGGTCGAGCGCCACATGCAGGATGCGCGTGATCGGCATGGTGAAGGGATCGATCACTGTCTCCTGCGCCGACCATTCCGCCGCCAGCGCCTGAGCCAGCGTTTCGGACGGCACTTGCAAGGCGCGCTTGGCGGGAGTTTTCACCGGGCGTCCGTCCAAAAGCACCGACCAGCCGCCTTCGCCGGGCTGAAGGCTGACCTCTTTGTAGAACCGTTTGGGCAATTCGCGGTTTTCCGCCTTGGCTTTCGACATGCTCATGCCGCGCTGTCTCCATGCTCTGCAAAGGCGTCGAGCGCCGCATTGAGGTGTTCAAATTCATCATGGATGGAATGAGCGCCGCCCTCGGCGATCTCGTCATGGGTGTGAAAGCCCCAGGAGACGCCCAGCGCATGGGTTTTCGCCGCGCGCGCCATCAGCATGTCCCAGCTGGTGTCGCCGATCATCACGGTGCGCGACGCGTCGACTCCGGTTTCCTTCATCGCGTCCAGCACCATGCGCGGATTGGGCTTGCCCGCCCCGCCATCCACGGTCTGAAGCGTCTGGAAATGCTTGTGAAGGCCATGATGCTCAAACACGATATCCAGCCCGCGCCGCGCCTTGCCCGTGGCGACGCCCAGCAGCCAACCTTCATCGGCCAGGCGTTCCACGGTTTCGCGAGCGCCCTCATAGAGCGGTTCTGAGAAGCCGTCCTGGGCGCGCATCTCCACAAAGGCCTGCTTGTAGAAATTGGCGAGTTCGGGAATGCGTTCGGCGGGATAGTCGGCCGGCGCCAGACGCAGCACGGCTTCGGTCAGCTCCAGCCCCACGATCATACGCACCTTGTCATAGGGGATCTCGCCCAGCCCGGCACGGTCAAAGGCGCGGGTCATGGCGCGGTGGATCACCTCGCGGCTGTCGACCAGCGTGCCGTCCACGTCAAAGACGGCGAGCTTGAGCTCGTTCATGTGAGCGCCTCTTCAACCAGCATCAGATTGTCGTCGGGGTTAAAGCCCAGCGCGTCAAAACTGTCGGCCATATGGCGCGGCAAATCCGCTTCCAGCACCAGAGGCGGCTGACCGTCGCGCGGAATCTCGATCTTGCGCGCATGCAGGTGCAGCTTGCGCGACAGGCCTTCAGGGTCGGGATAATCGCACGGGTATTTGCCATCGCCATAGATGGAATGCCCCAGGGCCTGCATGTGCACGCGCAGCTGGTGCGTGCGTCCGGTTTCGGGCCGCAGCACGACCCAGCTCACGCGTTGGCCGGCATTATCGGCCACAGCATAACGGGTCAGCGCATGCTGGGCGCCCTCTTCGCCATGGTGGGCGCCGACCATCAGCTCACGATCGCCTTCGGTGGACTTCTTGATGAAGCCCTTGATCTCGCCGGCGCGCGGGGTGGGCACGCCCAGACAGACCGCCCAATAGGTCTTTTTCACATCGCGGGTCTGAAACAGGCGCGCCAGCGATTTGGCGCTTTGCGCGGTCTTGGCGACAACCATCACGCCGGAGGTGTCTTTATCGAGCCGGTGGACCAGACGCGGTTTCTGATCGCCCTTGCCGAACGCCTGCAGCAGATGATCGAGATGCATCTTGATCTTGGAGCCGCCCTGCGCCGCCAGCCCCGGCGGCTTGTTCAGCGCGATCAGATGCTTGTCCTGATAGATCACCAGAGAACGGGCATAGGCGGCGTCATCGCGATTGATCGCGGGCGCTTCGCTCTGCTCGCCGGGTTCCGGCATGGGCGGAATGCGCACGGACTGGCCCGCGCTCAGGCGCTGACTGCCCTTGGCCCGGCCGCCCTCGACGCGGATCTGGCCCTTGCGCAGCAATTTCTCGATCATGCCATGGCTGACATGGGGGAAATGTTTCTTGAACCAGCGATCGAGACGCATCTCGTCTTCGTCGGCGGTCACGTCTTTGGTCTGAACTCCGCTCATGCGGCAAATACCTTTCGCGCCAGGATGAGCCCGGCGAACACAGCGACCATCGAGGCCATCAGCGTTCCGCCCGCATACATCGCGGCCATTACATAAGTCTTGCGCTCCACCATCACCATGACGTCGAGGGAGAAGGCGCTCATCGTCGTGAACGCACCCAGGAACCCCACGCCCAGCGCATAGCGCAGCTCGGTAGCGTCCGGCCGCCCGGCCAGCGCCAGCCAGCCCACCAGGCCGCCCAGGAGGAAACAGCCCAGCACATTCACCGTGAAGGTGCCGTACGGCCATTCCGGCCCGATCAGGCGCATTCCCGCCTGATTGACGACATGCCGCGACACCGCGCCCAACGCGCCGCCCAGCGCTATGAGAAGCACATGTTGCATGGGCGAGAGGGTTAGGCGTGTGAGCGCGCTGGCGCAAGAGGATCAGGCGGTGGGGAATGAATTATGAGACGGCAGCGCCTAATCCCCGCGTTTCGCGCGGTCGGCGCGCACAGCGCGAAACCGCTCTAGCCGCTCCAGCAGCGCGGCTTCGCGGCCCTGGGGTTTGGGCTCGTAGAAGGTGGGGGGCTTGCCCATTTCGGTCGGGAAATAGTTCTGGCCCGAGACGCCGCCTTCCACATCGTGGTCGTACTCATACCCTTGGCCATAGCCCACCTCTTTCATGAGCTTGGTGGGGGCGTTGAGGATATGGGCGGGCGGCATCAGGGAGCCGGTGCCCTTGGCGGTGCGCAGGGCGGCTTTCCAGGCGGAATAGACCGCGTTTGATTTGGGCGCGCAGGCGATGTGAACGACCGCCTGGGCCAGCGCCAGATCGCCTTCGGGACTGCCGAGGAATTCATAGACATCCTTGGCCGCCAGCGCGGCATGTACGGCGCCGGGATCAGCGAGGCCAATCTCCTCATTCGCCATGCGCACAATGCGCCGCGCCAGATAGAGCGGGTCCTCGCCGGCGCTGAGCATCCGCGCCAGCCAGTAGAGCGCCGCATCCGGGTCCGAGCCGCGCACGGATTTGTGGAGCGCCGAGATAAGGTTGTAATGCTCCTCGCGGTCCTTGTCGTAGACCGGGGCGCGCTTTTGCAGCACCGAGGACAGGTCCTTGAGATCGAGCGGCGCCTCGGGTTTCAGCGCGATCAGTTCTTCCGCCAGATTGAGCATGTAGCGTCCGTCGCCATCAGCCATGGCGATCAGGCCTTCACGCGCGTCTTCGGTGAGGGGCAATGTCGTCCCCTCCTCGGCCTCGGCGCGCCTGAGCAGTTTTTCCAGCGCCTCGGCGTCGAGGCGTTTGAGCACCATCACCTGACAGCGCGACAGCAAAGCGGCGTTCAGCTCGAAACTGGGATTCTCGGTGGTGGCGCCGACAAGGGTGATGATCCCTTCCTCGGCGACCGGCAGGAAGCCGTCCTGCTGGGCGCGGTTGAAGCGGTGTATCTCGTCCACGAACAACAGCGTGCCCCATCCCGCCTGACGCCGGGCGCGGGCGCGTTCAAAGGCTTTCTTGAGATCGGCGACGCCGGAGAACACCGCCGAGATGGCGTCAAATTCCAGCCCCGCCCGCTCGGCCAGCAGGCGCGCAATGGTGGTCTTGCCAACGCCGGGCGGCCCCCACAGGATCAGCGATGACAAGCGCCCCTGCGCCAGCATGCGGCCCAAAGGACCGTCGGGGCCCAGCACATGGTCCTGGCCGACCACGTCTTCGAGCGTTTGCGGGCGCAGTCGGTCGGCCAACGGACGCGGCGCCTCGGTTTCAAGTCCGGCGGAAGAAAACAGATCACTCATGGCGCGGACTATGGGCTAAGCTGGGGATTGTTCGCAAATGTTCTAGCCAGTGGAGCACGCGTCATGCCCCAAGCGCCCGCCCGCCACTCGGTCGCGCCCTATCTGTCCGTCCGCAACGGCCTTGAGGCGATCAGGTTTTACGAGACCGCCTTCGGCGCCGAAGAAGCCGAACGCTATGAGTTCGAAGGCAAGCTTGGCCATGCCGCCCTGCGCATCAATGGCGGGGTCATCTTCATGGCGGACGAATTTCCCGAACACGAGGCGATGACCGGCAATGTGGCGCCGCCGACGCTGGAGGGCCGCACCACCTTCACCATCAGCCTGCAGGTGGATGATGCGGACGCCTGGCACTTACGCGCCGTTGAGGCCGGATGCATCTCCATCCGGGACGTCACCGATGAATTCTTCGGCCGTCACGGCAAGGTGCGCGACCCGTATGGCCATGTCTGGTCGCTGGTGACGCTGAAGTCGGCGGACTAGAGCGCCTTAAGCGTCCGGGCCCACATTATAGTGATTGCCCACCAGCATGATGGTCAGCAAGCCGCCGGCGATAATGCTGGCGAAGCCGAACCAGGGCTCCCAGTTCAGGGCGTAGGCCAGAGCCAGAACCACGAAGCCCGCCAGAACCGGCAAGGCCCAGAGCGCGAGGGTCAGCTTGGAGATGGGACGGGGCGTCGGGGCGTCGGACATGGGGCGGTCTTTCCAGCAAGACTGCGTCAAACCGCAGTCAAAGGTTCTCTTTTGGGCGTTAGGGCTGTATATGGCCCGGCTTGCTTGAACAAGAAACCCTGATCCCATGGCCGATCTACATCTGGAAATCTCGAAGGACTTCACCTTCGACGCTGCGCACCATTTCGAGCACAAGGACGCCAGCCATCCGTTTTCACGGATGCATGGGCATTCCTTTGCCGGAACCGTGACGCTGACCGGACCTCGTGCGGCCGAAAGCGGCATGGTGCGCGATTTCTGGGAGATCGACGCCGAGATCAACAAGATCCGCGATCAGCTCGACCACCGCCTTCTCAATGATGTGGAAGGCCTCGAACACCCCTCGCTCGAAGCCATCGCCTTCTGGGTGTTCGAACGCCTTGAGAAGACCCTGCCCGGTCTGACCGCCGTCGAGATTCGCCGTCCCAGCTGTGGCGAAAAGGCTGTGGTGCGTCGGGGTTAGGACCTGCCCCCCGTAATGCGCATCGAACCCAGAGGGTTCGCTAGGCCAAAGGCCGCCCGCAGCGAAGCGAGGATCGTCACGCCTTAAGGGCGTGACCCCAATCAAAGCGCCTCGAACACGTCCCGACTGAGCCTTGGGTCAAAATGCTGACCGCCATCCACGCACAGAGTCTGCCCCGAGACGGAGGGCGTGTTCACGAAAAAGCGCAGCGCCGCGACCAGATCCTCCGGCGTCGAGCCCTTCTTGAGCGGCGTGTCGTCATGGACCCGCTCGAACTCGGCTTCGGAATGATGCGCGCTCGGCAGCGTCAGCCCCGGCGCGATGGCGTTCACCCGCACTTTGGGCGACAGCGACTTCGCCAGCATCTCCGTCATGGTTTTCAGCGCGGCTTTTGAGAGCGTGTAAGAAAAATAATCCGCGTTGAGATTAAAGAGCTTGTAATCGAGCACATTGACCACGCAGGCCCGCTCCAGCCCCTGCCCGGCTAGCGCCTTGGTCAAAAGCGCCGGAGACAAGGTGTTCGCGGTCATGTGCCGATGAAAACTGTCTGCGCCCAGATCTTCGAGCTGGTCTTGTTCAAACACCGACGCGGAATTGACCAGCACGCCCACCGGCCCCAGCGCTTCATTGGCGCGGGCGATCAGCCCCGCCGCCTCTTCAGGCTGTGAGAGGTCCGCACCCAGAGCAATCGCCTTCACGCCGCTCTCTGACAACTCGGCCGCCAGCGCTTCTGCCTCGTCTGACGAGCTGTTGTAATGGATGATCACATCATGACCGTCCGCCGCCAGCGCCTCGATGAAAGCGCGGCCCAGACGCTTGGCGCCGCCTGTGACCAGGGCGGCGGGTTTGTCGCAGGTGTAATCGCTCATGATAATCCTATCTGCACTCTGTCAGCCCTCAGCGGTTTGGCGCGCCGGCAATCCGGCTTATACCGCTGTCAGAGAGATGGATGTAGAGGCCGCCTTATGAAACTCGACGCTCTGGCTGCACAAAACGCCGCGAACCCTCGCCCCGATTATGCGGGCGAACGGGTGAGCGTGCGCGTCAACCGCCTGCGCCTTGAGGCGGAAGTGGGCGTGTATGATTCAGAGCGCGGCCGCAAACAGCCCCTGGAAATCAGTCTGGAAGCGGAAGTCGCGCCCGAGGCCACCCACCCCCACGGCGCTTTGGGCGACGCAGT
This sequence comes from Oceanicaulis alexandrii DSM 11625, assembly GCF_000420265.1. Classification (NCBI taxonomy): domain Bacteria; kingdom Pseudomonadati; phylum Pseudomonadota; class Alphaproteobacteria; order Maricaulales; family Maricaulaceae; genus Oceanicaulis; species Oceanicaulis alexandrii. Next base: position 289,788 of record NZ_ATUP01000001.1, read on the forward strand.
CAATTACGCCGCCATGGCCGAAACCGTGCGCCAGATCGTCGGCGCCGCCCATCATGATCTGCTGGAAGATCTGGCCCAAATCATCGCCGACACCCTGTTCGCCGATCCGCGCGTCAAACGCCTTGATCTGACGCTCGACAAGCTGACGGCGCTGGAGGATGCGCAGAGCGTGGGCGTCAGCCTCAGTCGCTGGCGCTGACGACTCAGTCCTTCGCGCCTATCTTAGGCCCATGGTCAAAGCCAATCGCCCCGACGCTCCGCCGCTAGACAAGACTTCTGACGCTGGCCCCAAGCCGGCGCCGAAGGAGTATCGCACCGGTCCGGAGATCATCGCCGACTATGTGAAGAACCTGTCCCAGGGACCGGGCGTCTACCGCATGTATGGCGCGGACGGCGAAGTCCTTTATGTGGGCAAGGCGAAAAAGCTCAAGAACCGGGTTTCGAGCTACGCCAAGTCCGGCGGCCACACCAATCGCATCGCCCTGATGATCTCGCTGACGCGATCCATGGAGTTCGTGCTCACGCGCACCGAGACCGAAGCGCTGCTGCTGGAAGCGAACCTGATCAAGCGCCTGAAGCCGCGCTTCAACATCCTGCTGCGCGACGACAAGAGCTTTCCCTACATCCTGATCCGGCGCGAGCATGAGAGCCCGCAGCTGGTCAAGCATCGCGGAGCCCGCAAGGCCAAAGGCGATTATTTCGGCCCCTTCGCCAGCGCCGGCGCGGTCAACAACACGCTGAACACGCTGCAAAAGGCGTTCGGAATCAGGACCTGCACCGACAGCACATATGAGGCTCGCACGCGTCCCTGCATGCTCTACCAGATCAAGCGGTGCGCCGGGCCGTGCGTCGACCTGGTCAGCCCGGCTGACTATGACGAGCTGGTGCGCGAAGCGAAGGATTTCCTGTCAGGACGCTCCAACGCCCTGCGTCAGCGGCTGCAGGACGAGATGACCGAGGCGTCAGAGACGCTCGATTTCGAGACCGCCGCCAAGCTGCGCGACCGTATCCGCGCCATCGCCGCCGTCACAAGCCAGCAAGACGTCAATCCCGATGGCGTTGAAGAGGCGGACGTGATCGCCCTGCATCAGGAGGGCGGGAAGACCTGCGTACAGATCTTCTTCTTCCGCGCCGGTCAGAACTGGGGCAATCGCTCTCTGTATCCAAAGCACGAAGCCGATGCCTCCACCGATGAAATCCTCGCCGCCTTCATCGCCCAGTTCTATGACGACAAACCCGCCCCGCGTCTGATCCTGACCGGAGAAGACCCGCAGCAATCCGAGCTGCTGGCTGAAGCGCTGAGCTTGCGCGCCGGGCATTCCGTGGAGATCAAGACGCCGCTCCGCGGCTCGAAAAAGGCGCTGGTCGAAGCGGCGGAGCGCAACGCCAAGGAGGCCCTTGGCCGGACGCTGGCGGAAAGCCAGTCCCAGGCGAAATTGCTGGACGGTGTGGCGAAGGTTTTCGAACTCGAAGAGCGCCCCGACCGGATCGAGGTTTATGACAACTCCCACATTCAGGGCACGAACGCGCTCGGCGCCATGATCGTGGCAGGTCCGGACGGCTTTGATAAACAGAGCTATCGCCGGTTCAACATGAAGGGCGACGACGCGGCCACCAATGATGACTTCGCCATGATGAAGGCGATGCTCCGGCGCCGTTTCATGAGGCTGCAGAAAGACCGAGAGGACGGCGCGCCGGTTCCCGACCTGATTCTGATCGATGGCGGCAAGGGTCAGCTCTCCTCGGTGATGGAGGTGATGGAAGAGCTGGGCGTGGACGATGTGGCGGTCGCCGCGGTCGCCAAAGGACCGGACCGGGATGCAGGACGTGAAGTCTTCTACATGCCGGGCAAGCCGCCGATCCGCATGGCGATGAATGATCCGGTGCTCTATTACCTGCAGCGCATTCGTGACGAGGCCCACCGCTTCGCCATTACCGGCCACCGGGCCAAACGCGCCAAGCAGATGCGCGAAAATCCGCTAGACGACATTGCGGGCGTCGGGGCCAACCGTAAAAGCGCATTGCTGAAGCATTTCGGCTCGGCGAAAGCAGTCTCTCGCGCCAACTTGGCGGATCTGGAAGCGGTGGACGGCGTCTCCAAGGCGCTGGCCCGCAAAATCTACGAGCATTTTCATGAATAGCCTTCTGCGCCACTCGCCTAACGCCCTGACCCTGGCGCGGGCTCTCGCCGGGCCGCTCGGCGCCATCTTGCTGGTGCAAAGCTCTCAGGCCAGCGTGGAAAGTGAGGCTGTGCGTCTGGGGCTTTTCGCCGCTCTGATATTCATCATCGCTGCGCTGACAGACTGGCTCGATGGCTGGCTGGCGCGCCTTCTGAACGCGGAAAGCGCGCTCGGCGCCTTGCTAGACCCGATCGCCGACAAATGCCTCGTGGGCGCTTATCTGATCGCCTATTGCGCGATCAGCGGTTTTGACGCCTATCTGGTTTTGCCCGTCCTGGTCATTGTGGGACGTGATGTCGCAGTTACGGTCCTGCGCTTTGTTCGCCCCTCTCCTGGCACACTGCACGTGACACTCATGGCGAAGACCAAGACTGCGCTGCAAATGCTTATAACTGCAGCCCCTTTTGTGTTGATCTCTATGGGCTTTCGCGATGTGGCCGCCTGGTATCATTACTGGATCGGCGCGGTCTGGTTCCTGGCGCTGGTGACCGCCTGGTCAGCCTGGCCTTATTGTCGAGCCGCACTCAGACATTGAGCAGCGATCACCGCAGTGGTGAAGCGAGCTGTTAACCATCCCGGCACGAGTGTCACTGTGCGCTGAACGGGCGCGATTCACAGTCAGCTTTGCAGGGCCCCATGTCCTATTCGATTGATTTCAAAACCCGCGTCGCCTTCATGAAAATCGAGGAGGAGGAACGGGAATTGTTGCGGCGGCTCAAGCCGGTCATAGAGCGTGAGTTCCCGTCCATTCTTGATGCGTTTTATGAACACCTCAAAGGCTGGCCAGAGATCTACGGCATGTTCGGCGGCGAGGCTGGCGTCAAGCACGCCCGATCCAAGCAGCTGGAGCACTGGCTCAGGATCGCTGACGCCAAGTTTGACGAGGACTACGCCCGCTCCGTAACGGCGATCGGCAATGCGCACGCCCGTTTGAAGCTCCAGCCGCAATGGTATTTCGGCGCCTACAACTTCCTGATGATGGACCTGATCCAGGCCGTGCTCGACGAGCGCCGCAAACAGGGCGGCCTCAACGGTTGGCGCAGCCATGCTGAAGCGGCCCGCAAGCGGGTTTCGGTTCTGGTCAAAGCGGTCATGCTCGATATGGAGCTGGTGCTGAGCGTCATCTATGAGCGCCAGAACGAAGAACGACTGGAGATGTTTGACACGCTCGCCAACGAGATGGAGGCCCAGATCGGCGTCATCTCCGATACACTGGCGAAAACCTCCACCCATCTGGCCGACAGCGCGCGCACCATGGCGAAGGACGCCGAGACCTCGTCTCAACAGGCCTCAACCGTCGCCGCCGCCGCCGAAGAAGCCACGGCGACCGCACAGAGCGTAGCGGGCGCCTCGTCAGAGCTGACCAAGGCCATCCAGGAAATCTCCTCCAGCGCCGGTGAAGCCGCGGACGGGTCCTCGAAAGCCGCCGAGCAGGCTGAGAAGACTCGCATAACCATGAACACGCTTGATGAGGCCGCCCAGAAAATCGGTGAGATAATCACCCTGATTACGGGCGTCGCGGAGCAGACCAACCTGCTGGCGCTGAACGCCACAATCGAAGCCGCCCGCGCCGGAGACGCCGGCAAGGGCTTTGCGGTCGTGGCCAGCGAAGTGAAATCCCTGGCCGGTCAAACCGCCAAGGCGACCGACGAAATATCACAACAAATCAACAACATCCAAACCGTTGTGAAGAGCGCGGTCGAAGCCATCGAGGATGTGGCCCGCTCCGTCGATCGCGTGAATGGGGTCTCCACCTCAATTTCCGCTGCGGTCGAAGAACAGAACGCTGCGACCGCCGAGATCAGCCGCAACACCGAGCAGACCGCCCAGAGCGCCGGTTCCGTGTCACAGACGATAGTGGGCGTGCTGAGCAGCGTGCAAAGCACCGCCAGCTCTGCTCAAGGCCTGGTGCAGTCGTCAGACGACCTCGGGCGACAGGCGGACAAGCTGCGGGAAGACGTGGCTCAATTCCTCAAGCGTCTGAGAGCCGCCTAGAACAGGCTACCCTGATCCGGATTGGCCTGGCGCTTCTTCGCTTTAGGCGCAGGCTTTGGCTTCGCTGGCGGGGTCGGAGACGGCGCTGCGGCGGGAACAGAGGGCTTACCGTCAATCACCGCCCGGCGCTCAACGTCGTCAAAGACCAGCGACACCGCTTGACCGGCTGCAAGCGCTGCGCCCTGACGCACCAGCGCGCCGTTCTCGTCCTTGACCAGCGCAAAGCCGCGCTTGAGGACGGATTTGTGCGACAGGGAGTCAAGCCGAGCGCCCAGGCCTGACAAGGTCCGCTCCTGGTCTGACAGTTCACGCCGGAACGCCTGGTCCAGACGGACGCCCGCCTGATTGAACCGCTCGCCTTTCAGCGCCAGATCGCGCCGGAGCGCCGCCGGGCGCATCTGAAGCGCGGCGGTCTGCAGGCGGTTGCGCTTGCGCTCCAACCCGGTCTGCGCGGCGCCATTGAGGCGGCTGGCGATGAAGTCGAGCTTTTGCGCATTCTCATTGAGCATCGCCTTGGGACTGGGCAGACCCCGTGAGGCGGATTTGAGATCGGCGGCCTTGCGGTCCAGCCCGCGCACCAGCGCGCTCATCAACCGGGCGCTGGTGGTGGAGATGCGTTCGGCCAGCTCACGCCGGACCGGCACCGCGATCTCCGCCGCCCCGGTGGGCGTGGGCGCACGCCGATCTGACGCATAATCGATCAAGGTGGTGTCGGTTTCATGCCCCACAGCCGAGATCAAGGGGATGCGAGACGCCGCGGCGGCGCGCACCACGCTCTCCTCGTTAAAGCACCACAAATCCTCGATGGAGCCCCCGCCCCGCGCCACGATCAGCAAATCGGGCACAGGGACGGGCCCGCCCGGCGTGATGGCGTTGAACCCCTCGATGGCGCGCGTGATCTGCTCGGCGGCCTTGTCCCCTTGCACCAGCACCGGCCAGAGCAGCACATGGGTGGGGAAGCGATCCTCCAGTCGATGCAGGATGTCGCGGATCACGGCGCCTGTGGGCGAGGTCACCACGCCGATCACGCGCGGCAAATAGGGCAGAGCCTGCTTGCGATCGGGCGCGAAGAGGCCCTCAGCGGCCAGCGCCTTTTTGCGCGCCTCCAGCAGCGCCATCAGGGCGCCCTCGCCCGCCGGCTCCATGCGCTCGATGATCATCTGGTATTTGGAGCGCCCCGGGAAAGTCGAGAGCCGCCCTTCAGCGATCACTTCGAGGCCTTCCTCGGGCCGGAAATTGAGGTGGGCGGCCACGCCCTTCCACATCACCGCGTCGATGACGGCCTTCTCGTCCTTCATGTCCAGATAGACATGGCCGGACTTGGCGATTGTCACGCGCCCCAGCTCGCCACGCACCCGCACATGGTCATAGGCCTGCTCCACCGTGCGCTTGAGCGCGTTGGAGAGCTCGGAGACGGTGTATTCGGGCGTATTGGAGGCGCTGGCGTCAGTCATGGGCTCACCCTAGCTGCGGATTCGGACGGCGTGTACCGCTCAGGCGCCGTTGACGTGCGGCCTTCCCGAGGCCATTCAGCAGGCACCAAGGATATCGGGCGCAGCGATTGCGCCAAAGACGGCAAGGGCGGCACATGAATATTCTCATCATCGGATCGGGCGGCCGTGAGCACGCCCTGGCCTGGAAAATCGCTCAGAGCCCGCTGGTGGACACGGTCTGGTCCGCGCCGGGCAGCGTCGCGCTGGATCAGATCGGTCCGTGCTTTGACGTCCAGCCCGATGATCTGGAGGGTTTGCAAGCGCTTGCGTTGCAGCTGGAGCCGGACCTGATTGTCATCGGTCCCGAAGCGCCGCTGGCGCTCGGCGCGGCGGACATGCTGCGCGCGCGCGGATTTGACGTGTTCGGCCCCAACAAGGAACCCGCGCAACTGGAAGCCTCCAAAGGCTTTTCCAAGGATCTGATGGCGAAGCTGGGCGTCCCGACCGCCGCCTATGGCCGCTTCACCGACGCCGGCAAGGCCAAGGCCTTTCTGGAGACGCTGGACGCGCCGTATGTGCTCAAGGCCGATGGCCTGGCCGCCGGCAAGGGCGTGGTGATCGCCCCCACCCTTGAGGAGGCCAAAGCCGAAGCCGAAGACATGCTGTCGGGCAAGTTCGGCGACGCCTCGGCCGAACTGGTCATCGAGGAGTTCATGCATGGCGAGGAAGCCAGCGTCTTCGTGCTGACCGATGGCGTGAACCGCATCACCCTGCCCGCCTGCCAGGATCACAAGCGCCTTCTGGATCATGACGAAGGCCCCAATACCGGCGGCATGGGCGCGTACTGCCCCGCCCCGGTGATGACGCCTGAGCTGATGGCGCAAGTGGATGAAGAGATCGCTGCGCCCATGCTCGACGGCCTCAACCAGGCCGGCCATCCCTATCAGGGCGTGCTTTACATCGGTTTGATGATCACCCCAGAAGGCCCCAAAGTGGTTGAGTTCAATGTCCGCTTTGGCGATCCGGAGTGCCAGGTTCTGATGGCGTCCATGCAGGACGACATCGTGCCGGTGCTCCTGGCCTGCGCGACGGGCGGCATGCCCGAACGCGATTTCCAGTCCCTGCTGCCTGCTGCGGATCAGGCCCTGCCGGCTGCGACTGTTGTGCTGGCGACCAGCGGCTATCCCGGCGCCTACGCCAAAGGCTCGGTGATCCAGAACGTGAAAGCCGCCGGCGAGATCGACGGCGTCACCGTGTTTCACGCCGGAACCGGCACCAATGACAATGGCGACCTGATCGCCACGGGCGGTCGTGTGCTCAATGTGACCGCTGTCGGCGATGACCTGAAACAAGCCGTAGAGCGGTGCTACAAGGCCGTGGACACGATTGACTGGCCCGAAGGCGTCTGTCGCCGCGACATCGCCTGGCGAGCCCTCAACCGCGAGTAAGGCATACTATGGACGCCACCCGGATCACGATCAGCACGCCCGAGGACCAGGACGCGCTTCTTGCGCTTTATCCGCGAGCCTTTCCAGAGGAAGACCTGACGGGGCTGGTCGCGGCTCTGCTCAGCCACCCCGACGTCTTGTCCCTGACCGCCTGGACAGGACTCAGCATTGCCGGGCACGCCGCGCTGACCCGATGCTCCGTCACTGAGAGCGATGCGCGTGTGGCTCTGCTGGGGCCGCTCTGCGTGGCGCCGGAAGCCCAGCGTCAGGGATTGGGCCGCGCCTTGATCGAAGAGGCGGCTCATCAACTGGAAGCTGAAGGCGTGAGCGCAATGCTGGTGCTGGGCGATCCCGATTATTATGCCTTGCGCGGCTTTGATCAGGTCAGCCCGATCGAGCCGCCTTATCCGCTCAAACCGGAATGGCGCGACGCCTGGCGTATGAGAACTCTAAGCCCGCAGGCGCCCGAGCGCGGGACCTTGCAAGTCCCCGCGCCCTGGGCCGATCCGGCGCTTTGGTCCTAAGCCGCTAAAGCGACAGCGTCCGTGAGAACCGCTCACCCTGGCGTTCGATTTCCATCGGCCAGTTTTTCTCGCCGTCCAGATCGCGCAAGACCCGGTTGAGGTCGATCAGGGTTTCGATCCGCTCTTCATTGATGGAGAGAATGCGGTCCCCCGGGCGGAACCCGAAATACGCCGCCGCTGAGCGACGCGTGACGCCAGAAACGAGCACCCCATCCATAAAGGGGTCAATGCCATTCTCTTCATTAAAGGCGGGACTGAGCTGGACCAGCTCGGCGCCGTGAAGCGGATTTTCACCGGAAATATCCATCCGGGCGCCCTCAACCGCGCCGGGCGCCGGTTCCGCATCCACATTCAGCACACGCTCACGTCCGTCACGCAGCACGGTCAGCGCAGCGCTATCGCCAATCATGCGGGTCGCAAAGCGGAACCGTGCGCCGATCTCGTCATTGACCTCGACGCCATCCACCGCAATCACCACATCGCCCTGTTCGAGCCCGGCGCGGTCCGCCGCGCCGCCCTCCCACAGATCCGCGACGATCGCCCCGCGCGGACGGTCCAGCCCCAGAGAGCTGGCGAGGTCCTGAGTCACGGGCTGCAGGCGGGCGCCCAGCCAGGGCCGGATGATCTCGCCATCCACCAAAGCCGCTTCGACCACAGTGCGCACCATTTCAGAGGGAATGGCGAAGCCAATACCGTTTGATCCGCCAGAGCGCGAAAAGATCGCGGTGTTCACGCCGATCAGCTGACCATCCATATCCACCAGGGCGCCGCCGGAATTGCCCGGATTCACCGCCGCATCGGTCTGGATGAAGAAGGCATAGTCGGAAATGCCCACATCCGTGCGCGCCAGCGCCGAGACAATGCCGCTGGTCACCGTCTGCCCCACACCGAACGGATTGCCGATGGCGAGCACCAGATCGCCCACTTCGCTATCACCAGCGTCATCATACGGCAGGACGGGCAAGGCCTCGTCCGTGCTGATCTTGAGGACGGCGAGATCCGTACGCTCGTCCGCCAGCAGCAACTCCGCTTCAAACTCGCGCCGGTCTGACAAGACGACGCGCAGATCCTGCGCGCCCTGAACCACGTGGTTATTGGTGACGATGACGCCGCTGGCGTCCACGATCACGCCGGACCCCAGTGAGTTCACCTCACGCTCACGCACTTGCGGGCCGAAGAAACGCTCGAAAAAGGGATCGCCCGCGAACGGCGTGCGTTGAGCGATGACCCGGCGCGAATAGACGTTCACCACCGCAGGCGCCGCCTGACGCACCACGGGCGCAAAGGACAACTGAACCTGAGCCTGTGTGTCAGGAACGGCGCGCTCTTGCGCCGTAACCGGCGCGATGAGAGCCGCACTGGCTGCAAGCGCGAGGGACAGGGTTCGGAACATGGAGCAATCTCCTCAGGGTAAGCCTGTAATGACAAAGCAAATGTCAGGCCGATGTAGGATGGCCAACCGGGCCTGAACAGAGGCTGAGCAATTACGATTTCGCAAGATCGACACCCAACACGTCAGAATTTGGGCTAAACTGCTCAGGAAGGGAAACGTCATGCGCAACACGATCAATCGTCTGATATTCCGTCGCGGCAAAGGCGAGAAAACTCTGGCGAAAATCCAGGAAAAGGCCGAGGCGGCCTACACTCCGCTCTATCGGGAGGGACGGACGCCTGCGCTGGACCGCGCCGAAGAGCTGGCCCTTCAGCGCGTGGCCGAGGCGGCTGAGCGCACCGAAGACGAATTTGCGCGCGACGAAGCCAAGGTCGAAGCCGGTTTCTGGCCGAAGGTCCAGCGAGTCGCCCGGCAAATCCCGTTCCTGGAAGATCTGGTGGCCGCCTATTACGCCATGCGTGACCCGGAAACGCCGCTCCGGGTGCGCGCCGCCCTCGCCCTGGGCCTGCTCTACTTTTTGTGGATCTTCGACATCATTCCCGATTTTCTCGGCTTCGTCGGATACGCCGATGACGGCACCGTGCTGACCACGATCATCCTGCAAGTGGGCGGCGCGATCACGGACGCCCACCGCGCCAAGGCGCGCGAGGCTCTGGGCATGGCCACGCCTCAGTCAGACCCGTAAATCCTCACCGTTCCAGATGTGCTTGAACTCATCGAGCGGGCGCAGCCTGAACCGCGTACCGGTCAGGCTGGCCGCCTGTATGCGATCACAGCGGAAGGTCCGCGGCTCGCCTCGGAAATGATCAAAGGCGATGACGTACCAGACCGGATATTTCAGCAAAAGATAGTGAGGCTCGATCTGACGCTCTGACATCTCCAGGTCTTCGCGCTGATAGCGAATCTCGAGCCGCTCCTTGTCCATGAAGGCCTGATGCAACGCCTTGATCACCAGATCAGGCGGCGGCGATGCGCTCACCTGAACGAAGGTCGATGCGGTCACCCCCACGAGTATCCTCGATTTCAGGGCCTCCACCCTCTCCCGTTTATCCGCAGAGAAGGACGCAATGAGCTGCCGTCTCACACTCTCAAGGCTCGCCAGAAAGATCGGCGAGCCCATTTTCTGAGCGACTTCGATGCCTATGAGAAGGTCGACCGCTTCAGCGTAAGCGAGATTCAGCCGCCCCACGCCCCATCGACGGTCAAGCCGAACGCCGCCCCCTCGCCCGCGATCAGCCTCGACAGGCAGCCCTTGTTCACGCAAGAGCGCCAGATCACGCGCCAGCGTACGCTCGCTGACGCCAAGCTGCTTAGCCAGATCCTTGATGATGCAGAACGGCTCGGCCTTCAGCTGCGCGGTCAGCCGCTCAAGCCGTTGCAGGCGATTGGATGAATTTGACCGGGGCACAAAACTAATACGACATAAAATGTTATATTTGCCAATAGCGTCGCGGCTCACAAACCTATCGTCACTTGGGAGATTTTGACGTGCAGATGAACTATTTCGTCGCCGGGACGAACAATATGGCGGCTGCCACAGCCTTCTACGATCAGCTCTTCGGCCATTTCGGCATCGCGCAGGCGGCGCGGACCGAGCGCATGACCTACTGGCTGGGAGAGGGTTTCGCGTTCGCTGTCGCTGAACCCTTTGACGGCGAGCCTGCAACACATGGCAACGGGACCATGATCGGCTTCAATGTCGGATCTGCGGATCAGGTGGACGCACTCTATCGGAAAGTTCTTGAACTCGGCGGCTCGGATGAAGGCAAACCCGGACAGCGCGGGCCGTATTATTCCGCGTATGTAAGAGATCTCGACAACAACAAGATCTGCTTGAACGCCACGGTCTAGACACCTGCAAACGAAAAAGGGCCGCATCCAGAAGATGCGGCCCTTTATTCAGTCGAGAGTGCGAAGACCTAGTCTTCAGCGGCCTCGGCCGCCTCTTCGCGCGCACGGTCGGCGGCGCCTTTGGCGGACGGATCGCGATCAACCAGTTCGATCACAGCCATCGGAGCGTTGTCGCCATGACGGAAGCCGGCTTTCAGAACGCGGGTGTAACCACCCTGACGCTCCTGGTAGCGCGGGCCGAGGGCTTCAAACAGCTTGGCCACCTGATCCTTGTTGCGGATCTTGGAGATCGCCTGACGGCGAGCGTGCAGATCACCGCGTTTGGCCAGGGTGATGAGCTTGTCCATGATCGGCTTGAGCTCTTTGGCCTTCGGCAGGGTGGTGACGATTTGTTCGTGCTCGATCAGCGACGCGGCCATGTTGGCGAACATGGCGCGACGGTGGGTCGAGGTGCGGTTAAGCTTGCGGTGGGCGACGCCATGACGCATCGGTGTTCTCCTTCAATCCCGGTTAGGGACGCCTCGCGGCGCGCCTCCTAGATTTGATCCTCATATTTTTTGGCGAGATCTTCGATGTTCTCCGGCGGCCAGTTCGGCGCGTCCATGCCCAGATGCAGACCCATCTGTGCGAGAACTTCCTTGATCTCGTTGAGCGATTTGCGACCGAAGTTCGGGGTGCGGAGCATTTCCGCCTCGGACTTCTGAATGAGGTCGCCGATATAGACGATGTTGTCGTTCTTCAGGCAATTCGCCGAACGCACGGACAGTTCCAGCTCGTCCACCTTTTTGAGGAGGGCCGGGTTGAAGTCCAGCTCGGGTTTGTCGTCTTCCGCCGCACGGGCTTCGGACGGCTCTTCGAAGTTCACGAAGATCTGGAACTGGTCCTGCAGGATGCGCGCAGCATAAGCCACGGCATCTTCAGGGGTCACAGCGCCGTTGGTTTCGACTTCCAGGATCAGCTTGTCATAGTCGAGCACCTGACCTTCACGCGTGTTCTCCACGCGATAGGCCACGCGCTTGACCGGGCTGTACAGCGCATCCACGCCGATGAGGCCGATCGGGGCGTCTTCGGGACGGTTGCGGTCAGCCGGGACATAGCCTTTGCCGGTGTTCACGGTCAGGACCATGCGCACGTCCGCATCCTCGTCGAGAGTGCAGATGACGTGATCCTTGTTGATGATCTCGACGTCGGCGGTCTCTTCGATGTCTGCGGCGGTCACTTCGCCCGGGCCCTGCTTTTTCAGGGTCAGACGCTTGGGACCTTCGCCATGCATGCGCAGAGCGACCTGCTTGAGGTTCAGGATGATGTCGGTGACATCTTCCCGCACGCCCTTGATGGACGAGAACTCGTGCAGCACGGAATCAATCTGCACGGCCGTGATCGACGCGCCCTGCAGCGAGGACAGCAGAATACGGCGCAGCGCATTGCCCAAAGTCATGCCGAAGCCGCGCTCGAGCGGCTCAGCAATGATTTTGGCTTGGCGCACCGGATCAAAGCCAGGTTGGACTTCCGGCTTCATCGGGCGGATCAGTTCCTGCCAGTTCTTCTCAATCACGGACATCACCCCTTCAGGCGTGCGGCGCGACAGTCATAGGGACTGCGCGCCGGACCAAAGTCGTCAATCAACGCATTACGGCGTTGATTGAATTTAGACGCGGCGGCGCTTCGGCGGACGGCAGCCATTGTGCGGAATCGAGGTCACGTCGTGGATCGTCGTGATCGTGAAACCGACAGACTGCAGCGCACGCAGCGCAGACTCACGGCCCGAACCCGGACCAGAGACTTTCACTTCCAGCGTCTTCACGCCGTGCTCTTGCGCTTTACGGCCTGCATCTTCAGCAGCAACCTGCGCAGCATACGGCGTGGATTTACGCGAGCCCTTGAACCCCATGGCGCCAGCCGACGACCAGGAAATCGCATTTCCCTGCGCATCGGTGATGGTGATCATGGTGTTGTTGAAGCTGGCGTTCACGTGTGCGACGCCGGCCGTGATATTCTTGCGCTCGCGGCGGCGGACGCGGGACGGTTCTTTTGCCATTACCCTGCTTCCTTATTTCTTCTTGCCGGCGATCGGCTTGGCCGGGCCTTTACGGGTGCGCGCATTGGTGTGCGTGCGTTGACCGCGGACCGGAAGGCCGCGGCGATGACGCAGACCACGATAGCAACCCAGGTCCATCAGACGCTTCACATTCACCGCAACTTCGCGGCGCAGATCACCTTCAACGGTGTATCCACCGTCGATGGCTTCACGGATCTGCAGAATTTCTGCGTCGGTGAGCTGGCTCACACGTTTTTCGGCGGGGATCCCCACCTTGTCACAAATTTCCGTCGCCATAGCCGGGCCGATGCCGTGGATATAGCGCAGCGCGATCGTGACGCGCTTGTTGGTCGGAATGTTGACGCCGGCGATACGTGCCACGACGCTCTCCTTGTCTCATCAGCCTTCGCACAGAAGACGGCGAAAGAGCGCAACCGGAATGGCGGCGCTTGTTTCGACGTCTGCCCCTGCGAGCGAAGGGCGCTTATTATAGGCGCTCACCAGTCACGTCAACCGCGAGAGGAAGCCACCCGTCCTGTTTTTCCAGACCATGCTGATCTGGAAGCTGCTCTTTTATTGGCCGAGCGCGGCTGCAATACGTGCAGCAACCTCGTCCATCTCACCCATGCCGTCCACATCAGACAGTTTGCCCTGCCCCTCATAATAGGGAATCAGCGGCGCGGTCTGGGCGTTATAATTCTCAAGCCGCACTTTGAACGCCTCGACAGTGTCGTCGGCGCGGCCCTCTTCAGCGGCGCGTTTTTCCATACGCGCCACCAGCTCGTCCTGGTCCACCACCAGCCGCAAGACCGTGTCGATCTGCGTGCCGCGTGATTGCAGGAGTTCATCCAGCGCTTCGGCCTGGGCCACGGTGCGCGGGAAACCGTCGAAAATGGCGCCGCCGGCGATTTCAGCCTCCGGCAGACGTTCCTCGATCAGTGCGATGACGATGTCATCGGAAACCAGGTCGCCCCGGTCCATAATGCCTTTGACCTTCTGGCCCAACTCGGTGCCTGCGGCGATAGAGGCGCGCAGCATGTCGCCGGTGGACAATTGCAGCCATCCGTAATCAGCGACCAGACGTTTGGCTTGGGTGCCCTTGCCCGCGCCAGGCGGTCCGAACAGTACCAGATTCATCTCTTGCGCCCCTTCAGCTTGGTCTTCTTGATCAGGCCTTCATACTGGTGGGCCAGCAGATGGGACTGGATCTGACCAACCGTATCAAGCGTCACCGACACCACGATCAGCAGCGAGGTGCCGCCAATGTAGAACGGGATGCCGGAAACTTGCGCCTTCAGGAACTCGGGCAAAACACAGACAATGGTCAGATACGCCGCCCCGATGACGGTCAGACGCGAGAGCACATAGTCGAGATATTCCGCCGTCCGCTTGCCAGGACGGATGCCCGGCAAGAAGCCGCCATACTTCTTCAGATTATCCGCGGTGTCTTCCGGATTGAAGACCAGCGAGGTGTAGAAGAAGGTGAAGAAAATGATCAGCGAGGCGTAGAACGCCAGGAACAGGGGCTGCCCCGGGCCCAGCAGGGCGACGATGGTCGTCATCCATTCCGGACCGGTGGTGGAGAAACCCGCCACAGTCGCCGGCAGCAAGAGCAGCGACGAGGCGAAGATCGCCGGGATCACGCCGGCCGTGTTCAGTTTGAGCGGCAGGAAGCTCGATTCGCCGCCCATCATGCGGTTGCCCACCTGACGCTTGGGATACTGGATCAAGAGCCGGCGCTGGCTGCGCTCCATGAACACCACGAAGGCCAGCACGACGATGATGCCGATCAGCATGGCGATGATGACGCCGCCGGGAATGGCGCCCGAAGCGCCCTGTTGCAGCGCATTGACCAGCGCGCGGGGCAGCTCGGCCACAATGCCGGCGAAGATGATCAGGGACACGCCATTGCCCACGCCGCGTGCGGTGATCTGCTCACCCAGCCACAGCAGGAACATGGTGCCGCCCACCAGGGTCGTCACGGTGGTGATCAGGAAGAACGGTCCGGGATTGATCGCGATGGAGGCGCCGTCGGTCACCGTCTGCATGCCGATGGCGATGGCGAACGCCTGAGCGCCGGCCAGAACCACGGTCAGATAGCGTGTGTATTGGTTGATCTGCTTGCGACCCGCCTCGCCGCCTTCTTTTTTCAAGCGCTCGAGCGACGGCACGGTGGCCGCCATAAGCTGCATGATGATGGAGGCGGAGATATAGGGCATCACGTTCAGCGCGAAGATCGCCATGCGCTCGACGGCGCCGCCGGACATCATGTTGAACATGCCCAGCACGCCCTGGCTTTGCTGCTGGAAGGCCAGCGCAAATTGCGAGGGGTCGATGCCCGGCACAGGCACAAACGTGCCGATACGGTAGATGACCAGGACCAGGAGCGTGAACAGAATGCGCTTCTGCAGCTCCTTCGCTTGGGCGAACGCCCCGAAATTCATGTTCTGGGCGAGCTGTTCAGCGGCTGACGCCATATCGGTCGGATGCTCCCTGAGAAAGCCCTCAAAGCGCGGAGGGACCGCTTCCAGTTAGGAAGCGGTCCGTCTCAACGCCAGCTTATTCGGACTGGTCTTTGGCGGATTTGGCGGTGACGGTGACTTTACCGCCAGCCTTTTCCACAGCTTCGATCGCCGGCTTGGAGCCGCCAGCCACCGTCAGGTCCAGTTTCGCGGTCAGTTCGCCGCCGCCAATCACTCGCACGCCGTCCTTGGCGCGGCGAATGACGCCAGCCTTGATCAGAGCGGCGGCGTCGACAGGCGCTTTCGCGTCCAGCTTGCCGGCGTCCACTGCCGTTTGCAGGCGGCCCAGGGTCACTTCAGCGAACGCCAAACGGTTCGGCTTGTTAAAGCCGCGCTTGGGCAGACGTTGATAGAGCGGCATCTGACCGCCCTCAAAGCCCTTGATGGCGACACCCGAGCGAGACTTCTGGCCTTTAACGCCGCGTCCGCCGGTTTTGCCTTTGCCAGAGCCGATGCCACGGCCGACACGCGTACGCGATTTGGTCGCGCCGTCGTTATCGCGCAGTTCATTCAAGCGCATCGTTCGTCTCCTTGGTGAGAGGGCGCGGGATTAACCGCGCTCCTCCACAATCTCAACCATGTGGGCGACCTTGCGGATCATGCCCCGCACGGACGGGGTGTCCTCAAGCTCGCGCTCGCGGCCGATCCGGCCCAGGCCAAGACCCTTGAGGGTCGCGGCCTGGTCCTTCGGACGGCGGATGGGGCTGCCGGTTTGGCGCACCACCAGGGTTTTTTGTTCAGCCATGCGTCCCTCCTAGGATTCGATGGCTTCAGGTGAGCTGGCGCCATCTTGGCGACGCTCAACCAGATCAGCGACCTTGATGCCACGCTTGGCGGCCACCGAACGCGGGCTGTTCTGGGCTTTGAGGGCCTCGAACGTTGCGCGAACCATGTTGTACGGGTTGGACGAACCGGTCGATTTTGCGACCACGTCCTGAACGCCGAGCGATTCCAGCACCGCACGCATCGGACCGCCGGCGATGACGCCGGTGCCCGGAGGCGCGGAACGCAGGATCACCTTGCCGGCGCCCCAACGACCTTTTGCATCATGGTGCAGGGTGCGGCCTTCACGCAGCGGCACGCGCACCATCATCTTCTTGGCTTCTTCGGTCGCCTTGCGGATGGCTTCCGGCACTTCACGCGCCTTGCCCTGTCCGAAGCCGACGCGGCCCTTCTGGTCGCCGACCACCGCGAGAGCGGCGAACTGGAAGTTCCGGCCGCCTTTCACGGTTTTGGCGACGCGGTTGATCTGGACCAGCTTGTCGACCAGTTCCGGTTCGGCGTTATCGTCGTCCCGGCGGCGGCGATCGCGGCCGCGATTGTCTTCTCGTGCCATGCGTTCGCTCCTTAGAAGTTCAGACCGCCCTCGCGAGCGGCGTCTGCGAGCGCTTTAACACGCCCGTGGAAGATGTAACCGCCGCGGTCGAACACCACGTCGATCAGACCTCTTTCCTTCGCCCGTTCTGCGACGCGCTTGCCGACTTCGGCAGCCGCTTCGACACCGTTCGAAGAGATCTTGGCGTCTTTCTCCAGAGTGGAGGCCGACACCAGGGTCACGCCGTTCGCATCGTCGATGATCTGGGCGTAAATATTCTTTGAGGAACGGAACACCGACAAACGCGGTCGTCCATTGCCCATTTTGCGGAGCCGGGTGCGCGTGCGCTGAGCGCGGCGCCGCATGGTTTCTGCAGCATTTTTCATCGCCTGGCCCCTTACTTCTTCTTGCCTTCCTTACGACGGACATATTCGTCGGAATACTTCACACCCTTGCCTTTGTAAGGCTCAGGCGGACGGAATTCACGAATTTCCGCCGCGGTTTGACCCACGGTTTGGGCGTCAGCGCCCTCAATGGTGATCTCGGTCGGTTTCGGCGTCGCAATTTTGACGCCCTCACGCGGCGTGTAGATCACGTCGTGCGAGAAACCGAGCGAAAGCTTGAGATCCGTGCCCTGCATTTGGGCGCGGTAACCAACACCGACCAGCTCAAGGTTCTTTGAGAACCCCTGAGTGACGCCTTGCACCATGTTTTTGATGCGGGCGCGCGCGGTGCCGTACATGGCTTTCGCGAATTTTGTGCCGTCAGCCATTTCGACCGTAATGGCGTTGTCCTCTTGCTTCAGACGCACGCATGCGGGCGCTTCGAAGCTGAGTTCGCCTTTCGGGCCTTTGACCGACACCTGAGCGCCAGTGATATTGGCGGTCACCCCGGCGGGGATTTCGACAGGCAGTTTGCCTAGACGCGACATAGTTCTAGCCTCCCTGTCTCTAGCTGACGTGGCAAAGGATTTCGCCGCCGACATTCTTTGAGCGCGCCAGTGCATCGCTCATAACGCCTTGCGGAGTCGAAATGATGGCGATGCCCAGGCCGTTCATGACGAGCGGCAGATCGCGCACCTTGCGGTATTCGCGACGGCCCGGCTTGGACACGCGTTTGATCTCGGAGATCACCGGCTGGCCTTCATGGTATTTCAGTTCTATTTCGAACTGCTTGAAGCCCTTGGCGTCGGTGGTCTCGGTGTAACCGCGGATGAAGCCCTCTTCCAGAAGCACTTCGAGCACGCGGCCACGAAGTTTGGAAGACGGGGTCACCACATTGCTCCGCTTGCGCATGAGCGCGTTACGGATGCGGGTCAGCATATCGCCGAGAGGATCGTTCACGGACATCTAAATCCCTCCTACCAGCTCGACTTGACCATGCCCGGGATAAGCCCGTGGCTGGCCAGCTGACGCAGCGCGATGCGCGACATCTTGAGCTTGCGGTAATAAGCGCGCGGGCGGCCGGTCACCTGGCATCGGTTACGGATGCGGGTCGGCGCCGAGTTGCGCGGCAACGAGGCCAGCTTCAGTTGCGCTGCAAAGCGCTCTTCAACCGGCTTGTCCGTGTCGCGTGCGATCGCTTTCAGCGCTTCGCGCTTGGCGGCGAAACGCTGAGCCAGGCGCTGGCGCTTGAGATTGCGTTCGACTGCACTCTTCTTAGCCATTCAGTTCTTCTCCTCGCGTGCGAGACCCTCACGGTCTCGCTCTCCTGCTGCGTTAGTTCGAAAACGGAAAATCGAACTCGGCCAGCAGGGCCTTCGCTTCTTCATTGGTGTTAGCCGTAGTGCAGACAACAATGTCCATACCGCGGATTTTCTCGACCTTGTCGTAATCGATCTCGGGGAAAACGATATGCTCTTTCAAGCCCATCGCGTAATTGCCCCGGCCGTCAAAGCTCTTGCCGTTCAGACCGCGGAAGTCGCGGACGCGCGGCAGAGCAATGGTCACCAGACGATCAAGGAATTCGAACATGCGATCCTTGCGCAGGGTGACTTTGGCGCCAATCATCTGCTCTTCGCGCAGCTTGAAGCCGGCGATGGAGTTCTTGGCGATCGTACCGACCGGCTTCTGGCCAGCGATCAGTTCGAGATCTGCGAGCGCGCCGCGGATTTTCTTGGAATCCTGAGCAGCCTCGCCGACGCCCATGTTGATCACGACCTTATCCAGGCGCGGGATCATCATTTCATTGGCGTAACCGAACTTTTCTTTCAAAGTCGCGCGGATTTCCTCGCGATACTTCGTTTTCAGGCGCGGTTCGTATGCAGCAACGTCAGCCATCGATCACCTCACCGGATTTCTTGGCCACGCGAACCTTCTTGCCGTCTTCAATCTTGAAGCCCACACGGGTGGCTTCGCCAGATTTCGGATCGGCCAGAGCCACGTTGGACACGTGGATGGACGCGTTTTTCTCAACAATACCGCCCGGGGCCGTTTGGGTCGCGCGCTGGTGGCGCTTGACCACGTTGACGCCCGACACCACCACACGATCTTCTTTCGGAAGAACCTGGGTGACCTCGCCGGTCTTACCTTTGTCGCGACCGGTCAGAACGATGACCTTGTCGCCTTTTTTGATCTTCGCAGCCATGGTTACAGGACCTCCGGCGCGAGGGAGACGATCTTCATGTGGCTCTTGGCGCGAAGTTCACGAGGAACCGGGCCGAAGATCCGGGTGCCGACCGGCTCGTTGTTGGTGTTCAAGATCACAGCCGCGTTGCCGTCGAAACGGATGACGCTGCCGTCACGACGCTTGATGTCGCGAGCGGTGCGCACGACGACGGCCTTGCGGACATCGCCCTTCTTAACGCGGCCCTTGGGCGTGGCTTCCTTGACCGAGACGACAATGATGTCGCCGACGCCTGCATAGCGGCGTTTCGCGCCGCCCAGTACTTTGATGCACTGTACGCGGCGGGCCCCGGAATTGTCGGCCACGTCCAGATTAGTTTGCATCTGGATCATCGCTAATCCTCCGTTATCAGTGGATCATCCACCGGGCCAGGCTTACGCCTGCTCGGAGACGATCTCCCACCGCTTCAGCTTCGACTTCGGCGAGCACTCCTGGATTTGGACGCGCTCACCCACTTTGATCGCGCCCGACTCGTCGTGGGCGTGATATTTCTTCGTACGGCGCACGGTTTTACGCAGCAGGGGGTGCAGGAAGGTGCGCTCAACGCGCACGATCACGGTTTTTTCCTGCTTGTCGCTCACCACGACGCCTTGAAGGATGCGCTTCGGCATGGACCCAAGCCCCCTTAATTTTCAAGCGCGCGGCGACGCTGATCCGTTTTGACCCGGGCGATATCCCGGCGGATCTGCATAAAGCGCGCAGTGTTTTCCAGCTGGCCGGTGGCCTGTTGGAAACGCAGGTTGAACTGTTCTTTTTTCAGCTTGAGGAGTTCGTCCTGAAGCTGATCGTCGCTAAACGCGCGGACGTCTTCGGCTTTCATTCTTCCCTCCTCTTACTCACCCGGACGGGTGACGACTTTGGTCTTGATCGGAAGCTTGGCTGCGCCGAGGCGCAGGGCTTCGCGGGCGACATCATCCGGAACACCGTCGATCTCGAAGATGATCCGGCCAGGCTTGACTTTGGCCACCCAGTATTCGGGTGAGCCTTTACCTTTACCCATCCGGACTTCGGTCGGCTTCTTGGAGACCGGCAGATCCGGGAACACCCGGATCCAGACGCGACCAGCCCGTTTCATGTGACGGGTGATGGCGCGACGGGTCGCCTCGATCTGACGGGCGGTGATCCGCTCCGGCTCAACCGCTTTCAGGCCATAAGAGCCAAAGGTCAGCGTAAAGCCGCCCTTGGCCTGACCGTGGATGCGGCCTTTATGCGCCTTGCGGAATTTGGTGCGCTTCGGCTGAAGCATGGTTCTACTCCCTCGTTCCGCTTACGCCGCTTGACGGCCAGAGCGTGCGCGCTGCTCGCCAGAGTCGAGCATGCGGCGCTCTTGCGCCATCGGGTCATGTTCCATGATCTCGCCTTTGTAGATCCAGACCTTGATGCCGATGATGCCCATCGCGGTCTTGGCTTCAGCGAAACCATAGTCGATGTCCGCACGCAGGGTGTGCAGCGGAACCGAACCTTCAGAATACTTTTCAACGCGCGCGATCTCGGCGCCGCCCAGACGGCCGCCGCACATGATCTTGCAGCCCAGTGCGCCCATGCGCATGGCCGTCTGCAGGGAGCGCTTCATGGCGCGGCGGAACGCCACGCGGCGCTCGAGCTGCTGAGCCACGCTCTCTGCGACCAGGGTCGCATCGACTTCCGGCTTGCGCACTTCGACGAGGTTGAGGAACACTTCGCCGTCAACCATCTTCGAGACCTTGCGGCGCAGCTTCTCGATGTCCGCACCCTTTTTACCGATCACCACACCCGGACGAGCCGTGTAGATGGTGATGCGGCATTTCTTGTGCGGGCGCTCGATGATGATGCGCGACACAGACGCGTTCTTGAGTTCCTTTTTGAGGAAGTCGCGAATGCGCAGGTCTTCGTGCAGCAGGTCCGCATACTCGTCGCCTTTGGCGAACCAACGCGATTCCCACGTGCGGTTGATGCCGACGCGAAGGCCGATCGGATTAACCTTCTGACCCATTAGGCGGCCTCCTCAACTTCGCGCACGACGATCGTCAGCTCGGAAAACGGCTTCAGGATCTTGGCGCCGCGACCACGCGCAC
Source organism: Oceanicaulis alexandrii DSM 11625 (assembly GCF_000420265.1). NCBI lineage: Bacteria > Pseudomonadati > Pseudomonadota > Alphaproteobacteria > Maricaulales > Maricaulaceae > Oceanicaulis > Oceanicaulis alexandrii. The sequence continues at coordinate 311,166 of NZ_ATUP01000001.1, forward strand.
GGGCGCGGAAGCGTTTCATGACCAGGTTCTTGCCCACATAGGCCTCGGACACGACCAGAGAGTCGATGTCCAGACCGTGGTTGTTTTCCGCGTTGGCGATGGCGCTCTCGAGCACCTTCTTGACGTCGGCGGAATGACGCTTGCGCGAAAATTCCAGGTCAGCCAGAGCGCGTTCAACCTTCTTGCCACGGATCAACTGGGCGATCAGGTTGAGCTTCTGCGGGCTGATGCGAAGCATGCGCAGTTTTGCACGAGCTTCGTTGTCCGCGACGCGGCGGGGATTTGCAGCCTTGCCCATCGCTTACTTCCTCTTGGCTTTCTTGTCCGCCGCGTGGCCGTAATAGGTCCGAGTCGGAGCAAATTCGCCCAACTTGTGACCGACCATCTCTTCGGAGACGAGAACCGGAATGAATTTGTTGCCGTTGTGGACCTGGAAGGTCAGACCCACAAACTGCGGCATGATCGTCGAGCGACGCGACCAGGTTTTGATCGCCTGCTTGCGGCCGGCATCATGAGCAGCATCGGCTTTCTTCAGGAGGTATCCGTCGACAAACGGACCTTTCCAGACAGAACGAGGCATGGCGCAGCCGTCCCTTAGCGTTTCTTGCGCTCGTGGCGCGAGCGAATGATGAATTTATCGGTGGATTTGTTCGACCGGGTCTTGCGGCCCTTGGTCGGTTTGCCCCACGGGGTGACCGGGTGACGACCGCCCGAGGTGCGACCTTCGCCGCCGCCATGGGGGTGATCAACCGGGTTCATGGCCACACCGCGAACCGCCGGACGCTTGCCCATATGGCGCTTGCGGCCGGCTTTACCCAGATTGGTGTTCAGGTGGTCAGAATTCGACACGGCGCCGACAGTGGCCATGCAGTCCTGGTGCACCATGCGCAGCTCGCCGCTCATCAGGCGAACCTGAGCGTAACCTGCGTCACGACCCACCAGCTGAGCATAGGCGCCGGCGGAGCGGGCCACTTGGCCGCCCTTGAGCGGCTTGAGCTCAACATTGTGGATGATGGTGCCGACCGGCATGTTCTTCAGCGGCATCGCATTGCCAGGCTTCACATCAACGCGATCACCCGCGAGGACAGTGTCGCCAGCAGACAGACGCTGCGGAGCCAGGATGTAGGCCAGCTCGCCATCTTCGTACTTGATCAGTGCGATGAAGGCGGTGCGGTTCGGGTCGTATTCCAGACGCTCGACCGTCGCCGGGACATCAAACTTGCGACGTTTGAAGTCGATGACGCGATAGAGCTTCTTGGCGCCGCCGCCGCGACGACGCGACGTGATGCGACCGGTGTTGTTACGACCGCCAGATTTATGCAGACCCTCGACGAGCGTCTTTTCGGGGCGACCCGAATGCAGCCCGGACTTGTCCACCAGCACGAGTGCGCGGCGGCCAGGCGAGGTCGGCTTGAAAGTCTTCAGAGCCATGGTTCTCTCTCCTCTGCCCGCGCTTACAGGCCAGTGCTGACGTCGATGGAGTGGCCCTCTTCAAGGGTCACAACCGCCTTTTTGACGTCATCACGTTTGCCCGCAATGCCGCGGAAACGTTTGGTTTTGCCTTTTTGAACGAGCGTGTTCACGGCCTTCACTTTGACCTTGAACAATTCCTCGATCGCTTCGGCGATCTCTTTCTTGTTCGCAGACAGCGGCACACGGAAAACGACCTTGTTCTCTTCAGAGAGAATAGTCGCCTTCTCGGTGATCACCGGCGACAGAATGGTGTCGTAATGGCGAGCAGCGGGCATGTTACGCAGCCTCCTGCGGCGCAAGCCGCTCATTGATCTTCTCGACAGCCGCCTTGGTCAGCACCAGCGTGTCACAACGCAGCACGTCGTACACGTTCAGGCCTTGAGCCGGCAAAACGTCGATCAGCGGGATGTTGCGAGCGGCGCGGGCGAAGTTCTCGTCCAGCGTCTCGCCATCAATGATCAGCGCCTTGGCCAGACCCAGTTTCGAGAACTTCTCGATCAGGGCCTTGGTTTTGGCTTCATCCAGGCGCGCCTCGTCCAGAACCACCAGCTGCTTGGAGCCAGCCTTGGAGGACAGGGCGTGCTTGAGCGCCATGGCGCGCACTTTCTTCGGCAGTTCGGTCGCGTGAGAGCGAACGCGCGGGCCATGAGCCACGCCGCCGCCCACAAAGATCGGGGCGTTGCGCGAACCGTGACGGGCGCCGCCGCCGCCTTTCTGGCGACCAAACTTCTTCTTGGTGCGGGAAATCTCCCCGCGCTCTTTCGTCTTGTGAGTGCCGGCCTGACGGCGCGACAGCTGCCACTTGACGGCGCGCTGGAGGATGTCCGCGCGGATCTCTTCGATGCCGAACACGGCGTCGGAGAGATCAATCGAGCCGGCCTTGCCGGCGTCGAGCGTCACAACATCGAGTTTCATCAGTTAGCCCCTTCGTCCTGGGCTTCTTGAGCCGCAGCCGGAGCCTCGGCCGGAGCCGATTCGGCCGTTTCGATCAGCTTTGCCGGGTACGGCAGATCGTCAACGCCAACACCCTTGACGGCGTCGCGAATTTCGACCCAGCCTTGCTTGGATCCCGGAACAGCGCCCTTCACCAGCACCAGGCCGCGATCAGCGTCCACACGGACGATCTCAAGGCTCTGGATAGTGACACGCTCGGAACCGAGGTGACCGGCCATTTTCTTGCCTTTGAAGACCTTGCCCGGATCCTGACACTGACCGGTCGAACCGTGGGAACGGTGAGAGATCGACACGCCGTGCGAGGCGCGCAGACCACCAAAGTTCCAACGCTTCATGCCGCCAGCGAAGCCCTTACCGATCGAGGTGCCGGACACGTCCACTTTCTGACCGACCACAAAGTGCTCGGCAGAGAGGGCGGAGCCCGCTTCGATCAGCGCGTCTTCCGGCACGCGGAATTCAACCAGCTTGCGCTTGGGCTCAACAGAAGCCTTCGCAAAATGGCCGCGCATCGCTTTCGAGGTGCGCTTCGCCTTGGCCTTGCCCGCGCCCAGCTGGACTGCGGTGTAGCCATCGGTATCGGAGGTGCGCTGTGCAACCACCTGGAGCCCGTCCAGGTGAAGCACGGTCACCGGCACATGATCGCCATCTTCAGAGAAGATACGGGTCATGCCCAGCTTCTTGGCCAGTAGGCCGGTGCGCATGGATGCAGCCTGCTTCATGGCCCTACGCTCCCAGCTTGATCTCGACGTCCACACCAGCAGACAGGTCGAGCTTCATCAGCGCGTCCACGGTCTGCGGGGTGGGGTCTACGATGTCCAGCATCCGCTTGTGAGTGCGGATTTCGAACTGCTCGCGCGACTTTTTGTCGATATGCGGACCGCGCAGAACAGTAAATTTCTCCAGCCGCGTCGGCAGCGGAATCGGGCCACGCACATTCGCGCCGGTGCGCTTTGCGGTGGAAACGATCTCACGCGCCGAAGTGTCGAGCACGCGGTGGTCGAACGCCTTCAGGCGGATTCTGATGTTTTGTTGCGCCATCGGTCCGGTCCCAACATGCACAAGAGCCGCGCAAAGGACATGTCGCCCCGGCAGCTCTTGCAATCCAAATTTTTTTCGCTTCGAGGAACTGCGTTTGCCTGTCGGCACAGCCAGCTCGCTAGAGGGACCGTGCAATACGCGCTCCGCCCCTCCCCGTCAACACCTTGCCACAAGATTCACCGCGACTTCGGCAGTTCAAACTCTGTGTCAGGCGCGCTAGTCGCGATTGACGGGGAATTGATCGCCCCGAAGGGCTGTCAAAGAGCATGAACGGCATAGAAAGCCGCGCCAGTCCGTGTGACACGATTCTGACAGGCACACAGTGCGCCCTCCGCCCCTCGGAATCAACACGCCGCTGCAGTTATTCCGCACCGATTCTCTGTTGGCTCCAGGGCGATTCAGCGCGTCCTCTTTCTGCGCACGAAAAACGCCCCGGAGCTGGGCTCCGGGGCGTTGATCTGTGCGGTACGCTGCGAACAGCGCGTGCGCTTAGTCGGTGATCTTGGACACCACGCCAGCGCCCACGGTGCGGCCGCCTTCACGGATGGCGAAGCGCAGCTTCTCTTCCATCGCGATCGGGGTGATCAGCTCAACAGACACTTCAACATTGTCGCCCGGCATCACCATCTCGGTGCCCTCTTTCAGGGTCACAACGCCGGTCACGTCCGTCGTGCGGAAGTAGAACTGCGGACGATAGTTGGAGAAGAACGGCGTGTGGCGGCCACCCTCTTCCTTCGTCAGGATGTAGGCCTCGGCTTCGAACTTCGCGTGCGGCGTGATCGAACCCGGCTTGGCCAGAACCTGGCCGCGCTCAACGCCCTCACGGTCGATGCCGCGCAGCAGAAGGCCCACATTGTCGCCCGCTTCGCCCTGGTCGAGCAGCTTGCGGAACATCTCAACGCCCGTACACGTCGTCTTCACGGTGTCGCGCAGACCGATGATCTCGATCTCGTCGCCCACGTGAATCACGCCGCGCTCGATACGGCCGGTCACAACCGTGCCGCGGCCCGAAATCGAGAACACGTCCTCGATCGGCATCAGGAACGCCTGGTCAACCGGACGCTCAGGGGTCGGGATGTACTCATCCACAGCCGCCATCAGTTCGCGGATCTTGTTCTCGCCGATCTCAGGGTCACGGCCTTCCATCGCAGCAAGCGCAGAGCCCGCAATGATCGGAATGTCGTCGCCCGGGAAGTCGTAAGAGGACAGAAGTTCGCGAACTTCCATCTCAACAAGCTCCAGAAGCTCTTCGTCGTCGACCTGGTCAACCTTGTTCAGGAACACCACCAGAGCCGGAACGCCGACCTGGCGCGCCAGAAGGATGTGCTCGCGCGTCTGCGGCATCGGGCCGTCAGCCGCGTTCACAACCAGGATGCCGCCGTCCATCTGCGCAGCGCCCGTGATCATGTTCTTCACGTAGTCGGCGTGACCGGGGCAATCCACGTGCGCGTAGTGACGGTTTTCCGTCTCATACTCAACGTGAGCCGTCGAAATCGTGATGCCGCGCGCCTTCTCTTCAGGCGCTCCGTCAATCTGGTCGTACGCGCGGAAGTCACCAAAGTATTTGGTGATCGCGGCGGTCAGCGTCGTCTTGCCGTGGTCAACGTGACCAATCGTGCCAATATTGGCATGCGGTTTCGTACGCTCAAACTTTTCCTTGGCCATTGTCGTGGACCCTCAAGCTGGAACATGGATTTGCGGCGCTTGCATCAGCCGACGGTCCGACTGCTGAACGATGCGCCTTGGCGATGGCGCGGGGCATAGCGCCCGCTCGCCCGCAAGGCAAGGGAGAAAGCGCCCCGGACGCAGGCTTCTGCAGATGAAGCTTCGTTCCGCCCCCTCCTCCGCCACCCCTTCATGTTCCTGGAACGGAACAAAAGCCCTGCCCCTTCGTTGTTTTACCAGGCTGGCGACCGTCAGCCGTCCAGCAGAACAGGAGAAGACGATGCGTATTCTCATTGCAGGCGCCACGGGTCACACCGGCCGCGCCCTCACCCGCAAGATCCAGCAATCGGGAGGCACGCCGGTCGCGCTTGTGCGGGAGAGTTCTGACGTATCCGTTCTGCCTGAGGGCGTCGAGACGCGGACGGGAGATCTGACCGCGCTGCCCGACGACGTGGCCGACTCGATGGATGCGGTCATCTTCGCCGCCGGCTCGGGCGGCGACACGCCGGACGCCCTGACCGACGCCATCGACCGGGACGGCGCCATCTCGCTCATCGAGAAAGCCAAGCAGGCCGGGGTTCAACGCTTCGTCATGCTCAGCACTGTCGGCGCAGACCAGCCTGAGCGCGGACCAGAAGCGCTGCGCCATTATCTCAAGGCCAAGGGCGAGGCCGACGCCTACCTGGAAACCGCTGGCATTGACTTCACTATCGTGCGCCCTGTCGCACTCACTCATGAGACCGGCGCAGGACAGGTCGAGGTCTCCGCCGGTCATGTGAGCGGAGAGAGTATTTCCCGTGAAGATGTGGCGGAAGTGCTGGAACGATGCGTCAGCGTCCCCGAAGCCTCTGGCGCCGTGTTTGAGCTGTCAGAAGGCTCTCTCAGCATCGGCGAGGCCATGGGCCTCATCAATCGCGCCGCCTAATCTGGAGTGTCCGGGTCCGAACGCGCCTGATCGCGTTCGACCCGGACATCTTTCGGCGTCGGCGGCGACCAGCGTCGGTCATTCATCGCACCCAGAACGCGCCCGCCGCCGCTCAACTCGTTCTGCTGACGTTCGCGCGCTTCGCGAGCTCTGGCGACGAAGGGCGGGTTCTTGTGATTTGGGATTTCCGGGTCATAAACCTCCGCCATCTCACGCAGGATCTTGCGATCCTCCTGAACGTAGGCGCGGCACATCTGTTCAGCGTCGAACGGATGCGCCCCCAGCGCCTCAAACGCGCTACGCCCGATCCGCACGCTGGAATCAAACGTCTCCCGGATCATGTCCCGGCACCCTACGGCATACAGATCATAGACATGCTCGCGCGAGACCGCCCGGGCGATCACATGCACATGCGGATGATTGCGGCGCACATGGCGGACCAGTTCGGTGATCTGATCTCGGTTGTCGATGGCGACCACAAGCAGCTCCGCCTGCTCGATCCCGGCGGCGTGCAGCAGGTCGGGCCGAGTCGCATCTCCGAAGAAGACCTTGATGCCGAAGGCGCGAAGCACTTCGAGCTGGCTTGAGGAATAGTCCAGAACGGTCGTGTCATGCCCGTAGGCGCGGAGCATGCGGTTGACTATGCCCCCGACGCGCCCATGTCCGGCGATGATGATCTTGGCCTTGGAATCGATCTCGTCGGCGTCCCGGGGCGTTCGCGATCTGGCCATCATCGCGCTGATCTTGTCATTGAGCACGAACAGGCCCGGCGTGATCAGCATGGACAAGGCAACCACAAGCAAAAGCAGGCTTGCGGTGGCGGGCGGCAAGATCGATTCAGAGACGGTCAGCGTCAAAAGCACGAAACCGAACTCGCCCGCTTGCGCCAGTCCCAGCGTGAACAGCCAGCGATCCGCCCCGCCGATCCGGAAGATCAGACTGAGCCCCCACAGTATCAGAGCCTTGATCACGATCAGTCCGAGCGTGAGACCCAACGTCACCCAGAGCTGGTCCGCCAACAGCGTGAAGTCGACAGCCGCCCCGACCGTGATGAAAAACAGACCCAGCAAAAGCCCGCGAAACGGATCGATATGGCTTTCCAGCTCGTGCCGGTATTCGGAATTGGCCAGAACCACGCCCGCCAGGAACGCCCCCAGAGCCGGCGACAATCCCGCCAGCGTCATCAGCAAAGCGATCCCCACCACCAGCATGAGCGCCGCCGCAGTGAACAGCTCGCGGAGCCGCGCCATGGCGATGAACCGGAACAATGGACGGGTCAGATAGCTGCCAATTCCCACGACCAGCGCAATCGCGGCGAGACTGATCAGCCCTCGCCCCCATCCGGGCACGCCTGCGAACAGCGCCAGATCTGCGCTTTCGCCGCCATGATCAGAGGCGGACGCCCCGGCATGTGCGGCTGCGTCGGCCGCGATCTCTGGTGAAGAGAGCAACGGGAACAAGGCCAGCATGAAAATGACCGCTATGTCCTGAAACAACAGCACCGAAAAACTGCTGCGACCGCCATCCGAATTCATCAGCCCCCGCTCGTTCAGGGTCTGGATGACGATGGCGGTGGAGGAGAGCGCCAGAATGAAACCTATGGCCACCCCTTGCCGCCAGGGCATGTCCAGCATCAGGCAGACGGCGATGACGACCGCTGCGGTCACCCCAACCTGCAGCCCGCCCAGCCCCATCAACCGGGCGCGCATATCCCACAGGCGACGCGGCTCAAGCTCCAGCCCGACGATGAACAGCATCATCACGACGCCGAACTCGGCGAAGTGCTGGATGGCGATCACATCCACATCAAGCAGACCCAGGATCGGGCTCAGCACGATCCCTGCGAGCAGATAGCCCAGCACCGATCCCAGCCCCAGACGAGACGCCAGCGGAACAGCGATGACCCCCGCGGTGAGAAACACGGTCGCCAGAAGCAGAAAATCACCCATCAGGCCGTCTCCCCATCGCGCACCAGAGCCTCAAGGTCTCGGGCCTGAACCAGGTCGAGCTCGCCAGCGCGGTCGCAATCATAGCGCTCCTCGCGCAACGCCATGATCAGCGCCTTATAGCCTTTCACATGATCGGGCAGGCGGTCATCCTCCGACGCGACGAGCGATTCAAACAAAACGTAGGGAGGCAAGTGCCGCATCTGACAGAGCCGCGCGGTCTGCTCCAGCGGAGTCAGGAAGGTGCGCAAAGAGTGATTTTGAAAGCCGTCAGGGCTGTACGCGTCTTCCGGAGACGACGCGGTGACGGCGCACATGAAGATCTTGTCCTTCAGCGCCTCTCCGCCGGAGCCATAGGCGAATCCATGCTCCAGAACCAGATCCATCCACTCTTTCAGAAGCGAGGGCGTGGAATACCAGAACAGCGGAAACTGGAAGATGATGACATCGTGCTCGACCAGACGCGCCTGCTCGTCCTCGATTTCGATATCGTGGCGCGGATACAGCTCGTACAGATCAACGAAGGTGACGCCGGCCAGATGATTGACGGCTTCCGCCATGCTCAGATTCGCACGTGAATAGCGTCGACCGGGATGAGCGAAGTAAACCAGTACGCGCGCCATGCTTCCTCCACCCTGTCACCATGACCCGCCTCGCCAGCAAGTCTTGCTCAAAGTGTGACGTGGTTCGCCCTCGCGGCGCAATCGCCGTCACGGCCTGCACGCGTTCGATTTCAGGAAATGCAGGGAAATGGAGCGGGTAGCCGGGATCGAACCGGCATCCTCAGCTTGGAAGGCTGCTGCACTACCATTGTGCTATACCCGCGCCGGACGAATTAGATAGCGTGTCCCTGACCCGCTTGTCGAGATGGCAGAAGCGGTCAGAATGCAGATGCCGGGATGCGCACGAACACTTTTCCGCCCATGCCTGACGGCAAGACGGGTAACGTTTCAGCTCATTTGAAAAGAAGTGGTGGAGGGGGCTGGATTCGAACCAGCGTACGCCGAAACGGGCAGATTTACAGTCTGCTGGATTTAACCACTCTCCCACCCCTCCACAGGGTTCGCGTCACCGCGAGAACGACTGATTGGGAGCTCAGTCGCCGGGCCAATTCAGGGTTCCACCGCATCAACCGATTGCGCAAGAGCGCTAAGGGCTTTAACGAGGCCGCTCCCTGATTTGGAGCGCGGACTATAGTCATGGCTTTTCAACGGCGCAACACCGATAAAAAGGGTTCTGCAGCGCGAAATGCAGCCCGACGTGACGGCCCCGATCAGGGGTGGATCTGGGGTCGCCATGCGGTCCTGGCGGCCTTGGCCAACTCCAAGCGAAAACACATCTCTTTGCATGTGACGCGCAATGCCGCGACCGAGCTGGACGACACCTTTCAGAAGCTCGCCGACATCGAATTGCCCGGCCAGATCACAGCCCGCTTGCCCGAAGGCGCGGTGCATCAGGGCTTCGCGCTGAAAACCGGCGCGCCGCCTGCGGAATCGCTGAACGCCGTGATGGAGCCCACCCATGGCTTGCTGGTCGTCCTGGACCAAATCACCGACCCGCATAATGTCGGCGCGATCCTGCGTTCGTGCGCCGCGTTCGGCGTCCGGGCTGTCATTGTTCAGGACCGAAAATCGCCGCCGTTTTTTGGCGCCCTGTGCAAGACCGCGGTCGGCTGCGCGGAGACCATTCCCCATGTGAAGGTCACCAACATCGCCGATACACTGATCGCGCTCCAGGAGGCCGGCCGCTATGTGATCGGACTGGCGGGCGAAGCGGAAGCCAGCCTGTCAGACGAAGTCGCCGCGAACGCCGGGCCGGGCCTGGTGCTGGTGCTGGGCGCGGAAGGCGATGGCCTGCGCCCGCGCGTGGCCGAGCATTGCTCGGCGCTGGCGCGCATTCCGATGGGGCCGAAAGCGGAAAGCCTCAATGTGTCGAACGCCGCGGCGATCGCGCTTTATGAAGCTTCCCGCTTTGATCCCCGGATCACCCCCAAAGCGGACTGACCCGATTCTCGGTCGGTCTAGCCGCCGGTGGTGAAGTCGCCGCCGCCGGAGGTGCGGATATTGCGCTGGCCGGTGACGGTGCGGATGTAAGCGTCAGAGCCGCCGCTCACATGGATGTCCACATCCTCGGCGATCCCGCCGAACCACAGATCGGACGAGCCGCCCAAGCGCGCCTCCACCGAGCTGGCGCGGCCCTGCTCGATGCGCACATCGCCCGAGCCGCTGCTGCTCATCTCCAGAACGCCGTCCATGCTGGCGACCTCCATGTTGGAGGAGCCTGAAATGCTGACAGACACATTCGTCGTGGCGCCAACCGACAGATCACCGCTGCCTGATGCTGCGTATTGAACACCGCCCGGGGCATTGCCGATTTCAACATTGCCGGAGCCAGACACGCTCGCCTCAAGGCTCGCCACATGACCAGCCTCGACTTCGCCGGAGCCGGAAATACCGACTTCCAAGTCGCCGCCCACATCCCCAAGCTCCACATCGCCGGAACCGGACACGGCCAGATCGACTGACTCGCCGATATCCTCGGCGCTCAGATGTCCCGAGCCAGACAGGGCCGCATTCAAGGCGCCGCCGATTTCGCCTACGCTCACATGGCCCGAACCGCGAATAGCCAAGTTTGCGTCGTTGTTTACATCACCTGCTTCAAGCGTTGAGCAATGCGACATCACCAGATCAAGCGATTGGGTCGCGCCCAGTTCGGCGCGGACAATGGAGTCATCGAGCTCCACGCTGGCCGGGTTCGGCGTCGTGATGATCAGAATCGGCAGCTCGTCAAAAGACAGCGCTTCGCGCCGATTGCGCCCGACACGCTGGTCCCGCCAGCCGCCAAAGCATCGCATGCGCCGCATGGTTTCACCGCCGTCCACGTAAAGCGCGCCGTTGGCATTGCGGATATCAGCGCTCGAGCCGCCGCGTTCGTATCGGGCTTCAAGCGCAGCGCCTTGTTCCACACGCACCGTCCCGATGAAGTTTTCAATCTCTACGGACGGCGCGCCGCCCGCTTGCATCGCCGTCGCCAGCGCCAGAACCATGACCGTCATATCGACCCTCATCTCTTTGAGTGTTGTTATCGTTCAGCGCGGGTTGTTCCCCCCCGGCGCCGTCGCATCAGCATGCTGGCTGATCAGACCCCACCGCAACATTGCGGCAAACTAAACTTTTCTCCATGTCGCGCCGGTCGACAGCCGCCGCTCAAAGCGCTTTGATGCCAGGCATGAGACATCACGCCCCCCGCACCGACCTCGCCACCCACAGTGTTGAAAACCAGTCCGAACCGCTTGTCGGCGTGAATTGGTATTCTGACGACGCCATGCTCAGGGACGCGTTGGCGCGCAATGGCGCGGATGTGCATGCAGACCGGCTGTCTTCCATGGGCGCCGAAATCGGCTCTGACAGCGTTCAGGACCTGGCCCGGATAGCGAATGAAAACCCGCCCAAATTCAAACCCTTCGACAGGTTTGGTCATCGCATAGACGAGGTCGAGTTCCACCCCGCCTATCATGCGCTGATGGAGCTGGGGCTGAGCCATGGCGTGTCGTCCGCGGCCTGGACGGAAAAGCAAGCGCCGCACTCGCTGCACGCCGCGCTTCTGATGCTGATGGGGACCGCGGACGCCGGTGTGTGCTGCCCGCAATCGATGACCTATGCCAGCGTGCCGGCGCTGAAGAAATCAAACTGGACCGGCCCCTGGATTCAGGGCGTCACGTCGGGGCGCTACGACCCCCGCTTCCTGCCGCCTGAAGACAAGGTCGGGCTGACGCTGGGCATGGCGATGACCGAGAAACAAGGCGGGTCTGATGTGCGCGCCAACGCCACCACCGCAGAAAGCCAGGACGGCGATGTGGTGACGCTGACCGGTCATAAATGGTTCTGCTCGGCGCCCATGAGCGACGGCTTTCTGACCCTGGCTTATGAAGGCTCAGGCGATGATGCGCAGCTGAGCTGCTTTCTCGTGCCGCGCTGGACCCCGGACGGGGAGCGCAACACCATCGAGATCCAGCGTCTGAAGGACAAGCTGGGGGACCGGTCCAACGCCAGCTCCGAGATCGAATACAAGGACGCCTGGGCCCGCCGTGTCGGCGATCCGGGCCGCGGCGTGCGTACCATCATCGAAATGGTCAATCACACCCGTCTTGATTGCCTGGCGGGCTCGGCGGGCCTCATTCGCAACGGCGCCGCCTATGCGGTCTGGCATGCCGACCGACGCAGCGCCTTTCAGCGTCGCCTGATTGATCAGCCGCTGATGCGCGAAGTGCTGGGCGAACTGGCGATGGAGGCGGAAGCCGCCCTCGCCCTCGCCTTCCGGGTCGCGGAAAGCTTTGACAAGGCCGAGACCGACCCGCACGAAGCTGCGCTGGCGCGCTTGCTTACCCCGATCGCGAAATACTGGATCTGCAAGCGCGCGCCGTACTTAACCTATGAAGCGATGGAGGCCCATGGCGGCGCCGGTTACGTGGAAGAGCATCCCCTGCCGCGCATGTTCCGCCAAAGTCCGCTAAACGCCATCTGGGAAGGCTCGGGCAATGTCATCGCCCTAGACGTGCTGCGCGCCCTGTCGCGTGATACGGCGGCGCGGGACGCCCTCGCCGCCGAGCTGGCGCCCGCCTTCGGCCGACACCCCGCTCTGGACGCGCGTCTGAACGCGCTGACCCAGATGGCCTCAGGCGGAATTGGCGAAGCGGATGCACGGCGATTTGCGGAGTGGTCAGCCACGGCTTTGACCGCCAGCGCCCTGATCCGCGCCGGGCTGGAGCCGGCGGCGGACGCCTATATCGGGCGCCGTATCGCCGAAAACCCGACATCTCTGGGCGCCGGCGAAGCCGCCATCGATCATGACTGGCTGATCGGGCGGGCGCGATTGGCGGGCTGATCAGGATTTCATGACCGGCTTGGTGTCCGAAGGTCCGATGGGCGTAACCACGGGTTTCTTGCCCGTCATCTGTTCACCCGTGATCTCGCATTGCTTGATCACGAGCACCTCAAAGCCTGCAGCCGCCTCTGTCTTGGACGGTGGATCGCTGTCGGGTACGGCGCCTGTCAGCGTGATCAAAACAGCCAGAGCCTGCATTGCTTTCCAGGCACGGCCTCCCCAGACGCTCAGGCTCACACGAAGCCGCGCGATGACGCTGCCGGGGCGAACCTCGATCAGCTCCACACTGAGCTGGTCATGCGTTGGCGGGAAACTGTCCGCCGGAGCGACCTCTTGCTGATACCAGGCGTTCAGTCGATCCCTGAGACCGTCAGCGAACTGCGCAGCGACAGAGCCCAACTCGCTTGTCTCAAGGTCGAGCCTGACCTCAATCTCCAGGCTGACATGAAACTCACCGTCACCATCATCGCCGAAATCGCCGCGAAAACCGCCGAAGCCGCCCCCCGCGCCGTTTGGTTCCTGCATAGGTACATCCGCCATGACACCTCCCTGACAGGCGAATTATCGACACCCTGTGAGCGCTCGCAACCCCAACAAGTCTTACCGAGGCAAAACACATGGCGGATGGACGCCGCCTATCCGAGAGTGGCGATTATGGCCGCGAAGCGTCATCCATGAACAGCGAGAGGAAACGGGCGGACAATGTTCCACCCGTCCGTGATCGCGTGGCATCGGCTGCACACGTCAGCCCAAAAGGCCATAGACGACCGTGCCCAGCACGGTGCCCAGCGCATAGCCCAGAACGCCCACGAGCACGCCCGGCGTCACAAGGTCGCGCCACCCCTTGGCGGCCGCCAGCGCCGGAGCGGTGGTCGCGCCCAGAATGGCAGCGTTGGACGCGATGATGATTTCAGGCAGGGACAGCTTGCAGAACTTGGCGAGCACGAACGCCACCACGCCATGAACGCTCACCAGAATGGCGATGAAGAGCATGATCAGCGGCGCATCGGCCAGCAATTGCGCCACATTGGCGCCGGCGGCGATGGCGCCGAAAAACAGGAAGGCGAACACCACGCCCAGCTCGAACCCGCCATTGAGCTTGGCCATTTGTGTCGGAATGGCCGTTGGCAGGATCAGCGCCAATAGCGTGATGAAGACGTATTTGAGATCGCCGAAGGATACGCCGATGGCCTCGCGCATCGCATCAGGCGACACCAGTCCGTCGCCCACGCTCGACAGCCATGTGCCGATGGCGACGACCGTCAGCGCATAGGCCAGGGTCAGCGCCAGAGACAAGGGCGTGGTCGCGCCCTCGCTGCCCTCTTTCAGGGTGTCGGTGTGGTCTTGCGTGTGATCACGCGACACGAAGCGCTTGGCGATCCAGGCCACGCTCGGCAGTACGGCCAGAACACCCAGATAGGCCGCGCTCGCCAGATGGTCAGCCGCGACAATCGCGGAGACAAGGCTGGGAGCGCCCTCGGCGAGACCGGTCATCTCGGTCAGCGGCCCGAAATTCACCGATCCTCCCACATACGACCCCGTCAGAGACGCAGCGACCGCCGCTTCCCAATCACCCAATCGGACCACCAGCACAGCGGTGAAGACGCCGATCACCGTCGCCAGGGACGCGATCAGGAACGCCCCGGTCATGCGGGTGGTCTCAAAGAAGATGCGCTTGAGGTCCGCCTTCATCAGAAAGAGCGGAATGAGCACCGGCACAGCGTAGGAGAACACGAACCCGTAGGCGGGCGCGTCAAACGGCAGGATGCGCAGATTGGACGCCAGGATCGCCAGCAGGATCGTCCACACCGTGCCGGTCAGCAGAGCGCCGAATTTGGTTTTTTCAAGCAGAAAGCCGGCAGCGGCGATCACGGTCAGCCCGGCCATCACCGCAAGGTGCTGGTCGGCGGGGATCAGGGAAGCATCCATCATAATATCCTGAATGGGTCAGTCGCCGGGCGGAATGACCGCATCAGCTTCAATCTCAACTATAAACTCGGGCCCGGCGAGCGCCGCCACGCCGATCATCGCGCTGGCGGGCGGAAACTCTGCGAACACCTTGCGATGCGCCTGCCCCACTGCGCGTTGTGTTTCAGGGCTCATATCGGTCACGTAAAGCCGAGTCCGCACGACATGACTGATATGGGAGCCCGCCTTGTCCAGCGCTTGCGCGATGATTTCAAGACATTGTGAGGTCTGGGCGCCGGGGTCGCCGGGCGCGAAGGGCTGTCCCTTTGCATCGACCGACACCGTCCCCGCCACGAACACCTGGTCGCCGACGCGCACGGCGCGGCGATAGGCGACCAGCTCTTCCCACGGCGCGCCGGAGGTGACGCGCTGGATGTCGTGACGGGGCTTGGTCAAGATCTACTCGCCTTCAGGCACGCCGTTGGCGAACAGGTCGAGCGCAATCGCGACCATGCCTTCAGAAGAGACGGTCACGGCGCCCTCGCCATCGGGATAGAAGAAGGGCGAGTGATTGGCGGGCGGAGTTTCACCGCGCGCCTGATACTCTTCCCACACGCTCTGCGGGGCGCCGCCCACCCAGAACATGAAGATCGGCACGTCTTCCTCGGTGCGGCCATAACGGGAGAAGTCTTCTCCGCCGGTCACAGGGTCCGCGGTCCCCACGGCGTTCTCGCCAAACCGGGCGGACAGCACGGCGCCCGCCTGATCAGACAGCGCCGGATCGTTATAGAGCGCAGGCGTGTAGATCTCTTCGACTTCCATCACCGGCATCAGTTCATCAGGCAGGCCCGCCGCCATGGCCTGACCCCGCGCGATCCGTTCGATCCCGCTGATCAGGCGTTCGCGCACCTCGTCAGAATAGGACCGCACGGTAATCTGAAGATGCGCCTCGTCGGAGATGATGTTGTGCTTGGTCCCGGCGTTGAAGGCGCCGACGGTGACGACGCCTGTTTCAAGCGGCGACAGCTCGCGGCTGACCAGCGTCTGCAGATTGGTGACGATCTGGCTGGCGAGGACCACCGGGTCCTTGCCCAGATGCGGCGAGGCGCCATGAGCGCCGACGCCGCGCACGTAAAGATCTACCGAATCCACATTCGCCATCGCCCAACCCGGCGCATAGCGGATCACGCCCGCCGGCATGTATCCCCAGGTGTGATAGGATACGACCGCATCCGGCGCCGGGAAGCGTTCATAAAGGCCGTCTGACAACATGGCGAGCGCGCCCAGGCCCACTTCTTCGGCGGGTTGACCGATCAACACCAGCGTCCCCGACCAGTCATCGCGGTTCTGGCTCATATAACGCGCCGAGGCGACCAGCGAGGTCATGTGCGTGTCATGCGCGCAGGCATGCATGACCGGGAAGGTGTTCCCCATCCGGTCCTCGCCCATGACTTCAGAGATGTAATCCACCGGCGTGTCTTCACGCACCGGCAGCCCGTCCATGTCGGCGCGCAGCATGATGGTCGGCCCCTCGCCGTTCTCCATCACCGCGACAACGCCGGTACGGCCAACGCCTTCGGTCACTTCGAAGCCGGCGCTGCGCAGCTCTTGCGCCAGACGGGCGGCGGTTTCGGTCTCCATGAAGGACAGTTCGGGATTTTCATGGAAGTGCTCGTAGAGCGCTTGCAGATGGTTATCCCAGTCAGTGGCGAT